>NZ_JAHBDR010000038.1:0-305391 GCF_019956575.1 Pseudomonas sp. A-R-19
TGTGGGATATTTACCTCTGCAGTTACCTATTAGGCAGGCTGAAAAGCGGCGAGAGCCGCCTTTCAAGCCAACAGAAACGTAAAGGATGTCCCCGGTTTCAATCGTAAAGGATGTGTCCGTTTCTACACCGATGGGGCCAATCGGTGCAATGAAAGCCTCCGCTCGAACGACATCTCCTTACAGTCGAAACCTACGCATTCTTGCGTAGCGGCCTACGACTACGCCAGAATCCGCCGGCTTGTGCGCCTTACTCCTGGAATCTACCGTCTACCTGTCACTGAGCATCAGTGATCGGGTTTGGTAGCCCGGCTGTGTAGGGTGCAAAGCATCATGATTTGCAGGCGTTCTTGCGTCTCTGCTTTTTATGGTGGTCATGCACAGGGCGCTTTCGGGCGCGCCGGTTTCCTTACACCCCGGTCTACCAACCTGCGCATGGCCGCCACCCTTCGTTTGGTAGCGAGGGTGATGGCTCCTTGTCTTATGGTGTAAGGAGTTTTATCTATGCTCAAAATTACCCCCGATCCTCCGCGCAAACCCAGCCGAACATTCGTCATCGCCCCCGGCCTCGACACCGAAACCCTGTTGGCCCACGCCTGCGAATCCCTCGCCTCGGCCAATGTCATGGCCAGCGATTTCGCCGCACTGCTGGAAGGTTCGCAACGCAGCACAATGCTGGGGATTGCACAGGTGATCATGCTGGGCGAATTGGCGGTGAATCAGGCGTTGGATAATCTCGACCCGCAGGACTGATCGATGTGACGCCCACTGTAGGAGCGAGCTTGCTCGCGATGAACCTGAGAACGCCGCGGGGTGTCAGGATGCCAGCGTTATCGTTGACGACCATCGCGAGCAAGCTCGCTCCTACAGGGGATCGGCGCAAAAAAATGCCCCGCACTTGGCGGGGCATTTTCATGTTCGACGGTTAACGCTTACAGCCCGTCAAGCATCGCCTTGTTACGCACAGCACCCTTGTCGGCACTGGTGGCCAGCAGGGCGTAGGCTTTCAACGCGGTGGTCACTTTGCGTGGACGCACTTCCACCGGTTTCCAGCCTTTCTTGTCCTGCTCGACCCGGCGTGCCGCCAGTTCTTCGTCGCTGACCAACAGGTTGATCGAGCGGTTCGGAATGTCGATCAGCACTTTATCGCCGTCCTGCACCAGACCAATCGCACCACCGGCAGCCGCTTCAGGCGAAGCGTGGCCGATGGACAGGCCCGAAGTGCCGCCGGAGAAACGGCCGTCGGTGAGCAGGGCGCAGGCTTTGCCCAGGCCTTTGGATTTCAGGTACGAAGTCGGGTAGAGCATTTCTTGCATGCCCGGGCCGCCTTTCGGGCCTTCGTAGCGAATGATGACGATGTCGCCTTCCTTCACTTCGTCGGCGAGGATGCCGCGCACGGCGCTGTCCTGGCTTTCGAAGATCTTGGCGTTGCCTTCGAACACGTGGATCGACTCGTCGACGCCGGCGGTTTTCACCACGCAGCCGTCCAGGGCGATGTTGCCGTAGAGAACGGCCAGGCCGCCTTCTTGCGAGTACGCGTGCTCGACACTGCGGATGCAGCCGTTCTCACGGTCGTCGTCCAGGGTTTCCCAACGGGTCGACTGGCTGAACGCGGTTTGCGTCGGGATGCCCGCAGGGCCAGCCTTGAAGAAGTGATGCACGGCTTCATCGTTAGTCTGGGTAATGTCCCACTTGGCGATGGCTTCTTCCATGCTGCGGCTGTGCACGGTCGGCAGCTGGGTGTGCAGCAAGCCGCCACGGGCCAGCGAACCGAGGATGCTGAAGATGCCGCCGGCGCGGTGCACGTCTTCCATGTGGTACTTCTGGATGTTCGGCGCGACCTTGCACAGTTGCGGCACGTGACGGGACAGACGGTCGATGTCGCGCAGGTCGAAATCGATCTCGGCTTCCTGGGCGGCGGCCAGCAAGTGCAGGATGGTGTTGGTGGAACCGCCCATGGCGATGTCCAGGGTCATGGCGTTCTCGAACGCCTGGAAGTTGGCGATGTTGCGCGGCAATACCGACTCGTCGTTATCAAAGTAGTAACGCTTGCACAGTTCGACGATGGTGCGGCCGGCCTGCAGGAACAGCTGCTCGCGGTCGCTGTGGGTGGCCAGGGTCGAACCGTTGCCCGGCAGTGCCAGGCCCAGGGCTTCGACCAGGCAGTTCATCGAGTTGGCGGTGAACATGCCGGAGCACGAACCGCAGGTCGGGCAGGCGCTGCGCTCGTACTCAGCGACTTTCTCGTCAGAAGCGCTGGAGTCGGCGGCGATCACCATGGCGTCGACCAGGTCGAGGCCGTGGGAAGCGAGTTTGGTCTTGCCGGCTTCCATCGGGCCGCCGGATACGAAGATCACCGGGATGTTCAGGCGCAGGGACGCCATCAGCATGCCAGGGGTGATCTTGTCGCAGTTGGAAATGCAGACGATGGCGTCGGCGCAGTGGGCGTTGACCATGTACTCGACGGAGTCGGCGATGATCTCGCGGCTCGGCAGCGAATACAGCATGCCGTCGTGGCCCATGGCGATGCCGTCATCGACAGCGATGGTGTTGAATTCCTTTGCCACGCCGCCAGCGCGTTCGATTTCGCGGGCAACCAGCTGGCCCAGGTCCTTGAGGTGGACGTGGCCCGGTACGAACTGGGTGAAGGAGTTGGCAATGGCGATGATCGGCTTCTTGAAGTCGTCATCTTTCATCCCCGTGGCGCGCCACAGTGCGCGGGCACCGGCCATGTTGCGGCCGTGGGTGGATGTTTTCGAGCGGTAATCAGGCATGAAGCACTCCGGGCGGCTAATCAGGTATCAAAAGGGAAGTGAGCTTCTATTGACGTCTGGAACACTCAGAAATGGCCGCGTGTCCGGAAGTTGCCGATAACTTTGCGGGATCGCCGCGCGCTTCAGCTTGAGCTCATAAACCCGCCGGGGATGACTGGCGATGAATGTTCGCGATTCTACACGGCTGGCGGCTGGAGGGAATGGTCGTAAGCGTGGAGGCAGCATTCACAAGACGTGCGGGCAGGCCTGCGGAACTTCACATGGAACGATTATCTGTAGGAGCGAGCTTGCTCGCGATGAACCAGCGGGCAACGCGTTCATCCAGAATAAACGCGTTATCGTTGACGACCATCGCGAGCGAGCTCGCTCCTACAGTTGGCTGCGTTTCAGAGCCAGATGGCGTCCCATAGCGGATATTTGCCGATATGGTCGACTAGCCCTGCTCGCAATGGGTTGGCAACGATGTATCGGGCTATCGCTTTCAGGTCGTCCTCGTGACGCAGCGCCCGGTCAAAATAACCTTTTTGCCATAGCGTCTCGTGACAGCCTCTCGCTTTGTTGATAGCGCGGGCGCTTCGAGATTTGGTGGCTTGCATCAGTTTCGGCAAATCACCGCTATGCAACTCGACCAGCCAGTGAAAGTGATCGGGCATGATCACCCAGGCAATAGAGGAGGCTTGGCCGTCCTCAGTTGCTTTCCTGAATTCGCTTACCACCGTACGACCCATATGCAAGTCCTTGAAGACGGGTTGTCGCTGGTGGGTGACAGCTGTGAGCAAATAAATCCGGCCGTTTTCCGAGTAGCGACCGGTGCGTAAGTGATGGGCATGGGGTGCGTTGGACATTCCTTGGTCCTCTTCTGCGATTGGAAGAGAAACGGTAGGTGAGGAAGGGGAGCCTGTCGGTCCGACAGTAGTTCCAGATGTGTCTTATATCTGTAGGAGCGAGCTTGCTCGCGATGAACCTACAGACAACGCTGGTTACCAGAAGCGCTGCGTCATTGTTGACGTTTTTCGCGAGCAAGCTCGCTCCTACAAGTCAGCGCCCGATCCTGGTGTTCGTCAGCAAACCCCAAAGACTGAATACGATGTAGCTGACGGCAATGGCGATCAGCAAATTGTCCCCGGCTTGTGCGAGGGCGGCGCTGCTGACGGCCGCGGTGATGAACATGATGCTGTTGCCTGCGGATGCTGCCGTTCCGGCACTGCTTGAGAACAGCAACATGGCTGCGGAAATGGCGGCAGGGCGAACCAGGGTGACTGCCAGAGCACTGATCAGCATCGGTATGAGCAAGGTGATGGTTGTCATCGCCTCATAACGGATGATCAACGCCAACAATACGCCAGCGGCACCCAGTAAACCGAGGCCGATGTTGATTTGCAGAGAGAGGGAAATATGTTTCTGCACAGTGCTGGCAACGACTCCGCCCAGGAAATAGGCGACCCCATACACCATAAGTACCCAAGCGTACTGGTACTCGGACAGTTTCAACTCATCCATGAAGATCAGCGGTGTCACGCTGATCAACGCGAAATAGCAAGCGAACACTAACGCGGCTATCCACCAGTACCGGATGAAGTCTCGATTTCCAACAATGGATTTCAGCGTGCGTAGAACGGAAACGGGTGTTCTTTGATGGTTGACTGCTTTGGAGGGTAGTATCACTTGGGCATGGATAAACATGCCAAGCGCCATGAGCGCAAAACCATAAAAACTTCCCTGCCAGTCAAACGTGGTTTGCAACCATGATCCCAGTAGCGGTGACAGTGCAACAAAGGAACCGCTCAGCGTCATGTAATAAATGCGCACCCGGGCCCGATCCTGTTCTTCGAACAAGTCTTCCACCAATGCGTGACCCAGCACAAAAAAACCACACCCGATTGCCTGCATGATGCGAAATAGCAGGAAGCCCAGATAGTCCGTAGCCAGTGCGCACCCTATAGATCCGAGCGTAGATACAACGATGCAACCAAGAAGAACTTCCTTGCGCCCCCACCTATCTGAGAGTGGGCCGGTTATTAATTGAGAAAACGCAAAAACCAGCGTGAACAGGCTGGTGGATAGGGCGATTTCTGCGGTTGAAGTGTTGAACTCCCCGGCCAAGGCAGGAAAAGAAGGCAGGAGGATATTCAGCGGGAAAAAACTGATTAACGAGATATTGGTAATCAGGATAAAACGCGAGGCCCGTTGGCGTTTCAGGTCGCCACTTAGAGCTGGGTAAGAGGGCTCAGACATTGTTTTTGTTTTCCGGAGTGTTCAAGCGTTCATGCTTGAAACCAGAAACCGATACTAGTCTGAGACGCAGGCAATTCAATCAGAAGCGCTGTAGGAGGCTTCCTGTTTTGATGCCGGGAACCTCTGTAGGAGCGAGCTTGCTCGCGATGAGCCTGAGAGCGCCGTGGGGCGTCAGGTTGCCAGCGTTATCGTTGACGTCCATCGCGAGCAAGCTCGCTCCTACAGGGGTAGGGCTTTAGCTGTTTGGCAGCAACCGGCAAGTAATGCTCTTGATGTAGCGGGTTTCAGCGATAGCAGGGTGAACCGGGTGATCCGGACCCTGGCCGCCGCGCTCGAGCATCTGGATATTGCGGTCCAGGTGGCGGGCGCTGGTCAGCAGGATGTTTTGCAGGTCGTCTTCCGGCAGGTGCATCGAGCAGGAGGCGCTGACCAGGATGCCGTCCTTGGTGAGCAGGCGCATGGCTTGCTCGTTCAGGCGGCGGTAGGCGCCTTCGCCGTTTTTCATGTCTTTCTTGCGTTTGATGAACGCCGGCGGGTCGGCCACGATTACGTCGAAGCGTTCTTCGCTGGCTTTCAGTTCTTTGAGGGCTTCGAACACGTCGCCTTCGATGCAGGTCATTTTCTCGGCGAAACCGTTCAGCGCGGCGTTGCGCTCGACGCCGTCGAGGGCGAAGGCCGAGGCGTCGACGCAGAACACTTCGCTGGCGCCGAATGCAGCGGCTTGTACGCCCCAGCCGCCGATGTAGCTGTACAGGTCCAGTACGCGTTTGCCTTTGGCATACGGTGCCAGGCGGGCACGGTTCATGCGGTGGTCATAGAACCAGCCGGTTTTCTGGCCCTGGATGACCGGTGCTTCGAATTTCACGCCGTTCTCTTCGAGAGCAACCCACTCTGGCACCAGGCCGAACACGGTTTCGACGTAGCGGGTGAGGCCTTCGGCATCACGGGCGGCGGAGTCGTTCTTGAACAGGATGCCGCTTGGCTTGAGCACTTGGGTCAGCGCCGCGATCACGTCGTCCTTGTGGGCTTCCATGGTCGCCGAGGCGATCTGCACCACCAGGATGTCGCCGAAACGGTCAACCACCAGGCCTGGCAGCAGGTCGGAATCGCCGTAGACCAGGCGATAGAACGGCTTCTCGAACAGGCGATCGCGCAGGGACAGGGCCACGTTCAGGCGGTGTACCAGCAGCGACTTGTCCAGCGGCAGCTTGATGTCGCGCGACAGCACACGGGCGCAGATCAGGTTGTTCGGGCTCATGGCGACGATGCCCAGCGGCTTGCCGCCGGCGGCTTCGAGGATCGCCTGGTCGCCGGCCTTGAAACCGTGCAAAGGCGTAGCGGCTACATCGATTTCGTTGCTGTAGACCCACAAGTGACCGTTGCGCAGACGACGGTCGGCGTTGGCTTTGAGGCGCAGGCTAGGCAGGGACATGTCGTCGCTCCGGAAAAAAGAGCGGGAGTATAGCGTGTTGAAGCGTACGCCGGTTCAATGGTGGACATGTGGCGAGGGGGCTTGCCCCCGTTCGGTCGCGAAGCGGCCGTCAAGCAGACGAATGGAGTCTGCCTGACAAACCGCAGGTGCAGATTTCAGGACCGCTTCGCGGCCCAACGGGGGCAAGCCCCCTCGCCACAGAGACTTGTCATGCGATTTGGTATGTCGGATCCAACTTCATAAAGGTTAGAATCACCGTCTGACCCAGAGTGTGCACAAATGTCCCAAGAGCTGACTTCCGAACAGATCCAACAAGCCCTGCAGGGCATCAGCGTACCGGCCCAGCCGCAAATCATGGTGGATTTGCAGATGGAGCAGTACATGCCCGACCCGGATCTGGAAGTCATCGCCAAGCTGATCTCCCAGGATCCGGGGCTTTCCGGTTCCCTGTTGAAGATCGTCAATTCGCCGTATTACGGGCTGAGCAACAAGATTGCCTCGATCCAGCGCGCGGTGAATCTGCTGGGCAGCCGCTCGGTCATCAACCTGATCAACGCGCAGTCGATCAAGGGCGAGATGAATGACGACACCATTGTCACCCTGAACCGTTTCTGGGACACCGCTCAGGACGTGGCCATGACCTGCCTGACCCTGGCCAAGCGCATTGGCATTGAAAATGGCGACGAAGCCTATGCCCTGGGCCTGTTCCACGACTGCGGCGTGCCCTTGATGCTCCAGCGTTTCCCCGACTACATGGGCGTTCTGGAGCAGGCCTATGCCAACGCCAGTGCCGAATGCCGGGTGGTGGATACGGAAAATCAGGTGTTCAATACCAATCATTCGGTGGTTGGCTATTACACGGCCAAGTCGTGGCGCCTGCCGGAGTACGTGAGCGCGGCGATCGCCAATCACCACAATGCGTTGGCGATTTTCAGCGATGAGTCTTCGCGCAACAGTTCATTGAAGAACCTGTTGGCGATCCTGAAGATGGCCGAGCACATTTGCGCGTCGTACCGGGTGCTGGGCAACCAGACCGAAGATCAAGAGTGGAACAGCATCGCGCCGCTGGTGCTCGATTATGTCGGCCTCTCGGACTACGACTTCGAGACCCTCAAGCAGACGATTCGCGACCTCGGCACTCATCGCTGAGTACCGGGCTTTCTTCTTTCAAGAGAGCACCATGCCTGAATTGCCAGAAGTCGAAACCACCCGTCGCGGTATCGCGCCGTACCTGGAAGGCCAGCGCGTCAGCCGGGTGATCGTGCGTGATCGGCGCTTGCGCTGGCCAATTCCCGAAGACCTCGATGTGCGCCTGTCCGGGCAACGCATCGTGTTGGTGGAGCGGCGGGCCAAGTACCTCCTGATCAACGCCGAAGTCGGTACCTTGATCAGCCACTTGGGCATGTCAGGCAACTTGCGCCTGGTGGAAGCCGGGTTGCCGGCGGCCAAGCATGAGCACGTGGACATCGAGCTGGAGTCGGGCCTGGCCCTGCGTTACACCGACCCGCGGCGCTTTGGCGCAATGCTCTGGAGTCTGGATCCGCTCAATCACGAGTTGCTGATCCGCCTGGGGCCGGAGCCGCTGACCGACCTGTTCGACGGCGAGCGTCTGTTCCAGCAGTCCCGTGGCCGTTCGATGGCGGTCAAGCCGTTCATCATGGATAACGCGGTGGTGGTTGGCGTTGGCAATATCTACGCGACTGAAGCGTTGTTCGCCGCGGGGATCGACCCGCGCCGCGAAGCCGGGAGCATTTCCCGGGCGCGTTACTTGAAGCTGGCCATCGAAATCAAGCGCATTCTGGCAGCCGCCATCGAGCGCGGCGGTACCACGTTGCGGGACTTTATCGGTGGTGACGGTCAGCCTGGCTACTTCCAGCAGGAACTGTTCGTGTACGGCCGTGGCGGTGAACACTGCAAGGTCTGTGGCACGGGGCTGCGGGAAGTGAAGCTTGGGCAGCGTGCGAGTGTGTTTTGTCCGCGCTGTCAGAGCTGAAAGTCAGTTAGATTTTCAGTGAGGCTGATGACGCCTTCGCGAGCAAGCCCGCTCCCACATTTGGAATGCATTTCCCCTGTGGGAGCGGGCTTGCTCGCGAAGGTGGCCTGACAGGCGCCGGATGCCTCAAGCCTTGCCGGTAATTTTCCGGTACTTCTCCATCAACTGTTCTTCAGTCTCCGGATGAGCTTCGTCCAGTGGAATGCAATCCACCGGGCAGACCTGCTGGCACTGCGGTTCGTCGTAGTGGCCGACGCACTGGGTGCACAGGTTCGGGTCGATCACGTAGATCTCTTCGCCTTGGGAAATGGCGGCGTTCGGGCACTCGGGTTCGCAGACGTCGCAGTTGATGCAATCGTCGGTGATGATCAGGGACATGCTAACTCCAGCCGGGGCGGCAGGCCCGGGCGTAATAAACCAATGCGCACAATTGTGCCGCATTGGCGCCTGCGTTGCACGCAGGTACGACGTACTGTAGGAGCCAGCCTGCTGGCGATGAAGCCGAGAACGCCGCGGGGTGTCAGGTTTCCCGCGTTATCGTTGACGTCCATCGCGAGCAGGCTCGCTCCTACAGTTTGCGGGGATTATTTCTTAAAGCGTTCGGTCAGTGCGTCCGCCACCACAGGGTGCACGAACTTGGTGATATCGCCGCCCAGGGCTGCGATTTCACGGACCAGCGTCGAGGAAATGAACGAGTAGCGCTCGGACGGGGTCAGGAACAGGCTTTCCACGTCCGGGGCCAGTTGGCGGTTCATGTTGGCCAGCTGGAATTCGTATTCGAAGTCCGACACCGCGCGCAAACCACGCAGGAACACGTTGGCATTCTGCTCTTTGGCGAAGTGCGCCAGCAGCGTCGAGAAACCGACGACTTCAACGTTCGGCAGATGTTTAGTGACCTCGCGCGCCAGTTCCACACGTTGTTCCAGAGGAAACAACGGGTTTTTCTTGGGGCTCGCGGCGACGGCGATGATCACGTGATCGAACAGGCGCGAGGCGCGTTCGACCAGATCGCCATGGCCCTTGGTAATAGGGTCGAAGGTACCTGGGTACAACACTCGGTTCATCGCGTCGTCCTGGCGGGAATCCGTTGGGGAGTCGGATGGTATCGCAGCCTTCCCGGTCGGCCAAGTCGCCTGTTGGGTAAGAAAGCACTATAGACGATGGGAATTATCGTCATTTTCATGGTTTTTTTAAACGTTCGGCCAGGGATGTCGCCAGTTGCGCCGTCAGTCCATAGACCGACAGCTGCGGATTGGCGCCAATGCTGGTGGGGAACAGCGAACCGTCGTGGATCGACAGATTGCCCAGTTGATGATGCCGGCCGAGGCTGTCGGTCACGGCGTTCACCGGGTCTTCACCCATGGCGCAACCGCCCATCACATGGGCACTGCCCAGGCGTGTGCGATACAACTCCAGGCTCAGGCCGTCGATCAGCGTGCGGGCTTCGGCTAGGGTCTTCACGTAGCGGGCGTCGGCGTGCATTGGCATGACAGCCTTGGCGCCACCGGCAAACTGGATCTCGGCCATGGTGTGGAACGCCCGGCGCAATCCATCCCAGGCGTACTGTGATAGTTGGTAATCCAGCACTGGCGTGTCATCGCTGCGCAATTCGACGCTGCCACCGGGGCTGTCCGGGTGAAAACCATCGCGCAGCAACGCGAGCATGGCGTGGGTATGCGGCAGATTGGCCATGTGCTGCGAGTTTTCCTGGCCGAAACCACCCAGCAATGTCGTGGCCAGCGCCGGGTGCAGGGGCGGGACTTCCAGTTTGAAAGACATCTTGCCCGTGGTGCCGTCCTGCCATTGGAAATGGTCCGAATAGATCGACTGCGGCGCGCCGTAGAACGGGTTGACCACTTCGTCGAACAACGCGGCGGACATGTTCACCGGGTGCAGGAACGTACGTTTTCCCAGGCGCTTGTGTGGGTCAGGCGCACTGGAGCGCATCAACAAGGCCGGGCTGTTGATACCGCCACCGGCCAGCACGAAATGCCGTGCCTTGACCGTGATGGTGCGCCCGGTCGGTGCGACGCAGCGCTCATCCATCGCCGAACATTGCAGACCGGTGACCTTGTCGCCGCTGATCGTGAGTTTTTCGGCGCGGGCCAGATAAAGCAGCTCACCGCCTTTTTCCAGGGTAGCTGGAATGGTGGTGACCATCATCGATTGCTTGGCGTTGGTCGGGCAGCCCATGCCGCAGTAGCCGAGGTTCCAGCAGCCGCGTACGTTGCGCGGGATGACGTGCCATGAGTAATTCAGTGCTTCGCAGCCCTTGCGGATCACGTCATTGTTGGCGTTGGGCGGCACCATCCACGGCGCGACGCCCAGGCGCTGCTCCATTTTTTCGAACCACGGCGCCATGTCCGTCGGGCTGTGACCCTTGACGTTGTGTTCTTTGGCCCAGTGTTCCAGGGTCGGCTCCGGCGTGCGGAAACTGGAGGTCCAGTTGATCAGCGTGGTGCCGCCCACCGCCCGGCCTTGCAGGATGGTGATCGCGCCGTCCTTGCTCATGCGGCCGATGCCTTCCTGGTAAAGGCTGGCGTAGGCCTGGTCTTCGAGCATCTTGAAGTCGCTGCTGGTCTTGAGCGGGCCTTCCTCGATCAGCAGCACCTTGTAGCCGGCCGCGCTGAGGATTTCAGCGGTGGTGCCGCCGCCGGCACCGCTGCCGATGATCGCCACGTCCGCTTCGAGTGTCAGGTCCTGGGTCAGTTGCGAGCCGTTGTAGGTTTTCCAGCCTCGGGCCATGCCTTCGCGGAACGGATCGGGTACGGGCATCTTCGGGTTCTCTTTTTATTATGGTTAGGTTCTGTGGTGATGCGACCGACGCCTTCGCGAGCAAGCCCGCTCCACAGGGTCATGCGGTCAATGTGGGAGCGGGCTTGCTCGCGAAGGCGTCGACTCGGTATCAAACGGTAGGCGGCCCGGGATACCCACAATGCGCCCACGATTCCTTGCGGCCGTACCAGGCCATCATCACCAGTTGCAGCAAGGAACTGTGGCCCATGCGCAACAGGCTCAACGAGCTGTTTTCCCAGCGATCGAGAAAGCGCCGAATATCGTCGGCGCTGGCGTTTTCCCAGCTGCCCCAGATTCCGGTCAGCGGTCCGCGAGTCACGGCCATGCCCAGTACATCGAACAGTTGCTGGGTCAGCTTGAGCATTTCCGGCGACAGGTGGGCGAGGTTGTAATCCAGGCTTTTCAGTGTGCCTTCGACCGCCTCGGGCCTCCGTTCGGAGGGCGCCGCACCCTCGAGCATGACCGGAATCAACGCCCGTAAAAACGGCAGATCGCCGCTGCGCAGTGTGACGAAACCACTGGCTGGCGCACTCGGCGAACAACCGCTGAGGCTGGCTCCGAGCCCGGCGGTAGCGAGGAAAGCTGTGGCACCGAGGCTGAATTTAAGCAGCCCGCGCCGTGACAGCGCGGGTGTATCGGACAGGCTGGGGGTCATTATTGTTATTACCCGACTGTGATGATTGTTAGCGGATGAACAGCTTCTGGATCAGCTTTTGAATCGACTTGCCGTACGGCGGGTAGATCAGTTTCGCCGCGTTGAACCGCTGTTTGATCAGCACGCCCTTGGCCTTGCTGAAGGTCAGGAAGCCTTCATGGCCATGGTAATGACCCATGCCCGAGGCACCGATGCCGCCGAACGGCATGTCGTCCTGGGCAACGTGCAGCAGGGTGTCGTTCAGGCACACACCGCCGGAATGGGTTTCGTGCAGCACGCGCTGTTGTTCGCGCTTGTCGTAGCCGAAGTAATACAGCGCCAGTGGGCGAGGGCGCTGGTTGATGTAGGCAAACGCCTGATCCAGATCCTTGTACGGCACGATCGGCAGCAGTGGCCCGAAGATCTCGTCCTGCATCACCGTCATGTCGTCAGTGACATTGAGCAGCAGGCTATGGCTCATGCGGCGGCCTTGACCCTGGTCGAACAGCGGCATCAGCAACGCACCCTTGCTGGTGGCATCGCTGACGTAGCCGTTGAGGCGCGCCAGTTGGCGCTCATTGATGATCGCGGTGTAGTCCGGGTTGTCGGCGAGTGTCGGATAAAAACTGCGGACGGCGGTGCGATAGGCCTCGACGAAACCACCGACGCGATCCTCCGGCACCAGCACATAATCCGGGGCCACGCAGGTCTGGCCGGCGTTCAGGGTCTTGCCGAAGGCGATGCGCTCGGCGGCGTCCTTGAGCGGTACATCCTGGGAAACGATGGCCGGGGACTTGCCGCCCAACTCAAGGGTTACCGGGGTCAGGTTTTCAGCAGCGGCGCGCATCACGTGTTTGCCGATGCTGGTGGCGCCAGTGAACAGCAGGTGATCGAACGGCAGCCGCGAGAAGGCCACGCCCATATCAGCCTCGCCCAGCACCACGCAAACCAGGTCTTCGGGGAAGATACGCGCCAGCAGTTGCTTCATCAGCAGACCGGTCGCGGGGGTCGACTCACTGAGCTTGAGCATCACCCGATTGCCTGCGGACAGCGCGCCGACCAGCGGACCGATGGCCAGGTAGAGCGGGTAGTTCCACGGCACGATGACCCCGACCACGCCCAGCGGTTGGTAAACGACTTTGGCAGAGGCGGGCTGGAAAGCGGCGCCAACCTTGCGTCGCGAGGCTCGCATCCAGCCCTTGAGGTGTTTGCTGGCGTAATGGATGCCGTGCAGGCTGGGCATCAGTTCGGCGAGCAGGGTTTCATCGGCGCTGCGATGGCTGAAGTCCTGGCTGATCGCATCGATCAGGGCCTGGCGTTCATTGTTCAATAAATCCTTCAGCGCCTTGAGCCATTGCTGACGCTGCGCGGCGGGTGGCATCGGGTTGACGGCGTACGCGGCACGCTGGGCGTCGAACAGAGCCTGAAGCTCTTCCAGCGGCTGCTGTAGGTTCTGCAGGTAGGAAATTTCAGCAGTCATGGTCGGCTCCGGATTTATTGTAATGAAGCACTTTTTAGAGTCTATGCTCTAGAAAGTCAAATGACATCCTGGAACAGCTTTGTTTTATCCGCTCGCGGATAGATCTAAGATGCCCGTCAACGCACTCTGAATTAAAGCTCAAGCCATGGCCCCACGGATCAAAACCAGCGAGCGCATCGTGCAGAACAGCCTGGAGCTGTTCAACCAGCAGGGCGAGCGCAGCATCAGTACCAACCACATTGCTGCCCATATGGAAATTTCCCCGGGCAACCTGTACTACCACTTCCCTAACAAGCAGGCGATCATCGCCGTTTTGTTCAGCGAGTACGAAAGCCTGGTGGACAGCTTCCTGCGCCCGCCCCAGGGCCGTGCCGCCACGGTGGAAGACAAACGCTTCTACCTCAAGGAGCTGCTGTCGGCGATGTGGCGCTACCGGTTTCTGCATCGCGATCTCGAACATTTGCTCGATAGCGACCCCGAGCTGGCCGACCGCTATCGACGCTTTTCCCAGCGTTGCCTGATCCAGGGTGGGGCGATCTACGAAGGTTTTGTCGCCGCCGGCATTTTGAAAATGGACAAGGTGCAGATCGAATCCCTGACCCTCAATGCCTGGATCATCCTCACGTCATGGGTGCGCTTCCTGTGCACCACGCGGGAGAACTCCAGTCACTTGAGCGAACAGGCCATTAAACGCGGGGTTTATCAGGTTCTGGTGCTGGAAGCGGGGTTCGTCACGGATCAGTCCCGCGATGCGGTCAACGCCTTGTTCGAAGAGTTTTACGTGCCCCTGGCCCAGGCACTGGAAGAAGTACAGTAGGATCAAGACCGACTTAATCACAGGAGCCCGTTATGCCCATTGCGCAACTGATCAGCCCGCAAGCACTGGACCTGAAAAAGGACCAGCCGGGGCTGGTGATTCTGGATTGTCGTTTTGCTCTCGAAGACCCGGATTACGGCCAGCGCAGCTATGCCGAAGGGCACATCGCCGGTTCGCGCTATGCCGACCTTGAGCGTGATCTGAGTGGCGCCGTGGTCAAGGGCGTGACCGGGCGTCATCCGTTACCCGAGCCGGCGCAATTGATCGAGCGCCTGCAAGCCTGGGGCGTCAACGCCGATAGCGAAGTGGTGCTGTATGACGACGGTCCGGGTGCCTATGCGGCGCGGGCCTGGTGGTTGCTGGCCTGGCTGGGCAAGCGTGACGGTGTATTCATCCTCGATGGCGGGCTCAAGGCCTGGCACGCAGCCGGTTTGCCGCTGAGCCTGGATGCGCCGGCGATCCTCCGTGGTTCCTTCACTGGCAAGCCTGACACGGCGTTGCTGATCAGTGCCGAGCAATTGCAAAAGCGCCTCTCCCGGCCGGAACTGACCCTGCTCGATGCCCGCGCATTGCCGCGTTTCAAGGGCGAAGTGGAGCCGATCGATCCAGTGGCCGGACACATTCCCGGTGCCCAGTGTGCGGCGTTTACCGACAACCTGGGCAGTGACGGTCGCTTCCTGCCGGCCGATCAACTCAAGCAGCGCTTTGCCGCCAAACTGGGCGATCGTTCGCCGAATGATCTGGTGGCGTACTGCGGTTCCGGCGTGACGGCGTGCCACAACCTGTTTGCGTTGTGCCTGGCCGGTTATCCGTTGGGTTCGTTGTATGCCGGGTCGTGGAGCGAGTGGATCAACGAACCTGCGCGGGGCATCGCCACTGGCGAGTAAACACAATTCCCCTGTAGGAGCTGGCTTGCCAGCGATAGGGGCGACGCGGAGCTTCAGATAGACCGCGTCACCGTTCATCGCTGGCAAGCCAGCTCCTACAGGTGCGCGCGTTCATTCCCTGAGTGATTGCCGGGCTGTGCGATACGCCCCCGGCCCAACCCCATACACCTGCTTGAACTGCCGGCTCAGGTGACTCTGGTCGGCAAACCCCAGTTGCATCGCGACTTCCAGCGGCAGACAACCACTTTGCAGCAACGCCCGGGCCCGGGCGATGCGTTGTTGCATCAGCCATGTGTGCGGCGGCATGCCGGTGGCCCGGCGGAACACCCGGGTGAAATGGAATGGCGAGAGATTGACCGCCGCCGCCAGTGCCTCCAGTGAGGGCGGTGCCGCCAGTTGTGCGTGCAGCAACTCCTTGGCCAGGCTCACGGCCCGGTGTTCCTTGCCAGGTTGGCCTGCATCGGGCACTGCTGCATGACGTTGCAACAGCGACAGCACCAGTTCCCGCCAGACCGTTTGTTGCTGCAATGCGGTGGCCGGGCTTTCCAGCAGGCGGTGGAGCTGGCAGAAGCCGTTCACCAGATCCTGATCGCGATACAGCGTGGCGCCGAAGGCCGGCAAGTGGTGGGTTGGCAGTTCGAGTTCATCCAGCAGCGAAGTTATCTGCCTGCTGTCCGGATAAAACGCCCGGTACAGCCAGCCATCCTCGGTGCCTTTGTGGCCGGTGTGCAGTTCATCGGGGTTGATTAGCACCAGCGTGCCGCTGCCCGCCAGGTGTTCGACACCGCGATAGCGATAACGTTGGGCGCCGGCCATGATCATGCCGATCACATAGCCGTCATGTACGTGGGGGGCGAAACGATGATCGATGTAACGGGCGGACAACAACTCGACCCCGGCCAGCGGCGGGGTTTGCCAGAAGTGGATGGACTCGCCCTGGTCAGCATCCATGATTCAAGCGCGCTCCATGGCGGCCAGCCACTCGGGGATGCGCCGTTCCAGGTAGTAACCCGGTTGCCTGAGCGTACCGTCGACGAAGCCGACATGCCCGCCCTTGGCTTGCAGTTCGAATTGCGTGCAAGCGGACAGTTCATCGATGTGCGGCAGGCTGTGGGGGAACACGAAGGGGTCGTCCGCGGCCTGAATCATCAAGGTCGGCGTACGAATTTCGCCAAGGAAATAGCGGCTGGAAGCGCGGCGATAGTAATCCTCGGCATCGGCGAAACCGTGCAGTGGTGCGGTGACGCGTCCGTCGAAATCCCAGAACGTGCGCATGTTTTCCAGTGATCCGAGGGCCGCCAGGGCTGCCAGTCCCTCTTCGCGTCCGTCGTGCTGGAACTGTCGCTGTTTGTTCTTGATGTAGGCGACCATCTCGCGCATGAAGTGCGCCTGGTAAATTTTCGAGAAGCCCTGGCCGATGCGATCGGCGCACTGGTCCAGGCGGAACGGCACCGACACCGCCACGGCAGCCATCACGCCGCTGTCGGTGCCAGTCTCGCCCAAATGCTTGAGCAGGACGTTACCGCCCAGGGAGTAACCCACCGCATACAGTGGCGCGAGAGGCCGTTTGGCGCGCAAATGCCGGATGGTTTCGGCCAGGTCTTCGCTGGCACCGGAATGGTAGCTGCGTGGCAACAGATTGGGCTCACCCGAACAGCCCCGCCAGTTCAGCGCGACGCTGGCCCAGCCCCGGTCACCCAGGGTCTTTTGCATGCCGGCCACGTAAGGCGAATTCGACGAACCGGTGAGCCCGTGCAACACCAGCACCAAGGGAGCCTCGGCGCTGTGCGGACCGTGCCAGTCGAGGTCGAGAAAATCGCCATCTTCAAGCCACAGGCGTTCGCGCTCGCGGGCGATGTGCACGGTTTTACGCCACAGCGGCCCCCACAAGGTTTGCAAGTGCGGGTTGCCAATGCCGAAGGCGGGGGTGAACGGTAGTGGTTGGGCTATTGCGGAGTGCGGGTGCACAGCGGTTCTCGGAGAAAGTGCTCATGAGTCTGCCCGAAGACGCGGCGGGACAGAGCCGCGACCGCGTCGTCGCGAGTAACTAACTTGCCACAATCTCTTCAGGTGCGCGACCCATGGCGTTGGTTGTGCTTTCGATTGGAGCTGGCAACGCTTGTTGATCTGTCTTCGGCCCCAGGATGACAACGCGCCATTGGTCGGCGTGGTGATGTCGCTTGAGGGCATTCTTGACTGATGCGAGGTTCAGCTCCAGGGCGGCTTGTATGGAAAAGTCGAGATCCAGCGGCAGATTGTGGATGCTGATGTTGTGCAGTCGGCTCAAAATCTGTGCATTGGTGGCGCGGCCCAATGGAGCGCTACCGGCCAGATGCTGCTGGATGTCGTCGAGTTCCTGTTGGGTCGGCCCTTGAGCGAGGAAGTCGCTGAACATCGACTTGATATGGCCCAGCACGGCATCGGCCTGATCCGGTCGGGTCTGCAAGTTAATGCTCAGAATCCCTTTTGCCTGAAGGGATGAGAGGTCGGCTTCAACGTGGTAGGTCAGGCCTCGGCGTTCACGAAGTTCATTAGTCAGGCGTTTGGTGAAAACCTGCGTAGCCATCTGCAGTGCGAGGTAGTCCGAACTGCTGCGCAGGACACTTGGCTGGGCAAGGTACAAGTAAGCCTGGGTTGATGGTCGCTCGACACGCAGCAGATCCGGAGCGGCTGGACTTGTCACAGACTGGATCGCGGCAGTGGCCGGTCCCAGGGGCAAGGCCGCGGATATCTGCGCGCCGATGCGCTGGGCTTCTTCCTCGGTGAGATCACCGACCAGTGTGATCTGGGCATTGCCCGCGGCATAAGCCGTGCGATGAAAGTCTTGCACCTGGGTGCGGGTGATGGAGGCTAGTCCGGCCCGGGTTCCGTAGAGAGACTGAGCATAACTGTGTTCGGGAAATAGCTGGCCGAGATTGGCTTCTCGGGCTTGAGCTGCATGCGACTGATCTTCACGGTCCAGTAAGTACTGCATTTCGGATTTCACCCTAGGCAGGGACTCTTGCGGCAACAGCGGTTTGCCGAGTACTTGGGCAAACAATTCCAGGGCTGGAGCGCGTCGGGCTTCGTTGCTGAGGCTGCGCAGAGAAAAAAGGGTCCGATCCTGGTTGATGTCCATTGTCACCCTTGCACCCAGATTATCGAAGGTCGCTTGTATGGCGTTGACGTCCTTGCCCGTCACGCCTTCATTCAAAAGACTGAAGGTCACCGCGGCCAGGCCGGGTTGATGCGGCGTGTGGGCGCTGCCGGCGGCAAAGCTCACAAGGGCATCAAACATCGGCAGGCCAGGGATGCGGATGAACAGGATCTTCGTTCCGTTGAGTGTTTTGTAACCCTTGATCGACAGCGTACGGTGGATCGCCGGAGTCTGTGGTTCATTGAGCGATTGCAGCGTTGGTTTCTGGGGTGCCGTGGTTGCAGCGGCAAGGGCCTGTGTACTCAACAGCATGCCGGCCAGAATCAATCCATTGATCAGGCCTTTGAGCTTATCCATTATTTTTTCTCCGGCAAGATTGTCGCGGTACTCAGGCGTTCACGCGTCAGGTAAGTCTTTGCGACCTGTTGAATATCCAGGGGAGTGACCTTATTCAGCTCGTCCGTATCCTGATCGGCCAGCCGCCAGTCGAGGCCGATGGTTTCCAGCAGGCCCAGGGTGCCTGCCTGCCCTTGCAGATCATCCTGCGCATAAACCGCGTTAGCGATCAGGAGGTTTTTCGCGCGCTCCAGCTCTGCTGCTTCCGGTGCCTTGTCTTTTAGTGCATTGATCACTTTCCAGAGTCGGGCGAGCGCCTCGTCGGGGTCTTTGAGTTTGTCCGGATTGAGCTGTGTGCTGATGGTCAGCAACGAATCGCCGCGATTGAAGGCGTCGTACTCTGAGTGGACTTCAGTGAATATTGCTTCGCCCAGTTGCAGTTGCTCTTTGATTCGCGCGCTGTTGGACCCGGCCAGCAACACATCAAGCAGACGCAGGGCATGGGCGGTCCGATGATCCAGGGCCGTGGCCAGGCTGGGCGTGTTGAAGCTCATGATCAGGCGCGGGGATGCTATCGGTGCATGCAGGGTCAGTGACCGTTCACCGGCAGAAGCCAGCTCGACGGGTGCAGGCGCCACAGGTGTCGCGCGCCGCTCAAGGTGTCCGAAGTACCGCTGTGCCAGGGCCTTGATCTGCTCAGGTGCAACATCGCCAACGACCACCAGCGTTGCATTGCCCGGCGAGTACCAGGCCTGGTACCACTGCTGCAATTGCACGGCGTTCATTCGTTGCAGGTCGTGCATCCAGCCAATCGTCGGGGTGCGGTAGCCGCTGGCCGGGTGGGCGATGCTGTTCAGTCGTTCGTGAGCCAGCACGGTGATTTCATCATCAACGTGCATCCGACGCTCCTCCTGAATCACCTTGAGCTCCGGTGTGAAGTCCTGTGCATCCAGCTTGGCCGTACTCATCAGGTCGGCGAGTATTTCGAAAGCGACGCCAGCGCGGCCCGAAGAAAGTGTTTGGTGATATACCGTGAAGTCAGTGCCGGTAACTGCGTTTTCGCTGGCGCCCAGTTTTTCCAGTATCGCCGAGAACTCTCCGGCGCAGGCCTTGCTGCTGCCTTTGTAGACCATGTGTTCGAGGGCGTGGGACAGGCCCGACTGGCCGGGCGGTTCGTAGCTTGAACCGACCTTGATCCAGAGTTGGGCGGTGACGATGGGGGAGCGGTGGTCCTCGCGCACGACAACCTTGAGGCCGTTATCCAGTACGAAGTCTTGTGTCGCAGGGGGTGTCGCCGCGCTAGCCATGAGCGGCAGCCAGGCGATAAAGGACAGCACAAACGTGCTGCGGGAAGTGTTCATCCGTGTACATCCTCAGTGGTTTGCAGGTATTTGCGCAAACCACTGTGGATGATCCGGGAGGGTGTCAGGCGGTAACTATGTAGGGCATTGCCAAGTAGGCTTTGGTGCTGTCATCTCGCCAGGCATTCAGGCGCTGCGTTGCCACAACGAGTAATACACGCGCCCGGATTTTTGCTCCCGGTGCAGGCGCCAGTTCTCCGGCAGGCCCAGGGTCGAAGGCGCCGACTCGCTTTCGGTATACACCCAGGCATCTTCGGCCAGCCATTGGCGTTCTTCGAGCAACTTGCAGACGGCGGGCAGCAGGTTCTGGTTGAACGGCGGATCGAGGAACACCAGGTCGTAGGCCGTTGCGGTCTGGGTTTCCAGGTAGCGCAGGGCGTCAGCGGTCTGGACCTGGCCGTTGGTGCAACGCAGCGTACCCAGGTGCTCCTTCAGGCTGGACACCGCGATATTGCTGGCATCCAGCGCCTGGCCCATGGCCGCGCCGCGAGATAAGGCTTCGAGGAATAGCGCACCGCTCCCGGTAAACGGGTCGAGCACCTTGGCGCCCGGCACGTACGGCGCGAGCCAGTTGAACAGGGTTTCACGCACGCGGTCCGGCGTCGGGCGCAGGCCCGGGGCGTCGGGGAAGCTCAGCTTCCGGCTGCGCCATTCGCCGCCGATGATGCGCAGTTGGTTCACGCCGTTATGGACGTTGCGTGCTGGTTTTTTTGGACTGGCCATTAATGCTCCGGAACCCCGAGCGGCTGCTCGGAAGGTTTATCAGTAGGGGCCGGTAACGGCTTTTGCGGCACGGTCGGGCCAG
The DNA here is from genome assembly GCF_019956575.1 of Pseudomonas sp. A-R-19. Classification (NCBI taxonomy): domain Bacteria; kingdom Pseudomonadati; phylum Pseudomonadota; class Gammaproteobacteria; order Pseudomonadales; family Pseudomonadaceae; genus Pseudomonas; species Pseudomonas sp. A-R-19. The sequence continues at coordinate 20,684 of NZ_JAHBDR010000038.1, forward strand.
CGCTGACGATGACCATTTTATCCGTGCTCAGGTGTTTGTTCATGGCCGCTTTGACCTGCTCGACGGTCAAGTCCTGGGACTGTTGCATGAAGTCTTCCAGGTGACTCAGCGGCAGGTTATAGAAGCCGATGGCGCCCAGTTGGCCGACGATATCGGCATTGCTCGCGGTGGACAGCGGGAAGCTGCCGGCCAGTTCGCGCTTGGCGTCGTCGAGCTCTTTTTCCGTCGGGCCGGTTTTAAGGTAGTCGGCGAGCACGTCCTGCACCAGTTTCAGGGTGCCCTCGCTCATCTCGGCCCGGGTCTGCAGATTGATCATGAACGGGCCGCGCACCTGCATCGGGGTGAAGCCCGAATACACGCCGTAAGTCAGGCCACGCTTCTCGCGCACTTCGCTCATCAAGCGGGTGCCGAAGCCACCGCCACCGAGAATCTGGTTACCCATGGACAATGCCGCGTAGTCCGGGTCGTCGCGGTCGATGCCCAATTGCGCGAGCATCAGGTTGGTCTGCTTGGACGGGAACTCGATGTGGCCGACGCTGGCCTTGGGTTCGACCGGTTGCGCGATCTTCGGCAAGGCCGGGCCTTTGGGCAGGGCGTTGGAAACCTGCGCAGCAATGGCTTCTGCTTCTGCGCGGGACAGGTCACCGACCAGTGCGATGACCACGTTACCGGCTGCGTAGGCTTTCTCGTGGAAAGCACGCAGTTGTGCCGCGGTGATCGCCGGTACGCTTTTCGCCGTGCCGTCGCTGGAATGCGCGTACGGGTGATCACCGTACAGACGGTTCATCAGTTCCAGGCTCGCCAGTTTGCCGGGGTTCTGTTTCTGGTATTCAAAACCGGCGAGCATCTGGTTCTTGATGCGCTCCAGCGAATCGGCAGGGAAAGTCGGCTTGCCGATGACTTCGGCGAACAACTGCAGGGCCGGCTCGCGTTTGTCCTTGGCACTGAGACTGCGCAGCGAGGCGATTGCCATGTCCTTGTAAGCGCCGTTGCCGAAATCGGCGCCCAGGCCTTCGAAGCCCTGGGCAATGGCACCGACGTCCTTGCCGGCCACGCCTTCGTTGAGCATGGCGTTGGTCAACAGCGCCAGGCCCGGTGCGTCGCCGTCCTGGCTACTGCCGGCGGCGAAGATCAGGCGCATGTCGAACATCGGCAGCTCATGGGCTTCGACAAACAGCACTTTGGTGCCTTCGGCGGTGTTCCAGGTCTGCACGTCCAGCTTGCGGTGGTCCGGTGCCTTGCCGTTGAGCTCGGTCAGCGACTGCAGTTTCTGGCTGGCCTTGGCCTTGTCCAGGGCTTCACTGGCATTGGTTTGGCCAGAGCGCGACAAATAGAACGCGGCAGAACCGATCACGGCAACGGCGATCAACCCGATCAGGGCCAGGCGGGATTTTTTACGCTCACTCATGAGTCGTCTCCAGAGGCAGTACATGGGCGACGCTGAGACGTTCGCGGGTGAAATACAGCTTGGCGGCTTTCTGGATGTCTTCCGGCGTGACGCTTTCCAGGTCGGCCAGTTCGGTGTCCATCAGTTTCCATGACAGACCGACGGTTTCCAGTTGGCCAATGGCCGTGGCCTGACTGGTGATCGAGTCGCGCTCGAAGACCAGGCCGGCGATGACTTGTGCACGTACGCGTTCAAGCTCTTCAGCGGTTGGCGCCGTGGTTTTCAACTGGTCGAGCAGCTTCCACAAACCGGCTTGCGCCTGGGCAATGGTCTTGTTTTTCTGCGAGTTTGGCGATGCCGACAGGGTGAAGAGGCTGTCGCCGCGGGTGTAGGCGTCGTAACTCGACGAGCCGCCGGACACCAGTTCTTCGCCACGCTCCAGTTGCGTCGGGATGCGTCCGCTGTAGCCGCCGTCGAGCAGCGCCGAGATCAGGCGCAGGGCATTGACCAGGCGTTTGTCGTCGGCGGTGGAGATGCTCGGTACGTTGAAGGCCAGCATCAGGCTGGGCAGTTGGGTCTGCACATGCAGGGTGATCTGGCGCTCGCCCGGTTCAGCCAGTTCCAGCGGTTTTTTCGCGGCCGGCACTTCACGCCGGGCGATCGGGCCGAAATAGCGTTGGGCCAGGGTTTTGACTTCGTCCGGGGTGACATCGCCAACCACCACCAGCGTGGCGTTGTTAGGCACGTACCAGGTTTCGTACCAGTGGCGCAGCTCTTCGACTTTCATCCGCTCAAGGTCGGCCATCCAACCGATGGTCGGCGTGTGGTAGCCGCTGGCCGGGTAGGCCATGGCCTTGAAACGCTCGTAGGCCTTGGACATCGGCTTGTCGTCGGTACGCAGGCGACGCTCTTCCTTGATGACCTCGATTTCCTTGGCGAACTCATCAGGTGGCAGGCGCAAGCTGGCCATGCGGTCGGCTTCCAGCTCGAAGGCCACGCCCAGGCGATCCCGGGCCAGCACCTGGTAGTACGCGGTGAAATCATCGCTGGTGAATGCATTCTCTTCAGCGCCGAGGTCGCGCAGGATCAGCGAGGCTTCGCCGGGGCCGACTTTCTCGCTACCCTTGAACATCATGTGTTCCAGAGCGTGGGACAGGCCGGTATTGCCCGGCGTCTCGTAGCTGGAGCCGACCTTGTACCAGACTTGGGAAACCACCACGGGTGCACGGTGGTCTTCACGCACGACCACCTTCAGACCATTGTCGAGGGTGAATTCGTGGGTGGGTTGCGGGTCGGCAGCCAGGGCCGAAAGGGGCAGGCAAACCGTGCTGAGCAGCAGGCCTGCGGCGCGGCGGGCAAGAGCATTCATTCGTTTTTAAACCTTTGGGGCTGCCCGCTTGTTCTTAGCGTCAGCGGGCGAGAGGGTGCTAGGATACTGATCCGTTTTACTGGCGGCCACGCCTATCAGGCCTTTGACCGGCCTGTGGGTTGCATGGGTTACCGGCAGAGACTTTGAGTTTGTCAGCTAAACTCTGCGTTTTCGCCGACGATGCCGTTCCAGTCCTTCGTGTTAGTCGACCTTTGAGGCGCCGTTGGCTCCTCGACAAAATGTTGCGCGTGAACAAGCTGGGTCAATCGCAGTCTGTTCTGCATCGATTATTTATTTGCCGGGGCGCCATTGGCGCGTCGCTACCGTGAGATAGCCGTCCTCCATGTTTGGTTCCAACGACGACAAGAAGACCCCAGCTGCGGCTGGCGAGAAGAAAAGCCTGTTCGGATGGCTGCGCAAAAAGCCGCAGGAAGCCGTCGTCGAACAGCCACAAGCCGTTCCTGAGCCAGCGCCTGTCGCGGCTCCGGTAATAGAAGAAGCGCCCGCGCCGGTGGTCCTGCCGATTGCCGAGCCGGTGCTGCAACCGCAGGCCGAAGTCGTTGCCGAACCTGTCAGTGAAATCTTCGAGCAACCGCTGAGCACTGCTGCCGAGCCGTGGCTGACCCTGCCTGTGGCGGAAGAGCCCGTGGCATTGGTCGAGAATGACCTGGCTCCTCACGTGACTCCACCGATTCCGGCTCCGGCAGCGTTTACGCCGGCGCCGGTTCATGCGCCAGTGGTTGAGCCGATTGTTGAACCGGTCATCGTGACCGAGCCTGCGCCCGTTGTCAGCCAGCCAGAGGTTCCGGTATTCGTTGCTCCGGTTGCTCCGGTTGCTCCGGTTGCTCAGGCGCCTGCACCCGCTCCGATTCCTGAATCGATCGCGGCGCCCGTCGAAACCCCGGTAGAGCCTGTGCGCAGCGAAGAAACCAAAGCCGGTTTCTTCGCCCGCCTCAAACAGGGCCTGTCCAAGACCAGCGCCAGTATCGGCGAAGGCATGGCCAGCCTGTTCCTGGGCAAGAAGGCGATCGATGACGAACTGCTCGAAGACCTCGAAACCCGCTTGCTGACCGCCGACGTTGGTGTCGAAGCCACGTCGGTGATCATTCAGCGCCTGACGCAGAAGGTCGCGCGCAAAGAACTGGCCGACTCCGACGCCCTGTACAAATCCCTGCAGGCCGAGCTGGCCGCCATGCTCAAGCCTGTCGAGCAGCCGCTGAAAATCACCTCGCAGAACAAGCCGTTCGTGATTCTGGTTGTCGGCGTCAACGGTGCCGGCAAGACCACCACCATCGGCAAGCTGGCGAAGAAGCTGCAGCTGGAAGGCAAGAAAGTCATGCTCGCCGCCGGCGACACCTTCCGCGCCGCGGCGGTGGAGCAGTTGCAGGTCTGGGGTGAGCGCAACAAGATCCCGGTGATCGCGCAGCACACTGGCGCCGACTCGGCTTCGGTGATCTTCGACGCCGTGCAGGCCGCCAAGGCCCGTGGCATCGATGTGCTGATCGCCGACACCGCCGGCCGCCTGCACACCAAAGACAACCTGATGGAAGAGCTGAAAAAGGTTCGCCGCGTAATTGGCAAGCTCGACGCCGACGCTCCTCACGAAGTGCTGTTGGTGCTCGACGCCGGCACCGGCCAGAACGCCATCAACCAGGCCAAGCAATTCAACCAGACCGTCGAACTGACTGGCCTGGCGCTGACCAAACTCGACGGCACCGCCAAGGGTGGAGTGATTTTTGCCCTGGCCAAGCAGTTCGGCCTGCCGATCCGCTACATCGGTGTCGGTGAAGGCATCGACGATTTGCGTACCTTTGAAGCAGAACCCTTTGTCCAGGCATTGTTTGCCGAGCGGGAGCGTTCATGATTCGTTTCGAACAGGTCGGTAAGCGCTACCCGAACGGTCACGTCGGCTTGCATGAGCTGAGCTTTCGAGTCCGTCGTGGCGAGTTCTTGTTTGTCACCGGCCATTCCGGCGCCGGTAAATCCACACTCTTGCGCCTGCTGCTGGCGATGGAGCGCCCGACCAGCGGCAAGCTGCTGCTCGCCGGGCAAGACCTGAGCACCATCAGCAACGCGCAGATTCCTTTCTTGCGTCGGCAGATCGGCGTGGTGTTCCAGAATCATCAGTTGCTGTTCGATCGCACGGTGTTCAACAACGTCGCGCTGCCTTTGCAGATCCTGGGGCTGTCCAAGGCCGAGATCGCCAAGCGCGTGGACTCGGCACTGGAGCGCGTGGCGTTGTCGGATAAAACCGATCTGTATCCGGGCGACCTGTCCACTGGTCAGCAGCAGCGCGTCGGCATCGCCCGCGCCATCGTTCATCGCCCGGCCTTGCTGCTGGCGGACGAACCGACCGGTAACCTCGACCCGCGTCTGGCCGCCGAGATCATGGGTGTGTTCGAAGATATCAATCGCCTGGGCACCAGTGTGCTGATCGCCAGTCACGACCTGGCCCTGATTGCCCGCATGCGCCATCGCATGCTGACACTGCAACGCGGTCGATTGATCGGTGACGGGGAGGCGGCAGTATGAGTGCGACACGTAGCCCCAAGGTTTCCGAGCGCGTAGCCCCGAAGGCTGCCGATCCGCAGCCGCAAAAGAAGAAACACGATGATGATGACGGGCCGGACTTTGCCACGTTGTTCCGCGCCTGGATCGAAAGTCATCGCGCCAGCATGGTCGACAGCCTGCGCCGCCTGGGCAAGCAGCCCATCGGCAGTTTTTTCACCTGCATGGTGATGGCGGTGGCCCTGAGTTTGCCCATGGGCCTGTCACTTTTGCTAAGTAACGTCGAACGCTTGGGTGGTTCCTGGCAGCGCGCGGCACAGATCTCCCTGTATCTGGACCTTGAGGCCAAGCCGGCCGAAGGCGAATCGCTGCGCGATCAGATCAAGGGCATGCCTGGTGTGGCCGATGCCGAATACGTTGGCCGCGAGCAGGCGCTGGAAGAGTTCCAGCAACAGTCCGGGCTGGGCGAGGCACTCAAGGAATTGCCGGAGAACCCGCTGCCGGGCGTGGTCCTGGTGACGCCGAACGAAGTCGACAAGCCGGCCCTTGAAGCATTAAGACAAAAACTATCCGAGCTGCCGAAGGTACAACAGGCGCAACTTGATTTAGTCTGGGTCGAGCGTCTGGCAGCCATTCTCAAGCTGGGTGACCGATTTGTCTTCGGTCTGACCGTGCTTTTGGTTTCTGCATTACTTTTGGTGATAGGCAATACCATTCGTCTTCATATTGAAAACCGCCGCACAGAGATAGAAGTGATTAAACTGGTCGGCGGCACTGACAGCTATGTACGCAGGCCCTTTCTGTATATGGGTGCGTTGTATGGCTTCGGTGCGGGGATTCTGTCCTGGGGGGTGCTGGCTTTCGGCCTTGATTGGCTGAACGACGCGGTAGTAGGGCTGGCTGGTTTGTACGGCAGTGATTTTGCGCTGGCTGGAGTGCCAGTTGCCGACGGTCTGTCTCTCTTGCTTGGCGCGGTGCTGTTGGGGTATATCGGTGCATGGATTGCAGTCGCACGCCACCTGAGGGAGCTTGCGCCTAAGTAGTATCATTTTGCTCGTATTGACCTTTCAGCGTTTTTGGGTTTTAGGGAACTTGTCTTTCGGTTTCCGGTCAATTTTCGCAGTGCTGAACTGCACGAGTTTGTAAGTCGGAGGTTTTTTCGTATGACCAATTCTTTGCAACCTGCATATGCTCTGGTCCCGGGTGCGAACCTGGAGGCCTATGTGCACACCGTCAACAGCATTCCATTGCTGTCGCCGGAGCAGGAGCGTGAACTGGCCGAGAGTCTCTATTATGAGCAGGATTTGGGGGCGGCTCGGCAGATGGTGCTCGCCCACCTGCGTTTTGTCGTACATATCGCCCGTAGCTATTCCGGCTACGGCCTGGCTCAGGCTGACCTGATCCAGGAAGGCAACGTTGGCCTGATGAAGGCCGTGAAGCGCTTCAACCCGGAAATGGGCGTGCGCCTGGTGTCCTTTGCCGTGCACTGGATCAAGGCGGAAATCCACGAGTTCATCCTGCGCAACTGGCGCATCGTGAAAGTCGCGACCACCAAGGCCCAGCGCAAGTTGTTCTTCAACCTGCGAAGCCAGAAGAAGCGTCTGGCCTGGTTGAACAACGAGGAAGTCCATCGTGTGGCGGAAAGCCTGGGTGTAGAGCCTCGGGAAGTGCGCGAGATGGAAAGCCGCCTGACGGGCCATGACATGGCTTTTGACCCGGCTGCCGAAGCGGACGACGACAGTGCTTTCCAGTCGCCGGCCAACTATCTGGAAGACCACCGGTACGACCCGGCCCGTCAACTGGAAGACGCCGACTGGAGCGACAACTCCAACCACAACCTGCACGAAGCGCTGGAAGTGCTGGACGACCGCAGCCGTGACATCCTCTACCAGCGCTGGCTGGCGGAAGAAAAAGCCACGCTGCACGACCTGGCGCAGAAGTACAACGTGTCGGCCGAGCGTATTCGTCAGCTTGAGAAGAGCGCGATGAACAAGCTCAAGTTGTCGATCGCCGCCTAACCGGCGAGCCGGCAATAAAAAACGCCCCGGTTATTGATCGGGGCGTTTTTGTTTGTTCGATGAGCCTTGGTACACCGCAGAGCCAATGTGGGAGCGGGCTTGCTCGCGAAGGCGTCCTGTCAGTCGACATTGACGCTGTCTGATACACCGCTTTCGCGAGCAAGCCCGCTCCCACAGGGGATCTTCAGTGTTATTCGGCCCAAGGCGCCCGGCGCGAGTCGTTCAGTCCGACCAGATAGCTCTCGCCACCCAGCTGGCTCATCTGTTGCCGGATCCACCCCGCCCGCCGCGCTACATAGGAAGTCGGATGGCTGGCGCTCCAGACCCGCGGGTTGGGCAGCACGGCGGCGAGCAAGCTCGACTGCTGGCGGCTGAGGCCTTTGGCGCTCACGCCAAAGTGGTGTCGGGCCGCCGCTTCGGCGCCAAACACGCCGTCATCCCATTCGACACTGTTGAGGTACACCTCAAGAATTCGCTGTTTGGGCCAGAACACTTCGATCAGCGCGGTAAACCAGGCCTCCAGGCCTTTGCGCAGCCAGCTGCGGCCGGACCACAGGAACAGGTTTTTCGAAACCTGCTGGCTCAGGGTGCTGGCGCCACGGATCGAGCCGCCGCGCTCGTTATGGGCAAATGCCGCCTGAATCGCGCCGATATCGAAGCCCCAGTGCTCCGGGAATTTCTGATCTTCGCCGGCAATCACGGCGACCTTGAGGTCATCGGAGATCTCGTCCCAGGGTTTCCAGGTCCGTTGCAGGTCTATGGGTTCGGCATCGAACCAGGATTCGATCTTGCGCTCGACCATCAACGCCGTCCCCGGTGGCGGCACCACGCGAAAGATCAGCACCAGCAATACGCTGCCACCCATGAACCAGAGCACGGCCTTGGTGAAGCGACGGAAATAGATACGCAGCATAGAGATGGCTTGGCCGAACCCGTTGAGCGGGCCATTATACAGACCCTTTGGATCGAAACTGACTGGAGTTCTGCATGCTGCGTGGCTTTCTGATGCTGGCCGCTTTTTTCGGCTTCACCGGTGTCGGCCTCGGGGCCTTTGCCGCCCACGGCCTGAAAAACAGCTTGAGCGCCGAGTACCTGGCGATCTTCCATACCGGCGTCACCTATCAACTGGTGCACACCCTGGCATTGTTGGGCGTCGCGTTGCTGGCCACGCAGATCCCCGGGCGTCTGGTGACTTGGGCGGGTGCATCGTTTGTCATCGGTATCTTGCTGTTCTCCGGCAGCCTGTATCTATTGACGCTGACGGGCATCAGCAAACTCGGCATCATCACCCCGTTCGGTGGCCTGGCCTTTCTGGTGGGCTGGTTGTGCCTGGGCCTCGCTGCCTACCGATTGGCCTGACCTGTAGGAGCCGGCTTGCTGGCGATACGGACGACGCGGTGAAACAGACAGACCGAGTCGCCTGCATCGCCAGCAAGCCGGCTCCTACGGTTCGTCTGTCCATTTCAAGACGAATGGCTTGGGTCGGCCTGATTGATCGGGCTAGAATGCCTGCCCCTAAAAATGATGGCGGCATCCGGCATGCGCATTCAGTTGAACGGCGAATCCTTTGAACTGCCCGACGGTGAAACCGTTGCGGCCCTGATCACCCGTCTGGAACTGACCGGACGCCGGGTGGCAGTCGAACTCAATCTGGATATCGTCCCGCGCAGTCAGCACGCCGATACCACGCTCAACGACGGCGACAACGTCGAAGTGGTGCACGCCATCGGCGGCGGCTAGCAACCTCGGCCCAGTGGCCACAGAATTCTGCAAGTACCTCACCCCTACAGAGGATTTCCCATGAGCATCGTTCGTAGCGACAAGCCTTTCGTCCTGGCCGGTCGTACTTACCAGTCGCGTTTGCTGGTCGGTACCGGCAAGTACCGTGACATGGAAGAAACCCGCCTGGCCATCGAAGCCTCGGGCGCCGAGATCGTCACGTTCGCCGTGCGCCGCACCAACCTCGGGCAGATCGAGGGCGAGCCGAACCTGCTCGAAGTGCTGTCGCCGGATCGTTACACCTTCCTGCCGAACACCGCCGGTTGCTACGACGCCATCGAAGCCGTGCGCACCTGCCGCCTGGCCCGTGAACTGCTCGACGGCCACAACCTGGTCAAGCTGGAAGTGCTGGCCGACCAGAAAACCCTGTTTCCCAACGTGATCGAAACCCTCAAGGCCGCCGAAACGCTGGTCAAGGAAGGCTTCGACGTGATGGTCTACACCAGTGATGATCCGATCATCGCCCGTCAATTGGCGGAAATCGGCTGCATCGCGGTGATGCCGCTGGCCGGTCTGATCGGCTCTGGCCTGGGGATCTGCAATCCGTACAACCTGCAGATCATCTTGGAAGAAGCCAAGATTCCCGTGCTGGTGGATGCCGGTGTCGGCACTGCTTCCGACGCCACCATCGCCATGGAGCTGGGGTGTGATGCGGTGCTGATGAACTCGGCCATCGCCCACGCCCAGCAGCCGGTCATGATGGCTGAAGCCATGAAACATGCGATCGTCGCAGGTCGCCTGGCCTATCTCGCCGGCCGCATGCCGAAAAAACTCTATGCCAGCGCCTCTTCGCCGCTGGATGGTCTGATCAAGTAAGAGCCATTGATGACTGAATCGAACGACACGCCAATCCAGACGGAAGAAGGCGACGAGCGCCAACACCGCCGCATCAAGAGTTTCGTGATGCGTGCAGGGCGCATGACCGAAGGCCAGCAAAAGGGCCTGGAGCAGGGCACGCCACTGTTCGTGCTGCCGTTGGCCGACGCACCGGTGGATTTCGACCAGGTATTCGGTCGCTCGGCACCGCGCTCGCTGGAAATCGGTTTCGGCATGGGCCATTCGCTGCTGGAAATGGCAGCGGCCGCGCCGGACCAGGATTTCATCGGCGTCGAGGTTCACCGTCCGGGTGTCGGTGCGCTGCTCAATGGCGTACTGACCCAGGGTTTGACCAACCTGCGAGTCTACGATTGCGATGCCATCGAAGTGCTCAACCGCTGCGTGGCCGATAACAGCCTCGATCGCCTGATGCTGTTTTTCCCGGATCCGTGGCACAAGAGCCGTCACCACAAGCGCCGTATCGTTCAGGCGTCCTTCGCTGAGCTGGTGCGCAGCAAGTTGAAAGTCGGCGGCATTCTGCACATGGCCACCGACTGGGAACCGTATGCCGAGTACATGCTGGAAGTGATGAACGTTGCGCCGGGTTACCGCAACCTCGCCGAAGACGGCAAGTGCGTACCGCGCCCGGCCGAGCGGCCGATCACCAAGTTCGAACGCCGTGGCGAGCGTCTTGGGCATGGGGTTTGGGATTTGAAGTTCGAAAAACTGTCCTGATCCGTACAAACCTGTAGGAGCCGGCTTGCTGGCGATGGTGTGTCAGTCAACACTGAAGTGTCTGACCCCCCATCGCCAGCAAGCCGGCTCCTACAGGTTTTTTTTGCGCCTGGAAGTCAGCGGCGGTCAGCCACGACGCCAATCAGCACCAGCACCACCAGCAACACCGGTGCCAGGCTGTAGTTGTTGAACTGGCTCAAGCCGCGCACGACCCAAGGCGTGGCGTAGATCAGTGCCGCGCCGCTGCCGATCATGCACAGCAGGGACATCAGCGGCACGCGCAAGGCGCCGGCGATGCTGCCCAGGCGCTGCTCGACCCAGCCTTTGAAATCCGCACCAAACAGCACCAGCAGGCAGCCCACCAGGGCCAGGGCGATTTCCGAGAGGTTGCTGCGACTCCAGCGAGACACGGTGGCAAGCAGGTCGAGTACCAAATCCATTGGATTTCCTTATGTCAGAAATTTCTGCAGCAAGTCGTTGAGGAAGAGTTGTCCGCGCTCGGTGGCTACCAGACGTGACGGTTCGACCTGCAACAGGCCGCTTTGTTCGGCTTCACGGCGGCCTTCAGCAAGGCTTTCCAGGGTCATGCCGGTACGTTCCGGGTACAGCCGCGATTCGACGCCTTCAGTCAGGCGCAGCGCGTTCATCAGGAATTCGAACGGCATTTCATCGTTGCCCAGCGCTTTCTCGCCGGCCCGGAAGCTTTTTGCCGGATTCAGGTAATCCTTCGGCAGGCGGGTCTTCCAGGTGCGAATGATGCGTCCGTCCGGATGGCTGAGCTTGCCATGGGCGCCGGCGCCGATGCCAATGAAGTCGCCAAAACTCCAGTAATTGAGGTTGTGGCGCGCCGGGCGACCGGGCAATGCATAGGCCGATACTTCGTACTGTGCGTAACCGTGTTCGGCCAGCAGCGCTTGCCCGGCTTCCTGGATGTCCCACAGCGTATCGTCTTCGGGCAGCGTCGGCGGCTGGTTCCAGAACACCGTGTTCGGTTCCAGGGTCAGTTGATACCACGACAGGTGTGTCGGTTTCAGGGCAATGGCTGTGTGCAGGTCGGCCAAGGCGTCGTCCAGGGACTGATTCGGCAAGCCATGCATCAAGTCCAGGTTGAAGTTGTCGAACCCGGCCTGCCGCGCCATGCCAGCGGCGCGTACGGCTTCGTCGCCGTTGTGAATCCGCCCCAGGGCCTCAAGCTTTTCTTGCTGGAAACTCTGGATGCCGATCGACAGGCGATTGATCCCCAGCTTCCGGTACGCCACGAACTTGTCTTGCTCGAACGTCCCCGGATTTGCTTCCAGCGTGATTTCGATGTCGCTGGCAAACGGGATGCGTTGTTCGACGCCTTTGAGCAATCGACCCAGCGAATCAGCACTGAACAGGCTCGGCGTGCCGCCACCGAAGAAAATCGAGCTCAACTCACGACCATAGACGGCGTGCAGGTCCTGATCGAGGTCGGCCAGCAAGGCGTCGACGTACTCTTCTTCCGGCAGCACAGGGCTGGCGGTGTGGGAGTTGAAGTCGCAGTAAGGGCATTTGCGCACGCACCACGGGATGTGGATATACAGCGCCAGTGGCGGCAGCACAGGCAGGGTCGCTCGAGGCGATTGAGCGTCGCCGCCGAAGATCAGCGGCGACGCGGATGATTCACGGGTCATTTCAAGCCCAGACGCTGGCGCAGCAGATCCATTGCACGGGCGCGGTGGCTGATCTGATTCTTGTCGCCCGGGCTCAGCTCGGCGCTGGAGCAATCGCGCTCCGGTACCCAGAACAGCGGGTCGTAGCCAAAACCGTGATCGCCGCTGGCCTGGGTCAGGATGCGCCCGTGCCACAAACCTTCGCAGAGGATCGGCAGCGGATCGTCAGCGTGACGCACCAGCGCCAGCACGCACACGAACTGTGCGCCACGTTCGGCTTCAGGCACGTCTTTCAACACGTCGAGCAGCTTGGCGTTGTTCGCCGCATCACCCTTGCCGTCGGCATAACGCGCCGAGTAGATACCTGGCGCACCGCCGAGGAAGTCCACGGCCAGCCCGGAATCGTCGGCCAGCGCCGGCAGGCCGGAAATACGCGTGGCATTGCGGGCCTTGAGGATGGCGTTCTCGACGAACGACAGACCGGTTTCTTCGGGCTCGATGCTGCTGAACTCGCCGATCGAGCGCAGTTGCACCGATTCGCCGAGCATGGCCTGGAGTTCCTTGAGTTTGCCGGCGTTATGGCTGGCCAATACGAGTTGCGTGAAGTTGGTCATTGGCCGGGGAAGAGCTCTTGGTTGAAATTGATGGTGTTGATTTTGTCGCCGGTCTGCACCTTGATGTCGAAGGTGCGGATTTCCTGCTGGGGTACCGGGTATTGGGCGATGTAGTAGATCGCTCCCTGCTCGGTGACTTGTTTGAAGTTCAGTGTGTAGCTTTGGCTGGTCAGGTCTTTAACGGTGCCGCTGACCTCGGCCATCATCGGCGTGCCGGCCTTGATCACCGAAATGTTGATCACGCCCTGGTCCTTGGCGCGCGTCAGTTGGGCGGCTTTGGCAACGTCCGGTAGCAGGTAGGTGGAGTTGAAGGTGTTGTAATGCACCGTCACGTCACCGAAGGTTTCCTGGCGTTCGCTCTTGATGGCGTCGGCGGCCATGGTGGTGACGCTCAGGCAGGCAGTGATTAGAAGCAACGCTAGACGACCCATGATCGTTCTCCTTGAAATAGGGTGGATCAGACCGCGACCTTGTGGTCGGAAAGTCCCGGACTGCTGACGCGGTAGATTCCGATCTCACCTAACAGATTAGGCCATAGCTTACTGGCCCACCCGTGCCGATGCTGTTGATCCACGGCAAGCCGATCAATGACCTTCGCTTCACGTTCGCGACACAAGGCTTCAAAGTCCGCGAAGGTACAGAAGTGGATGTTCGGCGTGTTGTACCAAGTGTAAGGAAGGAATTCAGAAACCGGCATCCGGCCCTTGCTCGCAAGGTACCAGCGGCAGCGCCAGTGCCCGAAATTCGGGAAGGTGATGATGCACTGGCGGCCGACCCGCAGCATTTCGTCGAGGATCTTGTCCGGGTAGTGCACCGCTTGCAGCGCCTGGGTCATGACCACGATATCGAAGCTGTTGCTGGCAAAGTTGCCCAGGCCCTTGTCCAGGTCCTGTTCGATGACGTTGATGCCCTTGGCCACGCATTCGGCAATGTTGTCGGCGTCGTTTTCCAGGCCATAGCCGGTGACTTGCTTGTTGTCGCGCAGCCAAGTCAGCAGTTCGCCATCGCCGCAGCCGAGGTCAAGCACGCGGCTGCCGGCGGGGATCCATTCCTGGATGATTTCCAGATCAGCTCTCATGGCTTTCTCACAACGTAATGCGGTTCATGTAATTGCCGAATGCCTGCAGGTAGCGCGGGATCGGAATCAGGAAGGCGTCGTGGCCTTGCGGTGCGTCGATCTCGAGGTAGCAGACGTCCTTGCGCGCGGCCATCAGCGCGTCCACCAGTTCCCGCGAGCGGGCAGGGGAGAAGCGCCAGTCGGTGGTGAACGACATCACGCAGAACTTGGCTTTGGCACCTTCAAAGGTTTTTGCCAGGTTATCGTCGAAGTTCGCCGCCGGATCGAAGTAGTCGAGCGCTTTGGTCATCAACAGGTACGTGTTGGCATCGAAGCGCCCGGAGAACTCTTCACCCTGATAACGCAGGTAGCTTTCGACCTGGAACTCGACGCTGTGGAAGTCGTAGTTGAGCTTCTCGCTCTTGAGCCCGCGGCCGAATTTTTCACCCATGGAGTCGTCGGACAGGTAGGTGATGTGCCCGACCATCCGCGCCAGCATCAGGCCGCGCTTGGGGATCACGTTGTGTTCCTGGAACGAACCGCCGTGGAACTCGGGGTCGGTGAGGATCGCCTGGCGTGCCACTTCGTTGAAGGCGATGTTCTGCGCCGACAGCTTGGGTGCCGAGGCGATGGCCAGGCAGTGACGGATGCGGTCTGGGTAGGTGATGCTCCATTGCATCGCCTGCATGCCGCCGAGGCTGCCGCCGATCACGGCCGCGAACTGGGCGATGCCGAGTCGATCGGCCAGGCGCGCCTGGCTGTGCACCCAATCTTCGACGGTCAAGACCGGGAAGTCGGCGCCGAACGGCTTGCCGGTCTCCGGATTGATGCTGCTGGGGCCAGTGGAACCGTTGCAGCCGCCGAGGTTGTTCAGGCTGACCACGAAGAACTTGCTGGTGTCGATCGGCTTGCCGGGACCGATGCAGCTGTCCCACCAACCGGGCTTGCGGTCGTCGGTGCTGTGGTAGCCGGCGGCATGGTGGTGACCGGACAAGGCGTGGCAGATCAGCACGGCGTTGCTCGCCGTGGCGTTCAGCGTGCCGTAGGTTTCGTAAATCAGGTCATAGGCCGGGAGCGAACGACCACAGGCCAAGGCCAGCGGCTCGCTGAAGTGCGCCACTTGCGGCGTCACCAGACCAACAGAATCGGGGGAAAAGGCAGCTGGCATCGACCCTGCTCTCATTGAAATGAGGCGTAAGTCTAAAGACCGCTGGGGTCAGCGGCAAGCAACGATCGGGCCTGATTTCATTCAGCAGAACCGCGGTGCGGCCTTCGCGAGCAAGCCCGCTCCCACAGGAGATCGCATTCCAATGTGGGAGCGGGCTTGCTCGCGAATGAGACGACTCGGTGGATCAGACTGGACGCACCAGATCAGGCAAGTCCGGCAACTTCTTCGGCGAGCAGATTCGCACCCGCTTCTGCCGGTTCAACTCGCCACTGATCAAACTGACCTGGCTCTTGGACACGCCAAAGGCCTTGGCCAGGAACGCCATCAGATAGGCGTTGGCCTTGCCCTCGACCGGCGGCGCGGTCAGGCGGATCTTCAGGCGATCACCGTGCAGCCCGCAGAAACCATCGCTACGGGCTGCCGGTTGCAGGTGACACTCCAGAATCAGGTCGTCACCTTCCCAGCGAAACCAGCTCACCGGGTCAGATCAACACGCGGAGGATTTCCGGCATCATGGTCATGGCGGCGAGGTTGTTGATCACCAGCATGTCGATCAGCTTGATCGCCAGGAACGCAAAGATCGGCGACAGATCCAGCCCGCCCAGGTTCGGCAGGAACTTGCGGAACGGCGCCAGGGCTGGCCCGCAGATGTCGTTCACCAGTTCGGCGCCCGGGTTATGGCTGCCCGGGGCGACCCAGGACAGGATCACGCTGATGATCAGGGCAAAGAAGAAAATATTCAGGAACAGCGCGGTCACACCGATGATCGACCAGATCAGCAGTTGCAGCGGATTACCAGTGGTGCCGTAGGTCAGCAACAGGGTCAGGGCCATCAGTGCCAGTTGCACCAGGATCGCCAGCACCAGCGAGGACATGTCCAGGCCGAACACGCTCGGGATGATTCGGCGCAGCGGCTTGAGCAGCGGCTGGGTGGCTTTCACGGCGAACTGGCAGATCGGGTTGTAGAAGTTCGCCCGCACCAGTTGCAGTACGAAGCGCATCAGCACGATCAGCAGGTACAGGCTGCCGAGGGTTTGCAGCACGTAGACCGCTGCGGTGTTCAATCCAATCATGAAAAGCTCCTTATTGACCCAGTTGTTCGGCCATCTCGGCCGAGCGATGCGCGGCAGCGCCGAGTGCTTTCTCGACCATGGCTTCAAAACCATTGGCCTGGAACGACTTGATTGCAGCTTCAGTGGTGCCAGCAGGCGAGGTGACACGGCGGCGCA
Source organism: Pseudomonas sp. A-R-19 (assembly GCF_019956575.1). Lineage (NCBI taxonomy): Bacteria > Pseudomonadati > Pseudomonadota > Gammaproteobacteria > Pseudomonadales > Pseudomonadaceae > Pseudomonas > Pseudomonas sp. A-R-19. The sequence continues at coordinate 36,998 of NZ_JAHBDR010000038.1, forward strand.
ACTCGGCGGCGTCGACGTCGCTGGAGACAGCCATGTGGGCGGCGCCCAGTGCGGTTTGCAATGTCAGTTGCGCGGCGATGTCCGCCGGCAGGCCGAGTTTCACACCCGCGGCGGTCATGGCTTCGATCAGCAGGAAGAAATACGCCGGGCCCGAACCGGAAACGGCAGTGACGGCGTCCAGTTGCTGCTCTTCATTCAGCCAAAGGGCGATGCCGACCGCGGACAGCAGCTCCTGGGCGTGCTGACGCTGTTCGGCAGTCACTTCGGCGGTGGCGAACAGGCCGCTCACGCCCTGACGCAACAGCGCCGGGGTGTTGGGCATGCAGCGCACGATCGGCTGGGCGCCGAGCCAGTTGTTCATGCTGGCGCAAGTGATGCCTGCGGCAATCGACACCACCAGCTGATGGGGCTTGAGGCTTGGGCGAATCGCTTCGCACACGGCTTTCATCGCCTGCGGCTTGACCGCGAGGACGACGACGTCGGCGCCGTCGATGGCCTGGGCGTTGCCGGCGAAGGTTTCGATGCCGTGCTCAGCGCTCACGCGGGCACGGGTTTCTTCGCCCGGATCGCTGGCACGGATCTGCGCCGCTTCCAGACCCTTGGCCCGCAGGCCGCCGATCAGGCTGGCGGCCATGTTGCCGGCACCGATAAAGGCAATACGCGTCTTGCTCATGTCAGGTCCTTATAAAGAAGAGAGTCAGCCATGGGTTATGGCCGATCGTAATCGCGAGCGCCAAACAAGGCCGTTCCGATACGGACCCAGGTGGCACCCTGGGCGATGGCCGACTCAAGGTCGTGGCTCATGCCCATGGAAAGTGTGTCGAGTGGCAGGTTCAGGCTGGCCTGCAGGCTTTGCACGGCAGCAAACGCGGCATCCTGGGCGGCGCGATCTTCAGTCGGCTCAGGGATAGCCATCAGCCCGCGCAATTTCAAGCGCGGCAGGGCGCTGATGGCATTGGCCAGGGCCGGCAGATCGGCCGGGGTACAGCCGGATTTGCTGGCTTCACCGCTGACATTGACCTGAATGCAGATGTTCAGGGGCGGCAAGTCGGCGGGACGTTGTTCGGACAGGCGTTGTGCGATTTTCAGACGATCCACGGAATGCACCCAGTCGAAGTGCTCGGCGATAGCACGAGTCTTGTTCGATTGAATGGGGCCAATGAAGTGCCAGATCAAGGGCAGGTCGGCCAGTTCCAATTGTTTGCCCAGCGCTTCCTGCAGGTAGTTCTCGCCAAAGTCGCGCAGGCCGGCGGCGTAGGCTTCACGCAGGTCTTGTGCGGGTTTGGTCTTGCTCACGGCCAGCAACCGGACACTGTTTTCGGCGCGGTTGGCGGCGAGTGTTGCGGCGTTTATGCGCGAACTAACCTGAAGAATGTTGTCTGCTATGGTGGACATCAAGAGGCGCCAGCGGTCTGAAGGTTCGCGGCATTCTACTGGAATTGAGAGGCGCAATGGATATCACCGAACTGCTGGCATTCAGCGCTAAACAGGGTGCATCCGACCTGCACTTGTCCGCCGGCCTGCCGCCGATGATTCGGGTAGATGGCGATGTGCGGCGCATCAACCTGCCGGCCCTCGATCATGCTCAGGTGCAGGCGCTGATCGATGCAATCATGAATGACGCCCAGCGGGTGGACTTCGAGAACCATCTGGAAACCGATTTTTCCTTTGAGGTGCCCGGTGTGGCGCGTTTTCGGGTCAATGCATTCAATCAGAACCGTGGCGCGGGCGCGGTGTTTCGCACCATCCCGTCGAAAGTGCAGAGCATGGACGAACTGGGCATGGGGGATGTGTTCCGCAAAATGACCGATGCGCCCCGTGGCCTGGTGCTGGTGACAGGTCCCACCGGCTCCGGCAAGTCCACCACGCTGGCGGCGATGATCGATTACCTGAACACTCATCGTCATCACCACATCCTTACCATCGAGGACCCTATCGAATTCGTCCACGAGCCGCGCAAATGCCTGATCAACCAGCGTGAAGTCCATCGCGATACCCGTAGTTTCGCCAGCGCCTTGCGTTCGGCACTGCGAGAAGACCCCGATGTGATTCTGGTAGGAGAGATGCGCGATCTGGAGACCATTCGCCTGGCTTTGACCGCCGCCGAAACCGGCCATCTGGTGTTCGGCACGCTGCACACCACGTCTGCGGCGAAAACCATCGACCGGGTGGTCGACGTGTTTCCGGGGGACGAGAAGTCGATGGTGCGCTCGATGCTCTCCGAGTCGCTGCTGGCGGTGGTATCCCAGACCTTGGTGAAAAAGGTCGGTGGTGGGCGCATCGCGGCCCACGAGATCATGCTGGGGACGTCGGCGATCCGCAACCTGATCCGCGAGGACAAGGTGGCGCAGATGTATTCGGCGATTCAGTCGGGAGGGGCGCTGGGGATGCAGACGCTGGATATGAGCTTGAAGGACCTGGTGGCCAGAGGGGTGATCAGTCGTGATCATGCGCGGGAGAAGGCGCGGTCACCGGATGGTTTTTGAAGTTGCGCGGGACCTGTGGCGAGGGGGCTTGCCCCCGTTCGGCTGCGGAGCAGACGCAAAGCAGGCAGCGGGTTGTCCCTGATAAAACCATTAAGCTGGCTTTGGGGGCGCTGCGCGCCCCAACGGGGGCAAGCCCCCTCGCCACAAGTGCTCACCTTCAGGTGGGCATTAGCCAATCAACGCTGAACCACACGCAACTGATTCGGCTCTTTCGGCAGAACCCGCTTGGCAACCACGTAGTGGCTTTCCCAGTACGGTTTCTTCAAAGTGTCGATGCTCACCGACTTGCCGCGACGTGGCGCGTGGATGAAGCGGTCGTTACCCAGGTAAATGGCAACGTGATTGACCCGACGGCTCTTGATGTTGAAGAAAATCAGGTCGCCCGGCTTCAGGTCGTTGCGATCGACTTTCTCCCCATGACCGCTGGCCATGGCGTTGGAGGTGCGTGGCAGGTCGAACGTGGCGTCGTTGAACGCGTATTTCACCAGGCCGCTGCAATCGAAGCCTTTGCTTGGGCTACTGCCGCCCCAACGATAGGGAGTGCCAAGGACGTTCACGGCGCGGCTCAGCACGTCGCTACTGACCTTGGTGCCCATCGGTGGAACCAGGCCGCTGTTGCTGGCCAGGGTTGGAGCATGTTTAGCGGATTTTTTGTCTTTGCTCGAAGGAGCAGAGGCATGGGATTTTGGGGTGTAACCATTAACGTTAGGAAGACGTTGCTCACGATTGGTGGCGTGGGCGGCCAGTGGCATCAAAAGGCAAATGGTTAGCCATGTCTTGAAAAATGAACGCATTAGGCAAGGCTCTTAATAAGTTAGCGCGCAACTTTATAACAGCTTTTTTGCCGCTTCCGAGGCCGTTGGTCGATTCAACCCGGGGGGCAATGGTGGCAAAAAAGCGGCAAAATGGCGCAATTGTCGGACAGAAGTCCGGTGTTACAAGGCTTTGACAGGTGCGAAGCTAGCATTTGCCATACGTCGGGTGCCTGTAAAAAAGTCACAAAGAAATGAAGAATATTTATCTATCGCGCGAATCGAGGTCATTCATGAACCCCTATCAACAGGCTGTCCCGCAACAAGACACCCACAGCAAAGTGATCGGTTACCTGCTGTGGATTTTTGGTTTTACCGGCGCTCACCGCTTCTATTACGGCAAGCCGGTGACCGGGACGATCTGGTTCTTCACCTTTGGCTTGCTGGGGATCGGCTGGCTGATCGACCTTTTCCTGATCCCGGCGATGGATCGCGAGGCTGACCTGCGGTTTACCGCCGGCCCCATCGAATACAACGTGGCGTGGATTCTGCTGACGTTTCTAGGTGTGTTCGGTGTGCATCGGATGTATCAGGGGAAATGGATCAGCGGGTTGCTGTACCTGCTGACGGGCGGGTTGTTCTTTATTGGCGTGCTGTATGACTTCTGGACGTTGAATGACCAGGTTTCGGTGCGCAACGCGCAGAGTCGCGGCGCCTTTTAGTCAGTTGTGGTGAGGGAGCTTGCTCCCGTTGGGTCGCGAAGCGACCCCAAAACAGGTCTGCTGCGCAGCCCAGCGGGGGCAAGCCCCCTCGCCACAGTGTTACGCCTGGTGGCTGATCCGCCCATCCACCAGGGTGTAACGCACCACACCCGGCAGGCTGTGGCCGATGAACGGGCAGTTCTCGCCCTTCGACAACCAGGTTTCACCGGCGACGGTCGAGGCCGCAGGGTCGAACAGCACGATGTCCGCCGCGCCACCCACTGCCAACTTGCCTGCCGGCAGGCGCAAGGCCTCGGCAGGGCCGGTGCTCAGGCGCTTGAGCAGCGTCGGCAGGTCCAACAGGCCGTCTTCGACCAGGGTCATCGCCATCGGCAGCAGCAGTTCGACGCTGCTGATGCCCGCCTCGGTGGCGCCGAACGGTGCCAATTTGGCGTCACGCTCATGGGGTTGGTGGTGACTGGAGATCGCCGAGATCACCCCCGATTTCACCGCAGCACGCAGGCCCTCGCGGTCGGCGCGGGTGCGTAGCGGTGGCTGGACGTGATACAGGCTGCTGAAACCGATCAGAGCTTCGTCGGTCAGGATCAGTTGGTACAGGGCGACATCCGCGGTGACCTTCAGGCCCCGGGCCTGGGCCTGGGCGATCAGTTCCACGCCGCGGGCGCTGGTGAGCTGGCTGAAGTGCGCGCGCACGCCGGTCTGTTCAACCAGCAGCAGATCCCGGGCCAGGGCGACGGTCTCGGCACTTTCCGGAATGCCCGGCAGGCCAAGGAAGCTGGCAGTCGGACCTTCGTGAGCCAGGCCACCTTCGGCCAGGTCGTGATCCTGGGAGTTGAAAATCACCGTCAGGTCGAAGGTTGCTGCGTAGTCCAGCGCGCGGCAGAGGGTGCGGGTGTTGCGGAAGCTCTCCAGGCCATTGCCGAAGGCCACGCAACCGGCATCGCGCAGGGCCACGAGCTCAGCCAGCTGTTCACCGTCCAGACCTTTGCTCAGGGCGCCAATCGGGAAGACTTTGGTGTTGCCAGCCTCACGGGCGCGGTCGAGGATCAGTTCGGCCACGGCCGAGGTGTCCAGCACCGGTTTGGTTTTTGGCGGGCAGCACAGGCTGGTCACGCCGCCAGCCGCCGCTGCGCGGGTCTCGCTGACGATCGAGCCTTTACGGCTGTAACCCGGCTCGCGCAGGGCAACATTGAGGTCGACCAGGCCGGGAGCGGCCACCAGGCCTTTGGCGTCGATCGTGTCGACGGCGATAAAACCGGCTGGCGCAGCGCCAAGGGCGACGACTTTGCAGGCTTCAATATGGATGTCGGTAACTTGATCCAGGCCACTGGCCGGATCGATCACGCGGGCGCCGAGAATGCTGAGCTTCACTGGGCGTTCTCCTGCTCGAATTGGCGCTGGGCTGTTTGCCCGCTCATGGCCATGGACAGCACGGCCATACGAATGGCGATCCCGTAGGTCACCTGGTTGAGGATCACCGAGTGCGGGCCGTCAGCCACTGCGGACTCGATTTCCACGCCACGATTGATCGGCCCCGGGTGCATCACGATGGCATCGGGCTTGGCGCCGGCCAGGCGTGCGGTGGTCAGGCCGAACAGGCGGTAGAACTCGCCTTCGCTCGGCAGCAGGCCGCCGGTCATGCGTTCACGCTGCAGGCGCAACATGATCACCACGTCGACGTCTTTCAGGCCTTCGGTCATGTCGGTGTAGACCTTCACGCCGTATTGCTCGATGCCGATCGGCAGCAGGGTCTTCGGCGCGATCACGCGGATGTCCGGGCAACCGAGGGTTTTCAGGGCCAACATGTTCGAGCGTGCGACCCGCGAGTGCAGGATGTCGCCGACGATGGCCACCGAAAGGTTTTCGAATCCGCCCTTGTGCCGGCGGATGGTCAGCATGTCGAGCATGCCCTGGGTCGGGTGCGCGTGCCGGCCGTCGCCACCGTTGATGATCGCCACCTGCGGGCAGACATGTTCGGCGATGAAGTGCGCGGCCCCGGAATCACCGTGACGCACGACGAACATGTCGGCGGCCATGGCTTCGAGGTTGCGCAGGGTGTCGAGCAGGGTTTCGCCCTTGCTCGCCGACGACGTCGACACGTTGAGGGTGATCACGTCCGCTGAGAGCCGCTGGGCCGCCAGTTCGAAGGTGGTGCGGGTGCGGGTCGAGTTCTCGAAGAACACGTTGCATACGGTCTTGCCGCGCAGCAGCGGGACTTTCTTCACGGCCCGGGCGCCGACTTCGAGGAAGGAGTCGGCGGTGTCGAGGATTTCCGTCAACAGCTCGCGGCGCAAACCGTCGAGCGAGAGGAAGTGGCGCAGCTGGCCCTGATCATTGAGCTGCAGCGGGCGCTTGGTTTCTAGAGGCGTCATCGCAAGGGGGACTCTCAATAGGGCGAATTAAAGGGCGAGGTCTTGCAGTTCGAGCGCGAGCTCCGGGCCGGACAGCTTCACCCGTTCGTGGGCAGCCAGCGACAGGGTCGCGCCAACCACGTTCGGGCGGATCGGCAGTTCGCCGGCGTCCAGGTCCAGCATGCACACCAGCGTTACGCTGGCCGGGCGGCCGTAGTCGAACAGTTCGTTCATGGCGGCGCGGATGGTCCGGCCGCTCATCAGCACGTCGTCGATCAGCACCAGGTGCTGGCCTTCGATCTCGAACGGCAGCGCGGAAGGGCGAACCTGCGGGTGCAGGCCGTTCTGGCTGAAATCGTCGCGGTAGAAGGATACGTCCAGGGTGCCGAGGGGCTCATCGCTGCCCAGCTCCTTGAGCAGGGCTTGGGCCACCCAGACGCCGCCGGTACGAATGCCGATGTAACGCGGTTCGCTGATGCCTCGTTTGGCCAGATAGGCGTCAAGTCGGGTTGCCATCTGGCTGATCAGTTCGGCGGGATTGGGCAGGCTCATGGTTGCTCCTTCTTGGGCCCGAGCCGGCTTGTGCGGGAGTGGCTCGGGTTGTAGCTAAGAGAGACGCGCAGCGGCTCTTCAGGATTCAAACAGTGCGGTGTTTTCGTCCAGCCAGCCTTGCAGTAGCAGGGCGGCGGCGATGGCATCGATCGGGTTGTCGCGGTAACTGCCTTTCTGGCCACCACGAGCCAGGCGTTCGCCCTTGGCCTCGAAGGTGGTCAGGCGTTCATCGTGGGTATAGAAGGGCAGGTTGAAGCGGCCGTTCAGGCGCCGGGCGAACTTTTCCGCGCGGGCGCACATGTCGCTGGGCGTGCCGTCCATGTTCAACGGCAGGCCGACCACCACGGCATCAGGCTTCCACTCTTTGATGAGGGCTTCGACCTGGTTCCAGTCGGGGATGCCGTTCTGCGCTTTCAGGGTGCACAGTTCACGGGCCTGGCCGGTCACCACCTGGCCGACCGCAACGCCAATCTGTTTGGTGCCGTAGTCGAATCCGAGAATCAACCGCAGGGCCATCAGGCGTGCCCCGCCTGGCTGGTCAGCAGGCTGAGGTTGACGCCCAGGTGCTTGGCCGCCGCTTCCAGGCGCAGTTCGCTGCTGGTGTTGAACAGGATGTCCGCGTCAAATGGGCAGTTCAGCCAGGCATTCTGTGCCAGTTCGGCTTCCAGCTGCCCGGCTTCCCAACCGGCATAGCCGAGGGCAATCAGGCTTTTTGCCGGGCCGACGCCATCAGCGATGGCGAACAGAATGTCCTGGGTGGTCGATAGGGATAACTCGTCTTCCAGATCAACGGTTGCCTGGAACGTCAGCCCCTTGGGGTGAAGGACGAAGCCACGATCGGTCTGCACCGGGCCGCCGATAAAGATCGGCACATGCTGGCAGAGCGCTGGCGGTTCGATATCCGGGCGCAATTGCTCAAGGATATCGGCCAGGCTCAGCTCTTGCGGACGGTTGACCACCAGCCCCATGGCCCCATTGGCCGTGTGCTCGACGATATAGGTCAAGGTGTGCGCAAAGTTCGGGTCGGCCATGTGCGGCATGGCGATCAGGAATTGATGCTTGAGGTAGCTGGGGCTGACGTTTTTCATGTGCGCTAGTGTGGCGTTCGAGGGGCGAACTGACAAGCTGGGGATGGCGCATTTTGGTAGTCGACACCGATCAAATGTGGGAGCGGGCTTGCTCGCGAAGGCGTCGTGTCAGTCGACATTTATATTGAATGACAGACCGCATTCGCGAGCAAGCCCGCTCCCACAGGGGGTTGCGGTGAATCAATTGCTGGAGAGTCGATCCCCGCGGGCAAATTTCCAGGTGCGGATGATCTCCAGCCGGTCAATATCCGACAGATCACCGGTAAACGGTGCAAACGGCGCCGCCAGCCGGACGATCCGTTGCGCCGCCTGGTCCAGCAGGGGCTGGCCTGAAGACTCCAGCACCAGCACTTCATACAGCGAACCGTCGCGATTGATCGACACCATCAAGCGCAAGTTGCCGTAGATCTGCTTGCGCCGCGCTTCGTCGGGGTAGTTGAGGTTGCCGATGCGCTCGACTTTCTTGCGCCATTCGTCCTTGTACCAGGCGCCCTTGTCGCGCATGGTCGAGGCCGCGCTCAAGCGGTGAATGCGCGGGCGTTTGGCGTACAGCTGTTGTTCGGCGGCCAGTTCCGCTTCGAGGCTGGCGATGTCACTGGACAGCTGCTCGCTGTCGAACGTCGGTGCCTGGACCTGAGGCTTGACCTCGGTCTTGGGTTCCTCGGTCTTGGCCGGGGCTTTTTTCGGCTTCGGCGCCACGGTGGTCACGGCAGCCTTGGGCGGGGCTTCCTGTACTTCGGGCTTGGCGGCCGGCGGTGGCGTGACTTTCTGTACCTTGTTGTCCTGGAATGGCGCGACCTCGGTGGTCTTGGGAATCGCCTTTTTAGCCAGGGTGCCGCTGCCTTGCTGATTCTCCTGGGCCAGGAAATCGGCTTTCTCGGGCTTCTTTTCGCTTTTGAAGGTGGCGAGGGTGATTTCCAGGGTCTTGCTGATCTGCTTGGGCTCGACCACTGCAAACCCGATACCCAACAGCAAGGCCAGATGGATCAGCGCGGCCAGGAACAGGGTAAAACCGAGGCGATCGGCCGGGCGCACGCCACGATGGGCGAGTTCGACAGGCAGATCGGACGGGAGGGTCATGACAAAAAAACCAACATCGCGTTTTCACAGGCCGCGCATGATAACGCAATGTTGGTTTGGCTAATCAACGTGCCTTGAGCTTCTGATCGATGGCATCCATCAACATGCCGCCAATATCGGTGCCAAACGCGTTATCAATTTCGCGAATGCAGGTCGGGCTGGTGACGTTGATCTCGGTCAGGTGCTCGCCGATCACGTCCAGGCCAACGAACAACAGGCCTTTTTCACGCAGGGTCGGGCCGACTTGCGCGGCGATCCAGCGGTCCTTGTCGGTCAGCGGGCGGGCTTCGCCACGGCCACCGGCGGCGAGGTTGCCACGGGTTTCGCCCTGGGCCGGGATCCGCGCCAGGCAATAATCCACAGGCTCGCCGTCGATCATCAGGATGCGCTTGTCGCCGTCCTTGATGGCCGGCAGGTAGGCCTGGCCCATGATCTGCTGGGCGCCGAGGGCGGTCAGGGTTTCGAGGATCACCGACAGGTTCGGGTCGCCCGCGCGGTGACGGAAAATCGATGTGCCGCCCATGCCGTCCAGTGGCTTGAGGATCACATCGCCGTGTTTGGCGGCGAACTCACGCAGCACGTCGGCGCGGCGGCTGACCACGGTCGGCGGGGTGCACTGCGGGAACAGCGTGGCGAACAGCTTTTCGTTGCAGTCGCGCAGGCTTTGCGGCTTGTTGACCACCAGCACGCCGGCGCGCTCGGCCTGTTCCAGCAAGTAGGTGGAGTAGACGAACTCCATGTCGAACGGCGGATCCTTGCGCATCAGGATCACGTCCAGATCGCTCAGCAGCGCATCGCTTTCAGCACCCAGTTCGAACCATTTTTCCGGGTTGGCGAACACCTGCAGCGGACGCATCCGCGCCCGGGCCTCACCTTCGCCTTGGTACAAGTCGCGCTGTTCCATGTAGAACAGCTCCCAGCCACGCTTCTGCGCGGCCAGCAACATGGCCAGCGAGCTATCCTTTTTATAGGAAATGCTGGCGATAGGGTCCATGACAATCCCGACGCGAACGCTCATTGGGTTTTCCTCGAAATTTTGGGGCGAGAACCGCCTTTCTGTAGGAGCGAGCCTGCTCGCGATGAACTCAAGGACACCGCGGGGTGTCAGGTTTCCCGCGTCATCGTTGACGTCCATCGCGAGCAGGCTCGCTCCTACAATTAAAAGCAGCGATGCCGTATAAAAGTGGCGTCAGAGTGGCGCTGAGTGTGTTCCCGGTCAAGGAAAAACCACCTTGCGGGTCGGCCGATAGATTGGTTCTGGAGACTGTGCTAAAAAGGCTGCCATGTCGTGCTGGCCCTTGAGCACCAAGGGTTTCGAGCCGCGTTAACCGGCAAACGGACAAATTGTTTCGCAAAGGCGACGGTAGAGCATTTTATGGAACAGCACCCCAGCGCCTTGAAGGTCATGGTGATCGATGATTCGAAGACGATTCGTCGCACCGCCGAAACGCTGCTCAAGAATGTGGGTTGTGAGGTCATCACGGCCATCGACGGTTTTGATGCCTTGGCCAAGATTGCCGACACCCACCCCGGCATCATCTTTGTCGACATCATGATGCCGCGCCTGGATGGCTACCAGACCTGCGCCCTGATCAAGAACAACAGCGCGTTCAAGTCCACGCCGGTGATTATGCTGTCATCCAAGGACGGCCTGTTCGACAAGGCCAAGGGGCGCATCGTCGGCTCTGACCAGTTTTTGACCAAGCCTTTCAGCAGGGAAGAATTGCTTGATGCGATCCAGGCTCATGTTCCTGGTTTCGCCGCCGTTTTGCCGCAGTAGGACACGCACAGTGACGCTCGGCCATCGGGCCCGGCGTCGACAAGAATGGGGAAGACCATGGCACGTATTCTGATCGTCGATGATTCGCCGACCGAAATGTACAAACTGACCGGCATGCTGGAAAAGCACGGTCATGAAGTGTTGAAAGCAGAAAACGGCGCCGACGGCGTGGCCCTGGCCCGCCAGGAAAAACCCGACGCGGTCCTGATGGACATCGTCATGCCCGGCCTCAACGGCTTCCAGGCGACCCGCCAGCTGACCAAGGACCCCGAAACCGGGCACATTCCGGTGATCATCATCACCACCAAGGATCAGGACACCGACAAGGTCTGGGGCACGCGCCAGGGCGCCAAGGACTACCTGACCAAACCGGTCGACGAAGACACCCTGATCAAAACCCTGAACAACGTGTTGGCCGGTTGATCTTCAGGTCATGAACGAGTCGCTGACGGCTTTCGAGCTGCTGCTGCAAATCGACCAGCGCTGTCGTTTGCTGGCGGCGGACTTGCCGTCCCAGCCACCCCGGCGGGACAGTTGGAGCGGCATCGGTTTTCGCCTGGGCGAGCACTGGTATGTCGCGCCCATGAGCGAAGTCAGCGAAGTCTTGCATGAGCCGCGTTTCACCCAGCTACCGGGGGTCAAGTCCTGGGTCAAGGGCGTTGCCAACCTGCGCGGGCGTTTGCTGCCGATCATGGATTTGTGCGGCTTCTTCGGGCACGAGCTTTCGGCGGTGCGCCGACAGCGGCGGGTGTTGGTGGTGGAGCATGAAGAGGTGTTTGCCGGGCTGCTGGTCGATGAAGTCTTCGGCCTCCAGCACTTTGCCCAGGACAGCCTGGAGCCGGTGCCGGCAGACGAGTTGAAGGGGCCGATGGCGACGTTCGTCAAGGGCCGGTTTCAGCGCGAGCAGTGCTGGCAGGTGTTCAGCCCGTTTGCGTTGACGCAGTCCCAGGGATTCATGAGCGTCGCGGTGTAAGCGGAACAACAGAGAACCAATGTGGGAGCGGCTTGCTCGCGAAGAGGGCAGTCCATTCAACATTGATATTGGCTGATCTACCGCTTTCGCGAGCAAGCCCGCTCCCACAGGGTCTCGGGTAAGCGCAGAAGTTGCTTAACAGGCGAGGACCGATGATAAAAGCAAAAGCAGGCAAGCCAATGGAAGGGTCGCGCAGCCGGTCGCAGATTATCGTGCTGTTCATCGCGCTGATCGTCTTCATCATGCTGCTGTTCGCCAACTTCGCGTACCTCAACACCCAGGCTACCTACGACAAACAGTACATCGGCCACGCCGGCGAGCTGCGCGTGCTGTCCCAGCGCATTGCCAAGAACGCCACCGAAGCCGCCGCCGGCAAGGCTGCCGCGTTCAAGTTGCTCAGCGATGCGCGCAACGACTTTGCCCGGCGTTGGGGTTATCTGAAGAAGGGCGACCCGGCCACCGGCCTGCCGCCGGCCCCCGCCACCGTGCGTCCAGAGATGCGCGCAGTGCAACAGGACTGGGAACGCCTGCTGAAAAACACCGACGCGATTCTCTCCAGCGAACAAACCGTATTGTCGCTGCATCAGGTCGCCGCGACCCTGGCCGAAACCGTGCCGCAGTTGCAGGTCGAGTACGAAAAGGTCGTCGAGATTCTCTTGCAGCGGGGCGCCCCGGCGGCCCAGGTCGCGATGGCCCAGCGCCAATCACTGTTGGCCGAGCGGATCCTCGGCGCGGTCAACACGGTATTGGCCGGCGACGAAAACTCACAGCAGGCCGCCGATGCGTTCGGACGTGACGCAACGCAGTTCGGCAAGGTGCTCAACGGCATGCTGCAGGGCGACCCGGCGCTCAAGGTCAGCCAGGTCGAAGACCACGACGCCCGTGCGCGACTCGCGGAAATCGCCGAGCTGTTCGAGTTCGTCTCCGGCTCGGTGGACGAGATCCTCGAAACCTCGCCGGAGCTGTTCAAGGTCCGCGAATCGGCCTCGAACATTTTCAGCCTGTCGCAAACCCTGCTCGACGAGGCCTCACACCTGGCCAGCGGTTTTGAAAACATGGTCGGCGGACGCACCACCGATACCATTGGCGGTTATGTGCTGGGCTTGCTGGCGCTGACTTCGATCATCCTGATCGGCCTGGTGATGGTGCGCGAAACCAATCGTCAGCTGCGCGAAACCGCCGAGAAAAACGAGCGTAACCAGAACGCGATCATGCGCTTGCTCGACGAGATCGAGGACCTCGCCGACGGCGACCTCACGGTGACGGCCTCGGTGACCGAAGACTTTACCGGCACCATCGCCGACTCGATCAATTACTCCGTCGACCAGCTGCGCGATCTGGTCGCGACCATCAACCTCACCGCCGGCCAAGTGGCCGCCGCCGTGCAGGAAACCCAGGCCACCGCCATGCACCTGGCCCAGGCGTCTGAGCACCAGGCCCAACAGATTTCCGAGGCCTCCACGGCGATCAACGACATGGCCGAGTCCATCGACCAGGTGTCGGCCAACGCGGCAGAATCTTCGGCGGTTGCCGAGCGCTCGGTGGAGATCGCCAACAAGGGCAACGAGGTGGTGCATAACACGATCCACGGCATGGACAACATTCGCGAGCAGATTCAGGACACCGCCAAGCGCATCAAGCGCCTGGGCGAGTCGTCCCAGGAAATCGGTGACATTGTCAGCCTGATCGATGACATTGCCGACCAGACCAACATCCTTGCCCTCAACGCGGCCATCCAGGCGTCCATGGCCGGTGACGCCGGTCGCGGTTTCGCGGTGGTCGCCGATGAAGTGCAACGCCTGGCCGAGCGCTCATCCGCCGCCACCCGGCAGATCGAAACCCTGGTGCGGGCGATCCAGACCGACACCAACGAAGCGGTCATCTCCATGGAGCAGACCACGACCGAGGTGGTGCGTGGCGCCCGTCTGGCGCAGGATGCCGGTGTGGCACTGGAGGAAATCGAAGGCGTGTCGAAGACGCTCGCGGCGCTGATCCAGAGCATTTCCAATGCGGCGCAGCAGCAGACGTCGTCGGCCGGCCAGATCTCCCTGACGATGAACGTGATCCAGCAGATCACCTCGCAGACGTCGTCGGGTTCCACTGCCACGGCCGACAGCATCGGCAACCTGGCGAAAATGGCCAGCCAGTTGCGCCGTTCGGTGTCCGGCTTCACCTTGCCGGCGGCCAAGGCGCAGGTTGTGGACAAGGCGTGAACCGCCCGCAGGTAGAACTATTGTGACTGGAGTGGTTATGGGTGATCGGCACGACTATGTGGCCCTCGAGTGGGTCAAGGGCGAGATTGCCGAAACGCTGAAACAGGCTCATCACGCGATTGAAAACCTGCTCGATGACCCGCAGGCGACCCAAGCGCTGGATGATTGCCTTTCGTGCATCCATCAGGTCCACGGCAGCTTGCAGATGGTCGAGTTCTACGGTGCGGCGTTGCTCGCCGAAGAAATGGAACAATTGGCCGTGGCCTTGCAGGGCAATCGTGTCAGCCATCGCGACGAGGCGTTGCACCTGTTGATGCAGGCCCTCGGGCAGTTGCCGATCTACCTGGACCGGGTGCAAGGGGCGCGTCGCGATTTGCCCTTGGTGGTGTTGCCCCTGATCAACGACCTGCGCAGTGCCCATGGTGAAAGCCTGCTGTCGGAAACCAGCCTGTTCAGCCCGCAATTGCCGGAGTTGCCAGCGCTGGACGCACAAGCGCTGGCGCAGCTGGAACCGGCCGAATTACCCAATGTGCTGCGCAAGTTGCGGCAGATGCTGCAAATGGCGCTGGTCGGCTTCCTGCGTGAGCAAGACAACGACACCAACCTCGATTACCTGGCCAAGGTCTTCGCCCGCCTCGAAGCGCTGTGCGCCAATGCGCCCCTGAGCCCGTTATGGCAGGTGGCATCGGCGCTGGTCGAAGGCATGCAGGGCGGCGCGATCGCCAACAGCCCGGCCTTGCGCAGCCTGTTCAAGGATGCCGACAAGGAACTCAAGCGCCTGCTCGAACAAGGCATGCACGGCATCAACCAATCGGCCCCGCCGGAGCTGCTCAAGAGTTTGCTCTTCTACATTGCCAAGGCCGAACATCCCACCGGGCAGATGCTGACCATGAAAGAACGCTACTCACTGGACGAGGCGCTGCCTGACAGCGCGATGGTCGATGAAGAACGCGCGCGGCTGGCCGGTCCTGACCGTGACGCCATGCGCTCGGTCCTGGCGGCGCTGTGCGAAGAACTGGTGCGGGTCAAGGAGCGTCTGGATCTGTTCGTGCGCAGTGACCGCCAGCACACGTCTGACCTCGAAAGCCTGCTGGCGCCGCTGCGGCAAATCGCCGACACCCTGGCAGTCCTGGGCTTCGGCCAGCCGCGCAAGGTGATCATCGACCAACTGGCGGTGGTGCTCAGCCTCGCACAGGGCCAGCGCGAACCCAACGATGCGATCCTCATGGACGTTGCCGGGGCCTTGCTGTACGTCGAAGCGACACTGGCCGGCATGGTCGGGACCGTGGAGCCGGAGAGCCAGGATGACAATCGCCTGCCAACCACCGACCTGACGCAGATCCATCAGATCGTGATCAAGGAGGCCCGCATCTGTTTACAGCAGGCCAAGGACATGATCGTCGACTACATCGACGCCGATTGGGACCGCCAGCATTTGCAGGCGCTGCCGGCCTTGCTGACCCAGGTGCGCGGCGCCCTGGCGATGATTCCGTTGAGCCGGGCGGCGAGCCTGGTGGAAACCTGCAATCACTTCATTCGCGAGCACCTGTTGTTCGAGCCGGGTCAACCGGGCTGGCAGGAGCTGGACAGCCTGGCCGACGTGATCACCAGCATCGAGTACTACCTCGAACGTCTCAGTGATGACCCGCAAGCGCAGGGCGAAAACCTGCTCGATGTCGCGGAAAAAAGCCTGGCGAGCCTCGGCTTTTTCCCCAGTGAGCAGCATGTGCCGGTGCTTGATGAGGTGCTCAACCCGAGCGAAGCGCAGGTCATGCAGATGATGCGGGAGCTGGAAGATCCGCAGACCGTCCAGACCCTGGCCGATGTGCTTGCCAGCCCGGTTTCGAGCCTGAACCCGCCCGCGCTGAACACCCCGGGCAGCCTGCTGCCGCCGCCCGCAGGCGAAGAGCCGGTGGACGAGGAACTGCGCGAAGTGTTCCTCGAAGAAACCGACGAAGTCCTGGAAATCCTGCGCGAGTACTTGCCGCGCTGGTCGGCCAACCCTGACAACCACTCGGCCCTGAGTGAGCTGCGCCGCGCCTTTCATACCCTCAAGGGCAGTGGCCGCATGGTCCGCGCCCTGGTGCTGGGCGAGCTGGCTTGGGCCGTGGAAAACCTGCTCAACCGCGTACTGGAAGACAGCGTGGAGCCGGGCGCTACGGTGCAGCAACTGATCGGCGATGTGCTGCATCTGCTGCCGGAGCTGGTGGCTGAATATGCCGCCAATGCCCAGCGTCAGCGCAACGATGTCGATCAGTTGGCCGCCCGCGCCCATGCCCTGGCCAAGGGCGATGAACCGGTGTCCGATGAGGATACCCAAGACGTCGCGGCCCTCGACCCGCTGTTGCTGGAGATCTTCCGCAAAGAGGCCGAAACCCATCTGGGCAGCCTCAATCGCTTCCTTGATCAGGCCGCCGAACATGTACCGCTGCAGGCCAGCGACGAATTGCAGCGCGCCTTGCACACCCTCAAGGGCAGTGCCTCCATGGCCGGTGTCTTGCCGATTGCCGAGCTGGCCACACCGCTGGATCAACTGGCCCGGGAATACAAGGCGCACCTGATCGCACTGGACCTGGATGAAGTCGAATTGCTGCTGGAGGCAGAAGGGCTGTTCCGCCTTGGTTTGCGCCAGCTCAAACGCGATCCGCTGGCGGAAATTCCCGGTGCGCGGAGTTTGATCGAACGCGCCAGGGCACTGCTGGCCGAGCGTCTGGAAAACCTCCTGAATACCCCGAACACCGGGCTGCGGGTCAAGCGCGATCCGCAACTGATCAACAACTTCCTCGCCCAGGGCATGGACATCCTGCTGGACGCCGAAAGCCTGTTGCAGCGTTGGCAGCAACACCCCGGCGAACGTCAGGAACTCAGCGCGCTGCTGGACGAATTGACCACCCTCGGCGAAGGCGCCCATCTGGCCGATTTGCACCCGGTGGATGAGTTGTGCGAGGCGTTGCTCGATCTCTACGGTGCCGTGGAAGAAAGCAGCCTCGCGGTCAGCGAGCGGTTTTTCCATGAGGCACAGGGTGCTCACGAAGCGCTGATCAACATGCTCGACGAACTGGCCGCCGGTCAGGAAGTCAGCCCGCAACCGCAACGGATCAGGGCCTTGCGCGAGCTGCTCGACGAGAGCCTCGACCCGTCGGCCATGGGCCTGATCCGCAGCGATGGCAGCCGCAGCCTGAGCATCCGCGAACTGGGCGCAGCCACCGCCGAACTGGAGCACACGCTGCCCCCTGCACCTGTAGGAGCGAGCTCGCTCGCGATGGACTCAAAGGCGCCGCGTTTATCCAATGACAACACGTCATCGTTAACGCCCATCGCGAGCGAGCTCGCTCCTACAGGAGAGGGGCGTGGGCTGGACGATGAAATCGTGGCGATCTTCCTTGAGGAAGCGGTGGATATCCTCGAAAGCGCCGGTCAGGCCTTGCAGCGCTGGTTGCGCGATTCGGACAACGCCGCGCCGCTGTCGTCCCTGCAACGGGATCTGCACACCCTCAAGGGCGGCGCGCGCATGGCCGAGGTCGGGCCGGTCGGCGATCTGGCCCATGAGCTGGAAAACCTTTACGAAGGGCTGGTAGATCGTCGCTATGCCTTCAGCGAGTCACTGGCGGTGCTGTTGCAGCACAGCCATGACCGTTTGGCGCAGTACCTTGAGCAGCTACAGCACCGCCAGCCGTTGGACGACTGCGCCGAACTGATCGAGGCCATTCGCGCCTACCGGCAGGGCCATGCGGGCACCACCGAGGTCAGCGAACCGGCGGCCACCCAGGATTCGGCCGCCCATGATCCCGAATTGCTGGAGATCTTCCTCGAGGAAGGTTTCGACATCATCGAAAGCTCCGGGGCGGCGCTGGAGCGCTGGCAGGCCCAGCCTGCGAATCGCCAGGAAGTGGAAACCCTGCTGCGCGATCTGCACACCCTCAAGGGCGGCGCGCGCATGGTGGAAATCGCCGCGATTGGCGATCTGGCCCATGAACTGGAGTTCCTCTACGAAGGCCTGTCCACTGGCATGTTGCAACCGACGGCGCCGTTGTTTGCGCTGTTGCAGCGCAGCCATGACCGCCTCGCGCAGATGCTCGACGCGGCCCGCGCCGGTGAGCCGATGCCGCCGGCCGACCGCTTGATCGATGCGATCAAGAACTTCAGCCACCCGGCGGTGCCTGAAGCGTCCACGCCGGTTGCGCCATCGACCACGCCCAAGGCCGAGCCGCTGGCGTCGCCGTCCGATGCCGGCGCCGACATGGTCAAGGTCTCGGCGGAACTGCTCGACGATCTGGTCAACCTGGCCGGTGAAACCTCGATCTTGCGTGGCCGCATCGAACAGCAGGTCAACGATGCGCACATCGCCCTGAGTGAGATGGAGACCACCATCGAGCGCATGCGCGACCAGTTGCGCCGCCTCGATACCGAAACCCAGGGGCGGATCCTCAGCCGTCAGCAGGTCGACGCCGAACGCCTGGGCTACGAAGAATTCGACCCGCTGGAAATGGACCGCCATTCACAGTTGCAGCAACTGTCCCGTGCGCTGTTCGAATCGGCCTCTGACTTGCTCGACCTCAAGGAAACCCTTGAGCGACGCAATCAGGATGCGGAAAACCTGCTGCAACAGCAGGGCCGCATCAACACCGAATTGCAGGAAGGCCTGATGCGCACGCGCATGGTGCCGTTCGAGCGCATGCTCCCGCGTTTGCAGCGCATCGTCCGGCAGGTGGCCGACGAACTGGGCAAGGACGTGGATTTCATCGTCGATAACGCCGAAGGCGAGATGGATCGCAACGTCCTCGAGCGCATGGCCGCGCCGCTGGAGCACATGCTGCGCAACGCCGTCGACCACGGCCTGGAGTCCGTCGAAGCACGGCTGGCGGCGGGGAAACCGGCCAAGGGCAAGATCACCCTCGATCTGCTGCGCGAAGGTGGCGATATCATTTTTGATATCCGCGACGACGGCGCCGGTGTGCCGCTGGACGCCGTGCGGCGCAAGGCGATCAAGCGCGGCCTGCTGTCCCCGAACAGCGTCATCAGCGATCACGACGTGTTGCAGTTCATCCTGCAGCCGGGGTTTTCCACCGCCGAGAAAGTCACCCAGATCTCCGGGCGCGGCGTCGGCATGGACGTGGTGCACGAAGAGGTGCGGCAACTGGGCGGCACCATGAGCATCGACTCGGTGCCCGGGCAAGGCGTGCATTTCCGCATTCGCCTGCCGTTCACGGTATCGGTCAACCGGGCGTTGATGGTGCAGTGCGGTGAGGATCAATATGCGATTCCGCTCAATACCATCGACGGCATCGTTCGTGTCCTGCCCATTGAGCTCGAAGGGTATTTCCGTTTCGATTCGCCCACCTACGAATACGCCGGGCAACGTTACGAGCTGTGCTATCTGGGTGAGCTGCTGAAAACCAGCCCGCGCCCGAAGCTGTTGGGCCAGAGCCTGCCGTTGCCGGTGCTGCTGGTGCAGTGCAACGAACGGCACATCGCGGTGCAGGTGGATGCCATGGCCGGCACCCGTGAGATCGTGGTCAAGAGCCTGGGGGCGCAATTCGCGGCGGTGCAAGGGGTGTCCGGAGCGACGATTCTTGGCGATGGCCGGGTGGTGCTGATTCTGGATTTGCTGGCGCCGATCCGTGCCATGCAGGCCCGTGTGCCCCAGCGTCCGGCGGGGCAAGAAGTCGAGGCCGAACCGCATCGGCCGCTGCTGGTGATGGTGGTCGACGACTCGGTCACCGTGCGCAAGGTCACCAGCCGTTTGCTCGAACGCCACGGCATGAACGTGCTGACCGCCAAGGACGGAGTCGACGCCATGTTGCTGCTGGAAGAGCACATGCCCGACCTGATGCTGCTGGACATCGAGATGCCGCGCATGGATGGTTTCGAAGTCGCGACCCTCGTGCGCAACGACGAACGCCTGCAACACCTGCCGATCATCATGATCACTTCACGTACCGGACAGAAACACCGCGATCGCGCCATGGCCATCGGCGTCAATGACTACCTCGGCAAGCCGTACCAGGAATCGGTGCTGCTCGAAAGCATCGCCTTATGGAGCAAGACCCATGCTTGAGCACCGCACCAGCAACCTCACCGGCCTGCTGCTGCCATTGGCCGACCGCAACCTGATCCTGCCCAACGTTGCCGTTGCCGAGCTGATCGATTACCAGCCACCGGGGACCTTCGACCTCGACACGCCGCCGTGGTACCTGGGCCTGGTGACGTGGCGCGACCGGCAGATTCCGCTGCTGAGTTTCGAGTCGGCCTGCGGGCAGAAAATCGTCATTGGCGAACGTGCGCGGATCGTCATCCTCAACGCCCTTGGCGGGCGCCCCGAGCTGAAATTCATTGCGCTGCTGGTGCAGGGCATTCCGCGCTCCTGCAAGCTCGATAGCCAGTTGAGTTATGTGGATGTGCCGTTGTGTGCGCTGGAGCAGGCGGCGGTGCAGGTGGGGGAGCAGATGGCGAAGGTGCCGGATCTGTTGGCGCTGGAGCAGATGTTGGTGAATGCCGGGTTGGTCGACTGACTTCAGTTTTTGTATTGATGGTGCTGACCTCTTCGCGAGCAAGCCCGCTCCCACAGTTGATCTGTGGTGAACATAAAACCCTGTGGGAGCGGGCTTGCTCGCGAAGGCGTCAGTTCTGACAACCATTACCCTGAGCGTAACGATCCAGCGCTCTGCTTGATTGATGCCCCCCACCCAACACTCCTAAGGTAGCTCCACGACAGCGAACCCGTGGAGTGGTCATGACAACAACAATATCCCCCGACTCGCGATGGACGCGGCGGCGCAGCGAAAAGCAGCGGCGTCTCGAGCTGGTGCGAGGTCTTGCCGACGGTGTGGTGTTGCCCACCGATAACATCGTCGCGGCGCTGGAAGCGTTGATCCTGCCGGGCGACCGCGTGGTGCTCGAAGGCAACAACCAGAAGCAGGCGGATTTCCTTTCGCGCTCCCTGGCCAAGGCCGACCCCGCGAAGCTGCATGACTTGCACATGATCATGCCCAGCGTCGGCCGCGCCGAGCACCTGGACCTGTTCGAGCGCGGCATCGCCCGCAAGCTCGATTTCTCTTTTGCCGGCACCCAAAGCCTGCGCATCAGCCAGTTGCTCGAAGACGGCCTGCTGGAAATCGGCGCGATCCACACCTACATCGAACTCTACGCACGGCTGGTGGTGGACCTGATTCCCAACGTCGTGCTCTCGGCCGGGTTCATGGCCGACCGCGCCGGCAACATCTACACCGGGCCGAGCACCGAAGACACCCCGGCGCTGATCGAGCCAGCGGCCTTCAGCGACGGCATTGTCATCGTCCAGGTCAATCAACTGGTGGACGACGTCAGCGACCTGCCACGGGTAGATATCCCCGCTTCCTGGGTCGATTTCGTGGTGGTGGCCGACAAGCCGTTCTACATCGAACCGCTGTTCACCCGTGACCCACGGCACATCAAGCCGGTGCACGTGCTGATGGCGATGATGGCGATCCGCGGGATCTACGAAAAACACAACGTGCAGTCCCTTAACCACGGCATCGGTTTCAACACCGCTGCCATCGAACTGATCCTGCCGACCTACGGCGAATCCCTCGGCCTCAAAGGCAAGATCTGCCGCAACTGGACCCTCAACCCACATCCGACCCTGATTCCCGCCATCGAAAGTGGCTGGGTCGAAAGCGTGCATTGCTTCGGCACCGAGCTGGGGATGGAGAACTACATTGCGGCGCGGCCGGATGTGTTCTTCACCGGGCGCGACGGTTCCCTGCGTTCCAATCGGATGTTCAGCCAGCTGGCCGGGCAATACGCGGTGGACCTGTTCATCGGCGCGACTTTGCAAGTCGATGGCGACGGCCATTCCTCCACCGTCACCCGTGGGCGTCTGGCCGGCTTCGGCGGCGCACCGAACATGGGCCACGACCCGCGCGGTCGTCGCCACAGCACGCCAGCCTGGCTCGACATGCGCAACACCGATGTGGCCGAGCCGATGCTCGAACGCGGCAAGAAACTCGTGGTGCAGATGGTCGAGACCTTCCAGGAGGGCGGCAAACCGACCTTCGTCGAAACCCTCGATGCCGTTGAAGTGGCGAAGAAAAGCGGCATGCCGCTGGCGCCAATCATGGTCTACGGCGACGACGTGACCCATCTGTTGACGGAAGAAGGCATCGCTTATTTGTATAAGGCGCGCTCGCTGGAAGAGCGCCAGGCGATGATCGCCGCCGTCGCCGGGGTGACCGCCATCGGCCTGCGCCACAACCCGAAAGACACCGCGCGCATGCGCCGCGAAGGCCTGATCGCCTTACCCGAAGACCTCGGCATCCGCCGCACCGACGCCACCCGCGAACTGCTCGCGGCGAAAAGCGTGGCCGATCTGGTGGAGTGGTCTGGTGGCCTCTACAGCCCGCCCGCCAAGTTCAGGAGCTGGTAATGCACGCACTTAACCTGCAACCGAAAAACCTGAGCCTGGCCGAACGGCTGGCGGACCTGGCGGTGGACGCACTGATCGACGAGGCTGATCTATCGCCGAAACCGGCACTGGTCGACCGTCGCGGCAATGGCGCCCACACCGATCTGCACCTGGGGCTGATGCACGCTTCGGCGTTGTCCTTGTGGCCGACATTTAGAGAAATGGCTGAAGCGGCTATCGAGTTCGACGAGATCGGCTTGCCCCTGCGCGAAGCCGTGGGCCGCATCGGTCGCGAAGGCGAGCAAGCCATGCTCGACACCACCGGCGGGGTGAACACCCATCGCGGGGCGATCTGGGCCTTGGGCTTGTTGATCACTGCCGCGGCGCTGGAACCTCAATCCTGCAATGCCAATAGCGTGGCGATACGTGCTGCGCGGTTGGCCCTGCTCGACGATCGTTTTGCTCCACGCCCGCTCAGTCACGGTGCGCAAGTCGCCCAGCGTTACGGCGCGCGGGGTGCCCGTGAAGAAGCACAACTGGGCTTTCCGGCGGTGTTGCATCGTGCGCTGCCGCAACTCAAACACAGCCGCGCCGCCGGCCATGGCGAACAGAACGCCCGGCTCGATGCGCTGCTGGCGATCATGACCGGGCTGGCCGACACCTGCGTGTTGTACCGCGCCGGTGAACAGGGTCTGCACACCATGCAATCCGGTGCTCAAGCGGTGCTCGACGCGGGCGGCAGTGCCAGCCTCGCGGGCCGTCGTCGTCTGCATGAACTGGATCAACAACTCATCGCATTGAATGCCTCGCCCGGTGGTGCCGCCGACTTGCTCGCCGCCACGCTATTGCTCGACCGTATCGAGCGCGACGGCATCCTTCAGGGAGCGTTTTGATGGAAACCTTATCTTTTGAATTCCCCGCCGGGCAGCCGCCACGCGGTCGCACCCTGGTGGGCTGCGTTGGCTCTGGCGATCTGGAAGTGCTGATCGAACCGGGTCAGCCCGGCAAGCTGACGATCAACGTGCAGACCTCGGTCAATGGCAGCGAACAACGCTGGCAGCATCTGTTCGCACGGATGTTCGACGGCCAGACGCCGCCGGCGATGGATATCGACATTCACGATTTCGGCGCGACACCCGGCGTGGTGCGCCTGCGTCTGGAACAAGGCTTCGAGGAAATCGGCCATGACTGACAGCGCATCCTTGCTGAACAAGCACAGCTTTGTCGAACTCGGTGCGCGGCAGCGGGCGAAAGCCTTGCTCGACGCCGATACCTTCCGCGAATTGCTCGATCCGTTCCAGCGCATCATGTCGCCGTGGCTGTCGCGCCAGGGCGTGGTGCCGCAAGCCGATGACGGCGTGGTGATCGCCAAGGGCAACCTCGATGGTTTGCCGGTGGTGATTGCGGCCATTGAAGGTGCGTTCCAGGGTGGCAGCCTCGGTGAAGTCGGCGGGGCCAAAATTGCCGGTGCACTGGAACTGGCCGCCGAAGACAACCGCAACGGCATCCCGACCCGCGCTGTGCTGCTGCTGGAAACCGGCGGCGTGCGCTTGCAGGAAGCCAACCTCGGCCTGGCGGCGATTGCCGACATACACGCAGCCATTGTCGACTTGCAGCAGTACCAGCCCGTGGTCGGTGTGGTGGCGGGCAGCGTCGGCTGCTTTGGCGGCATGTCGATTGCCGCCGGGTTGTGCAGTTACCTGTTGGTGACCCAGGAAGCGCGACTGGGCTTGAACGGCCCGCAGGTGATCGAGCAGGAAGCCGGACTCGAAGAATACGACTCCCGCGACCGGCCCTTCATCTGGAGCCTGACCGGTGGCGAGCAGCGCTTCGCCAGTGGCCTGGTGGACCGTTATGTCGATGACGATGTGGCGCAGATCCGCCAACAGGTGGGTGAGTTGCTCCAACAAGGTTTGCCGGCGCAATCACGCAGCCGTCAGGCCGAGCTGTTCTTGCAACGCCTGGCGCACCTGGACGCCGAACCACAAATCGAGCCGTCCGTGGTTCGCGATCTGTACCAAGGAGAACGCCCATGAACTCGTATTCACTGCGTGGTTTGAACTGGTTCAACGCCTTGAGCGCCGGGGCGAAAGCGATCGAGGGTTTGCCGGCTTCGCTGAAAGTAGCTGACGGTACGCTGGGCGATCAGCCTGTGCGTTTTATCGCGGTGGTGGCCGACCCGCAAAACCGCTTCGTCCGTGCACGCAACGGCGAGGTGGGTTTGCTCGAAGGCTGGGGCCTGGCCAAGGCTGTGGATGAAGTCATCGCCGCTGATCAGGACAAGGCACACAAACGCGCCTTGATCGCCATCGTCGACGTGCCGAGCCAGGCCTACGGTCGGCGCGAAGAGGCCCTCGGCATTCATCAGGCGCTGGCCGCTGCGGCGGACAGTTATGCCCGTGCCCGCCTGGCCGGTCATGCGGTGATCGGTTTGCTGGTGGGCAAGGCGATGTCCGGGGCATTTCTGGCCCACGGCTATCAGGCCAACCGCTTGATCGCCCTGCGCGATCCGGGGGTGATGGTGCATGCCATGGGCAAGGCGTCGGCGGCGCGGGTGACCTTGCGCAGTGTCGAAGAGCTCGAAGCCCTGGCGGCCAGCGTGCCGCCGATGGCCTACGACATCGACAGCTATGCCAGCCTCGGATTGCTGTGGGAAACCCTGTCGGTGGAGCAGATCGAACAGCCGACTGCGGCGGATCTGGCGCGGGTGACCGATTGCCTGCATCAGGCGATTGGCGATGTGGCCGCCGGTGGTCGTGATCTGAGCGGTCGCCTCGGTGCGAGTAATCGTGCGGCCTCGAGCAAGGTTCGCCA
This sequence comes from Pseudomonas sp. A-R-19, assembly GCF_019956575.1. NCBI lineage: Bacteria > Pseudomonadati > Pseudomonadota > Gammaproteobacteria > Pseudomonadales > Pseudomonadaceae > Pseudomonas > Pseudomonas sp. A-R-19. The sequence goes on from NZ_JAHBDR010000038.1 coordinate 62,192, forward strand.
ATTGCTGAGAGCGCAGTGGTGAATGCGCTTCTGGCTCACGACCTGCTGTGGGGGATGACCCCGCAGCAATTGCCTGCGGATGCGCCTGCGTGGGTGGTCGAGTCGATCAGTGCCGGCCAGCCGGTGGTGGTCCGTCGCGCCTTGAGCGCGGCGGGGCAGGTGGCGGTGGGCGTGCGCGGGCCGTTGCGCGAGCAGCGATTTGCAGCGCTGATGGACGTCGCCGCCATCACGCGACGGGTGCAGCCGGAAGAACTCTGCCATGTTCAAGGCAGGCGTGATTTCCCGGCGCTGCGTGCCTTGTCGCAATTGCGCCCGCACCTCGATAGCTGCGGCTGGACCTGGGGTGTCAGTGGCAGTGCCGGGTTCGAGTTGGCCAGTGGATTTACCGCTTTGCACGAGGGCAGCGATCTCGATCTGATCCTGCGTACGCCACGTCCGTTGAGTCGTGTCGACGCGCAGGCGCTGGTGAACGTTCTCGACACGGCCGTGTGTCGCGTGGACCTGCAGTTGCAGACACCTTCGGGCGCCGTTGCCTTGCGCGAATGGGCTGGTGCTTCGTCGCGGGTCCTGCTGAAAAATGCCATTCAAGCCATTCTGGTTACTGATCCGTGGAATCCGCAGGAGCAGGCAACGTGAGCAGCTTGTTGGTGTTTCCCGGCCAGGGCGCGCAACAACCCGGCATGCTGGCGCGTTTGCCTCGGCAAACGTTGAGCGAGGCGAGCGACCTGCTGGGTGAAGATGTGACGCAGCTGGATTCTGCCGAGGCGTTGCAGTCGACGAGGGCAGTGCAGCTTTGCCTGCTGATCGCCGGCGTCGCTGCTTCACGCCAGTTGGACATGACCCCGGACTACGTGGCCGGCTTGTCGATCGGCGCCTACCCGGCAGCGGTGGTGGCCGGTGCCCTGAGTTTCAGCGATGCGTTGCATCTGGTCAGCCTGCGCGGTGAGTTGATGCAGCAGGCTTATCCACAAGGCTACGGCATGACCGCGATCATCGGTCTGGACCTGGCCACGGTGGAGGCACTGCTGGCCCAGGTGCACAGCGCAGAAATGCCGGTTTACCTGGCCAATATCAACGCCGATAACCAGGTGGTGATTGCCGGTAGCGATGCGGCGATGAAAGCGCTGGCCGGGTTGGCGAAAGGTTGTGGGGCCGGCCTGGCCAAGCGTCTGGCAGTGAGCGTGCCGTCCCACTGCCCATTGCTTGAGGCGCCCGCGCAACGTCTGGCCGACGCCTTCGCCAACGTGCCGCTGCACACGCCGACGATTGGTTACCTGAGCGGCAGTCGCGCGCGTCCGCTGATCAAGCCTGAAGCCTTGCGTGACGACCTGGCCTTCAACATGTGCCGCATCGTCGATTGGCGAGGCACGGTACAAAGCGCTTACGAGCGCGGCGTACGTCTACAGATCGAACTGCCGCCCGGCGCGGTGCTCACCGGGCTGGCGCGCCGGGTGTTCGAGCAAGGCACCGTGATTGCTTTCGACGGTGCGCGGCTCGACACCTTGCAGGCGCTGATGTGTGAGGAGGGCAGCCGTCACTCTTAAATCACCGACTCAGGCTTCGAACAACAAAAACAACATTCGAAAGGCACTTTGAGGACTACAACAATGATTATTTACGGTGTGGCGCTGTTGGCGATCTGTACGCTGGCAGGGGTGATCATGGGTGACATGCTTGGTGTGTTGCTGGGTGTGAAGTCAAACGTCGGCGGTGTCGGGATCGCGATGATCCTGCTGATTTGCGCACGGTTGTGGATGCAAAAACGTGGCGGCATGACTCGGGATTGCGAGATGGGTGTCGGCTTCTGGGGCGCCATGTACATCCCGGTAGTCGTTGCCATGGCGGCGCAGCAGAACGTGGTCACGGCGCTGCATGGTGGCCCGGTGGCGGTGTTGGCGGCAATCGGTTCGGTGGTGGTCTGCGGTTGCACCATTGCCTTGATCAGCCGGACCCACAAAGGCGAACCCTTGCCCGATGAACCGGCGGATGTAACGCCGGTTGGCACTCCAGTGGGAGGCCGCTGATATGTGGGATCTCATCAAGAACGGTCTGGAGCACAACGGTCTGGTCACCGCATTCGCCTTTGTCGGCGTGATCATGTGGGTGTCAGTGGTGATCTCCAAACGCCTGACCTTCGGACGCATCCACGGTTCGGCGATTGCCATCGTCATCGGCCTGGTACTGGCCTGGGTTGGCGGCACGATGACCGGCGGGCAAAAGGGCCTGGCGGACTTGACGTTGTTTTCCGGTATCGGCCTGATGGGCGGCGCGATGCTGCGGGATTTCGCCATCGTTGCCACGGCGTTCGAGGTGCAGGCCACTGAAGCGAAAAAGGCCGGCTTGATCGGCGTGATCGCGCTGCTGCTGGGCACGGTACTGCCGTTCATTGTCGGCGCGTGCTTGGCCTGGGTATTCGGTTATCGCGACGCAGTGAGCATGACCACCATTGGCGCCGGTGCGGTGACCTACATCGTCGGCCCGGTGACCGGAGCGGCCATTGGCGCCAGCTCCGATGTGGTGGCGCTGTCCATTGCCACCGGCCTGATCAAGGCGATTCTGGTGATGGTCGGCACGCCGATGGCGGCGCGCTGGATGGGCTTGGATAACCCGCGCTCGGCGATGGTGTTTGGCGGGCTGGCCGGCACCGTGAGCGGCGTGACCGCCGGTTTGGCGGCGACGGACCGGCGCCTGGTGCCTTATGGCGCGTTGACTGCGACCTTCCACACCGGGCTTGGCTGCTTGCTGGGGCCTTCGCTGTTGTACTTCATTGTTCGCGGGATAGTTGGCTAGGTTCAGGGGCTGAGTTGTCGGGTCTGACGCTTTCGCGAGCAAGCCCGCTCCCACATTTGGAATGCGGTCGAATGTGGGAGCGGGCTTGCTCGCGAAGGGTGCGACACGGTTTCAAACCTGCCGATTGGCATACATCCGGCACTCAGCCAGCAACGCCAGCAGATTCGGATCACGCTCCTTGGCCTTCAGGAACACCACGCCGATGTGCTGCTGCAACCGGTACTTTTCCTGCAACGGGATCAGCTTCACCCGGTTCTCGTACACCGCCGCAATCCGCCCCGGCAACAACGCATAACCCACGCCCGAACTGACCATGCTCAGCAGGGTGAAGATGTCGTTGACCTGCATCGCCACCTTCGGCTCGAACCCTGCCTGCTCGAATACCCGCTTGCCGTCCTGATGGGTGGCGAAGCCCTGGGTCAGGGTGATGAAGGTTTCGTCGCGGACCTCGGCCAGGTCGACTTCGGTTCGCTGGGCAAACTTCGAGTCGGCGGGGGTGGCGAGGAAGATGTCGTCGGAAAACAGCGGGATCTGCTCGCAATCCGGATCGTTGACAGTCTCGTCCAGCGACACCAGGGCCGCATCGACTTCCATGTTCTTGAGCTTGTAGAGCAGGTCGATGTTGGAGCCCAGAATCAGGTCGATGTTGAGTTCGCTGCGGCGGATCTTCAGGCCCATGATCAACTGCGGCACGGTCTTCACCGTCAGTGAATACAGTGAACCCAGCTTGAATCGTTCGGCCGAGAACCCGGCGGCTTCGCGGGTCAGGCGCACGCTTTCGACGACATCCTGAATCAGCTTCTGCGCTCGTTCTTCCAGCACATAGGCGCTTTCCAGCGGCGTCAGGTTACGGCCTTCGTGCTTGAACAAGGGACAGCGCAGGGCGCTTTCCAGGGAATGGATCGCCCGATGCACACTGACGTTGCTGGTCTGCAACTCGGCGGCGGCCCGCGCCAGATTGCCGGTGCGCATGAAGGCCAGGAACACCTCGAGTTTTTTCAGGGTCAACTCTTCATCGATCAGCATGGGGCGGACTCTTTTTGGAATGACTCGATTGTGCCCGGTATTCACAGACCTTTGTAGGAGCTGGCTTGCCAGCGATGGCAATCGTGAAAACAGCGCAAAACTCCATGGCCCCATCGCCGGCAAGCCGGCTCCTACAGGGGGACTTTTGTTCTGAAACATTGCGCTTTTACGCTCCAGGGCTGAGCCTTGCGCGTTGCGGTGATGAAACTCGAGGGGAGCACCACATGTATCACGGGGAAAGACTGAACGCCTGGACGCATCTGTTCGGGGCCGTGGCGGCGTTTGTCGGCGGGGTGTGGCTGATTGTGCTGGCCAGTCTGGACGGTAGCCCGTGGAAGATCGTCAGCATGGCTATCTACGCCTTTACCTTGCTGGTGCTGTACAGCGCATCGACCGTGTACCACAGCGTGCGCGGGCGCAAGAAAGTGATCATGCAGAAGGTCGATCACTTTTCGATCTATCTGCTGATCGCCGGCAGCTACACGCCGTTCTGCCTGGTGACCCTGCGCGGGCCGTGGGGCTGGACGTTGTTCGGAATTGTCTGGGGGCTGGCGCTGATCGGCATCCTGCAGGAGATCAAGCCACGTTCGGAAGCGCGGATCCTGTCGATCGTGATTTACGCGGTGATGGGCTGGATTGTGCTGGTGGCGGTCAAGCCGTTACTCGCGGCATTGGGCGGCGCCGGGTTTGCGTGGCTGGCCTCGGGCGGTGTGTTGTACACCGTGGGGATTATCTTTTTTGCCCTGGACGATCGGCTGCGGCATGCCCACGGGATCTGGCATCTGTTCGTGATCGCGGGGAGTTTGCTGCACTTTGTGGCGATTTTCTTTTATGTGCTTTAGACCGCGTAACGGCTATCGCCAGCAAGCCGGCTCCTACAGGATTGATGTCGGTCACGGTGTTGGCGGCAACCCGATACCTGTGGGAGCTGGCTTGCCAGCGATGGCGGCCTAGAAATCACCCCAAAGCTGCTGGGCCACCGCCAACGCCACTACCGGCGCGGTCTCGGTGCGCAATACCCGAGGGCCGAGGCGGGCGGCGTGGAAGCCGCCGGCCTTGGCCTGATCGACTTCGGCATCGGACAAACCACCCTCCGGGCCAATCAGGAATGCCAGTGTTGCAGGCTTGGCATGGCTCACCAGCGGCTCGGCCACCGGATGCAGCACCAGCTTCAACTCAGCCTCTGTCTGCTTCAACCAGTCAGCCAGCAACAGTGGCGGATGAATCACCGGCACCCGTGAACGCCCGCATTGCTCGCAAGCGCTGATCGCCACCTGGCGCCAGTGCAACAGGCGCTTGTCGGCGCGTTCGTCCTTGAGCCGGACTTCGCAGCGATCGGTGAAGATCGGGGTGATTTCACTGACACCCAGCTCCGTGGCTTTCTGAATCGCCCAGTCCATGCGCTCGCCACGGGACAGGCCCTGGCCGAGATGGATTTGCAGTGGCGATTCGACCTGCCCGGCGAAGCTTTCGTCGATCTGCACCACCACGCGTTTTTTGCCGACTTCGACCAGCCTGGCGCGAAACTCCTGGCCCGAGCCGTCGAACAGTTGCAGCGCATCGCCCTCGGCCATGCGCAGCACACGGCTGATGTAATGGGCCTGGGCTTCGGGCAATTCGTGCTCGCCGGTGCTCAGGGGGGCGTCGATGAAGAAGCGGGACAGTCTCATTCTGGGTCTCTAAAAATTGGATCGGAATCGCATTTGTGGCTAACGGGCTTTTGTGGCGAGGGGACTCGCCCCCGTTCGGCTGCGAAGCAGTCGTAAACCGGCTAATGCGTTTTAACTGATGTAATGCAATTGCCGAATTTGGGGCCGCTTCGCGACCCAACGGGGGCAAGCCCCCTCGCCACAAGGGTTCTCCATTGGTCTTAGCCCGGATCACGGAACCCCGGATGGAAGTCCTTCGGCACCGCCACGCTGACACTGTCACGGGTCGCAATGTCGATCCCTTCGCTGGCCACTTCGGCGAGGAAGTCGATCTGTTCCGGGGTGATCACATACGGCGGCAGGAAATACACCACGCTACCCAGTGGACGCAGTAAAGCACCGCGTTCCAGGGCGTGCTGGAACACCTTCAGGCCGCGACGCTCCTGCCATGGATAAGCCTCTTTGCTGGCCTTGTCCTTGACCATCTCGATGGCCAGCACCATGCCGGTCTGGCGCACTTCCGAAACATTCGGGTGATCGACCAGATGTGCGGTGGACGAAGCCATGCGCTGCGCCAGGGCCTTGTTGTTCTCGATGACGTTGTCTTCTTCGAAGATGTCCAGGGTCGCCAGGGCCGCCGCGCACGCCAGCGGGTTGCCGGTGTAGCTGTGGGAGTGCAGGAAGGCGCGCAGGGTCGGGTAGTCGTCGTAGAAGGCGCTATAGACTTCGTCCGTGGTGATGCACGCCGCCAGCGGCAGGTAACCGCCGGTCAGGGCCTTGGACAGGCACAGGAAATCCGGGCGGATGCCGGCCTGTTCGCAGGCGAACATCGTCCCGGTGCGGCCGAAGCCGACGGCGATTTCGTCGTGGATCAGGTGCACGCCGTAGCGATCGCAGGCCTCGCGCAGCAGCTTGAGGTACACCGGGTGGTACATGCGCATGCCGCCGGCGCCCTGGATCAGCGGCTCGACGATCACCGCCGCGACCGTGTCGTGGTTTTCGGCCAGGGTCTGCTCCATGGCAGCGAACATGTTGCGCGAGTGCTCTTCCCAGCTCATGCCCTCGGGGCGCAGGTAGCAGTCCGGGCTCGGCACCTTGATGGTGTCCAACAGCAGGGCTTTGTAGGTCTCGGTGAACAGCGGTACGTCGCCCACCGACATCGCCGCCATGGTTTCACCGTGGTAGCTGTTGGTCAGGGTGACGAAGCGTTTCTTGGCAGGCGTGCCGCGATTGAGCCAGTAGTGAAAGCTCATTTTCAGCGCGACTTCGATGCAGGACGAGCCGTTATCGGCGTAGAAGCACCGGGTCAGGCCTTCCGGAGTCATCTTCACCAGGCGCTCGGACAGCTCTATCACCGGTTGATGGCTGAAACCGGCAAGGATCACGTGTTCGAGTTGGTCGACCTGATCCTTGATGCGCTGGTTGATCCGTGGGTTGGCATGCCCGAACACGTTGACCCACCAGGAGCTGACCGCATCGAGGTAGCGTTTGCCTTCGAAGTCTTCCAGCCACACGCCTTCACCGCGCTTGATCGGGATCAGCGGCAGTTGCTCGTGATCTTTCATCTGGGTGCAGGGATGCCACAACACGGCGAGATCGCGTTGCATCCACTGATTATTCAGGCCCATTTTCACTCTCCTGGAGGCGGTCCGTGACCAGCGCGGACATACAATCGCGCAAGCCTATGCAATGCGTGCGACGGGGACAACCCATTGTGTCGAATGAGCTACTTTGTACGTACCGATAGACGTTGCTGGCAGGCGTCTGAAGGCTGACGTATCCTTCGCGCTTCTTGAGCCGTCTGGCTCGCAAATACTGCTGTTTTCCTCGTGTTATTCCGGAGTTCGCTGAATGTCTGTCGGTTGGCTGCGCGCCTGTGCGCTGGTGATGTTGGGGCTGTTCAGCGTTTCTGCGCTGGCCAAGGATAAAACCGCGATCGTGATCGGCGGCGGCCTGTCGGGCCTGACTGCCGCGTACGAGCTGCAGAGCAAAGGCTGGCAGGTCACCCTGCTGGAAGCCAAGTCGAGCCTGGGCGGCCGTTCCGGCATGGCCACCAGCGAGTGGATCGGCAACGACAAAGTCCAGCCGGTGCTGAACAAGTACGTATCGAACTTCAAGCTGAGCACCACGCCAGCCCCTGAATTCGTGCGGACCCCAAGCTATCTGATCGATGGCGAGTATTTCTCCGCCGCCGATCTGGCGACCAAGCAGCCGGCCACCGCCGAGGCGCTCAAGCGCTTCGACAAGACCGTGGACGACCTGGCGCGCTCGATCGATGACCCGCAGAACCCGGCCGCCAACAACACGCTGCACGCGCTGGATCAGATCAACGTGTCGAGCTGGCTCGACAAGCAGAACCTGCCAGCCACCGCCCGTCAGTTGATCAACCAGCAGATTCGGACCCGCTACGACGAACCTTCGCGCTTGTCGCTGCTGTACTTCGCGCAGCAAAGCCGCGTCTACCGTGGCGTCTCCGATCGTGACCTGCGCGCTTCGCGCCTGGTCGGTGGCAGCCAGGTGCTGGCCCAGGCCCTGGTCAAACAGTTGAAAGTCATCAAGACCAACTCCCCGGTCTCGGCGATCATTCAGGACAAGGACGGTGTGACCGTCAAAGTCGACAGCGTTGGTTATCAGGCTGACTACGTCGTGCTGGCCGTGCCTCTGCGCGCCCTGAACAAGATCCAGATGACCCCGGCGCTGGACGCCCAGCACCTGGCGGCGATCAAAGGTACCAACTACGGCTGGCGCGACCAGATCATGCTGAAGTTCAAGACGCCGGTGTGGGAACCCAAGGCGCGCATGTCCGGCGAGATTTTCAGCAACGCCGGCCTGGGCATGTTGTGGATCGAGCCTGCCCTGAAGGGCGGCGCCAACGTAGTGATCAACCTGTCCGGCGACAATGCGCGGGTGATGCAGGCGTTCGGCGACAAGCAGATGGTCGATCAGGTGTTGATCCGCCTGCACGCGTTCTATCCACAGGCCCGTGGCTCGTTCACCGGTTATGAAATCCGTCGCTACAGCACCGACCCGTCGATGGGCGGCGCTTACCTGGCCTTCGGTCCGGGCCAGATCAGCAAGTTTTGGCGCCTGTGGGAACGCCCGATCCAGCGCGTAACCTTCGCTGGCGAACACACCGACACCCTGTACCCCGGCACCCTGGAGGGCGCGCTGCGCACCGGCCAGCGTGCCGCGAACCAGGTTGAAGACCTGGCGGCGGGCAAGTCGTTCGAACCGGCGAAAGTCGGCGCGGTCGCCGCGACGGCGGGCGCTGGTGCGGTGGCGGCGAAGAAAGGCAATTTCTTCAGCAACCTGTTCGGCGGCTCGGATGACGAGAAGAAGCCAGAGCCGGTCAAGGCACCTGAGCCAGTAGCACCTGCTCCTGTGCCAGCACCTGCCCCGGCTGTTGCACCGGCTCCGGTCGAAGCACCGAAACCTGCGACTCCGGTAAAAGCAGAGCCGGCCAAAAAGGCTCCGGCCAAAGCACCAGCCAAGACCGAGGCGAAAAAAGCTCCGGCCAAGGCACCGGTCAAGAAGGCTGAGCCGGCGAAGAAGCCAGCGGCCAAACCGGCTGCGACCCCGGCAACGGATGCCAAGGCGCAGTAACGGTCAGGCGTAAAAAAGCGCGGCTCAAGGGCCGCGCTTTTTTTTGCCTATCCTTCAAAGGTGAGATATTCCGGCCTTGTTTGGCATCGGGCTCGTGCAACCAACAATCTCGGTCCTACACGCTTTAGCGATATATCAGAAGCTTCCCACAAAGTAATCAGAAATGAATTATAGGTTTCGTATAATGTTCAATTATACGCTCTTAGAAAAACTTGGGGGGTATATGAAAATATTAGCTGCACTAGTAATTTTTATTGCGCTTATTGGTTGTGTGGATGGTGGTCTAACTATTCAAGGTCGCGACCTTGAGTTGACCCATAAATGCCAGATTGATCCGTACAAGCCAGATTGCTTACAGCCACCTCCTGTGATTAAAGGTCCTTAGATATCTAAGGTGTTTATCATAATTAGCGAGGGAATGAGAATTTCCAAGTTTTAATTTCTATGCCTTCAAATAAAACCTTGGCCTGCTTTGCCTTTGGAATGCGGCCAGGGACAAATCCAAAGCGAGCCCAGCACAGACTGCCCGTCCGTCCGTCGTAAATGACCAGATTTCCGTCATCTTGCATGACCATACAAGCGTTGTACCAAAGCGATTTGTCAGTGCTATGAGAGCTTTCGGCAACCCATAGACGCTTTCTGGAGGGGTCGTATAAAAAGCCACTATTACTGATTACAAACTGCAGTCGTTGATTCATTCTTTTTTGATATAAAGTCCTACTATAAATTTGATTGGCGTCCGCAACCCAAACTACAGCACCATTGTCGGTAATAACCAAATTTCCGTCAGCCTGCAACACCAATCGAAATTGTCCATTTTCAGACATGAGGTACTGTCCCGCCGACATCATTTGATTGGGGGGCAGTAAAGGCGAGCCGTTTGCTTGGAATGGAGTGTAAGTAATAGCCATGTTTTTTCCTTGTTCAATGAACTGTTGAGGTCTCATTGAACCAAGTTCAACTACGGAAGTGGCAATACATATTTATCGCTTGAATAAAAAACCGTCGATGTTTAGCCTGAAGCAGAAAAGGAAAGGGCCGTCATCAGGTGTTTGGATCGGGGAGGGTGGAGCCTGCCAGGACGGCACCGGTCAAAAAACTGAATCGGAGAGCAGTGGAGCGGCCACTGAGACCACAGCGCAGTAACGTTCAGGCGAAAAAAAGCGGGGCTCACGGGCCGCGCTTTTTTTTGCCTGAAGAAAAACCGGGAGCAGAATCGAATAAACCATTTGATACAGGTGTTCACTGGTTTGTATTCACTTTTTCTCACAATTTCGACTTTAATCTTTCCTTAACCCTTCGGCTTCAGACTCTTGATCGTATTTCTCGATATTTCAAAGCAAAATTTTCCGCTTTAATTCGATAGATAACTCGATAGTCTTGGGCCAGTACTCACAGGGATCTAGGCAATGCAGCTACGTAACTCTACCTCCCGCTACGGCTGGGTCAGTATCTTCATGCACTGGGGCGTGGCACTGGCCGTGTTCGGTTTGTTCGCCCTGGGGCTGTGGATGGTCGACCTGGGTTATTACGACCCATGGCGCAAGTCGGGGCCGGATCTGCACAAGAGCATTGGCTTGATCCTGCTGGGGGTCATGGTATTGCGCGTGTTGTGGCGCTTCATCAGCCCGCCGCCGCCAACCCTGGCCAGCTACGGCCGCATGACGCGTCTGGGCGCCATGCTCGGCCATGCTTTTCTGTATTTCTGTCTGTTCGCTGTGATGATTGCCGGTTACCTGATTTCCACCGCTGAAGGTGCCGGGATCCCGGTGTTTGACTGGTTTGAAGTGCCTGCCCTGATTTCCGGACTACCGGACCAGGCAGATAACGCTGGCGCGATTCACCTCTACCTGGCGTGGGCGCTGGTAATTTTTTCCGGCCTCCATGCGTTGGCAGCATTGAAGCACCACTTTATCGACCGTGATGTGACCCTCAAGCGCATGCTGGGTCGCAAAGCCTGAAGTTCAACCTCGACTCCCAAGGAAAACAAAGCATGTTGAAAAAGACTCTCGCCGCTCTGGCAATCGGCTCCGCTCTGCTGTCCGCCAACGTGATGGCGGCTGACTACACCGTCGACAAGCAAGGCCAGCACGCCTTCGTCGACTTCAAGATCAGCCACCTGGGCTACAGCTACATCACCGGTACTTTCAAGGACCTCGACGGCACGTTCAGCTTCGACGCTGCCAAGCCTGAAGACAGCAAGATCGAGTTCAACGTGAACACTGCCAGCGTCTTCACCAACAATGCTGAACGTGACAAGCACATCTCCAGCAAAGACTTCCTGAAAGTGGCTGATTTCCCCAAGGCTACCTTCAAGTCCACCAGCGTTAAATCCACTGGCAAAAACGCCGCTGGCAAAGACACTGCAGACGTGAACGGCGACCTGACGATTGCTGGCGTTACCAAGCCAGTGGTGATCAAGGCCACTTTCCTGGGTGAAGGCAAGGATCCATGGGGCGGCTACCGTGCTGGCTTCGAGGGCACTACCAGCATCAAGCGTTCCGATTTCGGCAAGATGATGGACCTGGGTCCACAGTCCGACGCAGTCGATCTGTACGTTACGTTTGAAGGTGTAAAAGCGAAGTAATGCTGAGACCGTAGGAGCCGGCTTGCTGGCGATAGCGTCTTCCGAGACACGGCAGAAACCGAGTTGCCCCAATCGCCAGCAAGCCGGCTCCTACAGGTTTTTCGCCATAAAAAATGCCCCGGCTCTTTCGAACCGGGGCATTTTTCATTGCAGCGATAACTCAGCGATTGCGGGTCAGCAGCGCTGGTTTCTCACCACGAGGACGGCTTGGCAGTTGATCCAGTTGCTCAGGTGTCGGGAAGCGGTCAGCCTTCGACTCCTTGTGCATGATCTTCGGCGCGGGGCCACGTGGGTTCTGCACAGCAGGTTCCGAACGCGGCTGGTCGTCACGGGCCGGGCGGCGATTGCGTGAGTCTTCACGACGCGCCTGACCATCGCGCGGCGCACCACTGCGTGGACCGCTGCGCTTGGCTGGCGGTGTGCCGGTGGTAGCGCCGTCGCTGTTGCGCGGACCGTTCTGACGACCACCCTGTGGCTTGCCGGAACGCGGAGCGCCCGCACCTGCTGCAGTGCCTTGTGCCGGAGCACCCGGACGACGGCCACGGCCTTGCGCGGGTTTCTGCTGAGGCACGTAGTCGACGCGGTTACCGAAGTTATCGATATCGTCATCCAGGAACTCGTCCGGGGCGCGGTCAGCGGCGGCACGAGGAGGCTGTGACGGACGCTGTTCGCGAGCCGGAGTGCCTTCACGTGGCTTCTGCTGACGGGCAGGGCGCTCGCCGCGTTCGCCGGCCGGCTTTTCCTTGCCCTTGTCTTTGCCTTTGTCCTTGCGACCGCCGCCGCCACCGCTGCCGTTCGGACCGTCGCCGCGCGGGCCACGTGGATTGCGCGGGTTGCGCATGTCCGGACGCTCGCGAACTTCAGGTTTTTCCGCTTCGATGGTGCTGGCATCGAAGCCCATCAGGTCGCCGTCGGCGATTTTCTGCTTGGTCATGCGTTCGATGCTTTTCAGCAGTTTTTCTTCGTCCGGGGCTACCAGCGAGATCGCCTCGCCCGAACGACCGGCACGGCCGGTACGGCCGATACGGTGCACGTAGTCTTCATCGACGTTCGGCAGTTCGAAGTTGACCACGTGGGGCAACTGGTCGATGTCCAGGCCGCGGGCGGCGATGTCGGTGGCCACCAGGATGCGCACGGTGCCGGCCTTGAAGTCGGCCAGGGCTTTGGTGCGGGCGTTCTGGCTCTTGTTGCCGTGGATCGCGACGGCGCTCAGGCCGTGTTTGTCCAGGTACTCGGCCAGGCGGTTGGCGCCGTGCTTGGTGCGGGTGAACACCAGTACCTGTTCCCAGGCTCCGGCGGTGATCAGGTGGGCCAGCAAGGCCCGCTTGTGGCTGGCCGGCAGGCGGAATACGCGCTGCTCGATGCGCTCGACCGTGGTGTTCGGCGGCGTGACTTCGATGCGTTCCGGGTTGTGCAGCAGCTTGCCGGCGAGGTCGGTGATGTCCTTGGAGAAGGTCGCCGAGAACAACAGGTTCTGGCGTTTGGCCGGCAGACGCGCCAGCACTTTCTTCACGTCGTGGACGAAACCCATGTCGAGCATGCGGTCGGCTTCGTCCAGCACGAGGATTTCCACGTGGGACAGGTCGACGCTGCCTTGGCCGGCGAGGTCGAGCAGGCGGCCAGGGCAGGCCACCAGCACGTCTACGCCACGGGACATGGCCTGAACCTGCGGGTTCATGCCAACGCCACCGAAGATGCAGGCACTGACGAACTTCAGGTCACGGGCATAGACCTTGAAGCTTTCATGCACTTGGGCTGCGAGTTCGCGAGTCGGGGTCAGGACCAGTACGCGCGGCTGGCGCGGGCCGTGACGCTGGGATTTGTCCGGGTGACCGTTAGGGAACAACCTCTCCAGGATCGGAAGGGCGAAACCGCCGGTTTTACCAGTACCTGTCTGTGCCGCGACCATCAGGTCGCGACCTTGCAACACGGCGGGAATGGCCCGCTGTTGCACCGGAGTAGGCTCGGTATAGCCCGCCGCCTCGATGGCGCGGACTAAAGCCTCGGAGAGACCGAGGGAAGCAAAGGACATGAGTAATCCTGTTCTAGTTAGGGCTTGGCCCAATGGGAGTCTTGCCTGGCGCGAATGGCGTTTAAGAGGACGCAATCCCGTCCGGTCCTGCTGGGTCTCGAAGGCTCGTCTGCAAGCGCTCGCGCGGGCTGAAAGCTGCGCAGTAGCGGGGTTGAGATGCCTTTAACGATTCCGAGCGTCCGGGCGTGAGCCTGGCGGGAAGGCCGGAGTATAACAGAGCAATCACTGCGCGCCGCTTTCCTGCTGCTCAACGGTTTTTTCCGTGGCGGCCGTGGTCTTTCCAGTCTTCACGCTGGCGCCCGGTTCCGCGCCGTAGCGGGCACTCAGTTCGGCGTAGGCGGGTTCGCGCTTGAAACGTTTGAGTTCGGCGCCGAAACGTTGCACCAGCAGGTCCATGCCTGCATTGCGCCGCACCGCGAGAAACTGGCTCTGCTGGCTGATGACCGTGGGGTTTTCGGTGATCTTGTCGCGGATGCCCAGTTCGTCGAGCAAATGCTGGCCGACCCGGCGGTCGGTGATCAGCAGGTCAATACGCCCGCGTACCAGCTTGCCGAAGTTGGCCTCATGGGTGGGGGCCGGCTCGCGGGTGAACAGCGTCGAATCACTGAAGTCCTTGCTGTACAGGTAACCCGGCGAGGTGCCGATGGTCAGGCCGCGCAGGTCATCGAGGGTGCGAAACGGATGGGGCCGGTCATTGGCGTAGAACAGCACGAACTGGACTTCAGACAGTGGTTCGCTGGGGTAGAGCAGGGTCGCATCACGCTCGTCGCTGTGAAAAATGTCCAGCGCACCGTCGGCCTGGCCCGACTCAAGCATCGACAGGCAGCGTTTCCATGGCAGGAACTGCCACTCCACTTCGATGCCCAGGCGCTTGAAGACAATGGCGGTGGTTTCGTAGTCCAGGCCCAGTGATTTGCCGTTGTTGTCTTCGTATACGTAAGGCGCCCACGGTTCCGTGACAATGCGCAGCTTCTCGCCCCGGGCGGCGAAGCTCAGGCAAGTGAAGACAAGCAAGGCGATTAACTGCGTGATCAAAGGCATGGGCTGAGATTACGACGAGAAACCGGAAAGAGCCAGAAACTCACCGCAGATGCTCTAAGTCCGTGGATTGCCACACATTAATAGTGCGTTGAAAGCAAAAGATCGCAACCTGCGAAAGTTCCTACAGGAGCTGTCGAAGATTGCGATCCTTTGATTTTAGTCAGCAGCTTTTAGCTTGTAGCTGCTTCAGCGCGGCAACTTCAGGTTGTTCCACACTGCCAGGCTCGCTTCAGCCTGGTTCAGCGTGTAGAAGTGCAGCCCCGGAGCGCCGCCCTGCAGCAGTTGTTCGCACATTTCGGTGATGACCTGTTCGCCAAAGCGCTGAATGCTCTGGGTGTCGTCGCCGTAGGCTTCCAGCTGCTTGCGGATCCAGCGCGGGATTTCCGCACCGCAGGCATCGGAGAAGCGCGCCAGCTTGCTGTAGTTGGTGATCGGCATGATGCCCGGCACGATCGGGATGTTCACGCCCAGCGCTCGTACGCGTTCCACAAAGTAGAAGTAGCAGTCGGCGTTGAAGAAATACTGGGTGATCGCACTGTCGGCGCCGGCATTGGCCTTGCGCACGAAGTTGGCGACATCGTCTTCGAAGTTGCGCGCTTGCGGATGCATTTCCGGGTAGGCGGCGACTTCGATGTGGAAATGATCACCGGTTTCTTCACGAATGAATTCCACCAGGTCATTGGCGTGGCGCATTTCGCCACTGGCCATGCCCATGCCCGAAGGCAGGTCACCGCGCAGGGCGACGATACGCTTGATGCCGGCGGCCTTGTACTGGGCCAGCAGGCCGCGCAAGTCGTCCTTGCTGTCGCCTACGCAAGACAAGTGCGGGGCAGCAGGGATTTTGACTTCGCTTTCGAGCTGCAACACGGTGTTCAGCGTGCGATCACGGGTCGAACCGCCGGCGCCGTAGGTGCAGGAAAAGAAATCGGGGTTGTAGGTAGCCAGCTGGCGAGCAGTGGCGAGCAGCTTTTCATGCCCAGCATCGGTCTTCGTAGGGAAGAACTCGAAGCTGTAGCGACGATCTTGGGACATGGTCATATCCTTGGAAACGCGTAAGCCTGAGGGGCCGGTTTGTCCGCATTCGCCAGCAAGCCGGCTCCTACAGGATTTACGTCGTACCGTCATGTTGCGTACGACTACTCACTTGTAGGAGCCGGCTTGCTGGCGATGCAGGCAACGCGGTGTATCAGAACACCGCTATTGCCGATCAGCGGATCAGTAGCGGTAAGCGTGCGGCTTGAACGGACCTTCGACGGTCACGCCGATGTAGTCGGCCTGGGTCTTGGTCAGTTGAGTCACGACGCCGCCGAAGCCACGGACCATTTCCAGGGCCACTTCTTCGTCGAGTTTCTTCGGCAGTACTTCAACGGTCAGGCGCTCGGCTTTCTGGGCTGGCGACAGGTCGGCGTACTTCTGGCCGAACAGGAAGATCTGCGCCAGGACCTGGTTGGCGAACGAGCCGTCCATGATGCGGCTCGGGTGGCCGGTTGCATTACCCAGGTTAACCAGACGGCCTTCGGCCAGCAGGATCAGGTAGTCGTCGTTCTGTGGGTCGAAATCGCCAGCGCCGGTACGGTGGATCTTGTGCACCTGTGGCTTAACTTCTTCCCATGCCCAGTTCTTGCGCATGAAAGCGGTGTCGATTTCGTTGTCGAAGTGGCCGATGTTGCAGACAACAGCGCGCTTCTTCAGGGCCTTCAGCATGTTCGAGTCGCAAACGTTGACGTTACCGGTGGTGGTCACGATCAGGTCGATCTTGCCCAGCAGCGCTTTGTCGATGCTTGCTTCGGTGCCGGTGTTGATACCGTCGATGAACGGCGAAACCAGTTCGAAACCGTCCATGCAGGCTTGCATGGCGCAGATCGGGTCGACTTCGGAGACTTTAACGATCATGCCTTCCTGACGCAGGGACTGGGCGGAACCCTTGCCCACGTCACCGTAGCCGATCACCAGCGCTTGCTTGCCGGACAGCAGGTGGTCGGTGCCGCGCTTGATCGCATCGTTCAGGCTGTGACGGCAGCCGTACTTGTTGTCGTTCTTGCTCTTGGTCACCGAGTCGTTGACGTTGATGGCCGGGATTTTCAGCTCGCCCTTGGCCAGCATGTCCAGCAGGCGGTGAACGCCAGTGGTGGTCTCTTCGGTCACACCGTGGACGCGGTCCAGAACGGCTGGGTATTTCTTGTGCAGCAGCTCGGTCAGGTCGCCGCCGTCGTCGAGGATCATGTTGGCGTCCCAAGGCGCGCCATCCTTCAGGATGGTTTGCTCCAGGCACCACTCGTACTCTTCTTCAGTCTCGCCTTTCCAGGCGAAAACCGGGATGCCGGCAGCAGCGATGGAAGCGGCGGCCTGATCCTGAGTCGAGAAAATGTTGCAGGACGACCAGCGCACTTCGGCACCCAGGGCAACCAGGGTTTCGATCAGCACGGCGGTCTGAATGGTCATGTGGATGCAGCCGAGGATCTTCGCGCCCTTGAGCGGTTGCTCTTCGGAGTACTTGCGACGCAGACCCATCAGGGCTGGCATTTCGGATTCAGCGATGATGGTTTCGCGACGGCCCCAGGCAGCCAGGGACATGTCGGCGACTTTATAGTCGGTGAAATCTGCAGGCGTGTTGACAGCGCTCATGAAGAGCCTCCATTCGTAATGTATGCGAATGGGCGCCGTTGTGCGTTTAGTGTCTGGCTTAAGGCCAGGCAACGCCCCATCCGAGCCTGACAGGTCTAGCCTGCTGCAGCGCCCCTCGGACAGGTGGCGGGAAAACGGTATCAAGTGATGATGACCGTTTTGAAACGGTGGCGATTATAGCGGGCTATGCTGATCTTCCAAAGCGTTTCTGTCAGTCAATGTCCGAACGGTAATCGAGACCATAGTCGATGCTCAATAGAGCTCTAGCTCGGGCTCTGCCATGATGGTCAGCATCATTCGGCAAGACGCTCAGGAGTGAATATGAATTTCCACACCCGCAAATGGGTAAAACCCGAAGACCTCAACCCGAACGGCACGTTGTTCGGCGGCAGCCTGTTGCGCTGGATCGACGAAGAGGCGGCGATCTACGCCATCGTCCAATTGGGCAATCAGCGTGTGGTCACCAAGTACATTTCCGAAATCAACTTCGTCAGCGCCTCGCGCCAGGGCGACATCATCGAGCTGGGTATCACGGCTACCGAGTTTGGCCGCACCTCGATCACCCTGACGTGCGAAGTGCGCAACAAGATCACCCGCAAGAGCATCCTCACGGTCGAGAAAATGGTGTTCGTGAACCTCGGTGAAGACGGCTTGCCGGCGCCTCACGGCCGGACCGAGATCAAGTACGTCAAGGATCAGTTCCAGGACTAGGACGCTGGTCAGTGAGATCGGTGTCGTCCCCTTCGCGAGCAAGCCCGCTCCCACACTGGATCACCGTCGGACACAAATTTTGTATCCACTGAAGATCAAATGTGGGAGCGGGCTTGCTCGCGAAGGCGATCTGCTGAACCTGGAGATTTGTCTGCCTACTGAACAGTCGTGAACCCCACGGTGTCGTAGCTAAATAGCCCGCCACCGGTTGCGCATCCCATGAACTCGGCACACGACGGCAAGACCCCGAACCTTTCGGCGCAAGAAGAGCACGAAGTCGAAAAGAGCCAGCCGCCCCGTGCCGCGGTACTGCACGAGATCATTCGTGCCCAGGGCGATCAGGAGCTGGAGCGCAGCATTGCGGCGTTGTGGTGGTCGGCGCTGGCAGCCGGCCTGACCATGGGCCTGTCGCTGATGGCCATGGGCTTGCTCAATTCCCGTCTACCGGACGATGAAGGCTTCAAGGTGATCGCGAGTTTCGGCTATTGCGCCGGTTTTCTCGCGGTGATCCTGGCCCGCCAGCAACTGTTCACCGAAAACACCCTGACCGCCGTGCTGCCGGTGATGACCAAGCCGACGCTCGCCAA
The DNA here is from genome assembly GCF_019956575.1 of Pseudomonas sp. A-R-19. Lineage (NCBI taxonomy): Bacteria > Pseudomonadati > Pseudomonadota > Gammaproteobacteria > Pseudomonadales > Pseudomonadaceae > Pseudomonas > Pseudomonas sp. A-R-19. Next base: position 80,843 of record NZ_JAHBDR010000038.1, read on the forward strand.
TTTCGGCCGTCTGCTGCGGCTATGGACGGTGGTGTTGATCGGCAACCTTTGCGGCACCTTGCTGGTGGCGTACGTGATGCTGGAATTGCCGATCTTCGACAGCAAGACCGATGTCGCCTTCCTTGATATCGGGCGCAAGGTCATGGAAAACCACGCCAGCCAGATGTTCGCCAAGGGCATCATTTCCGGATGGATGATCGCCACCATGGTCTGGATGATTCCATCCATGGAGAGCGCCAAGATGTGGATCATCATCCTCATCACCTACCTCATGGCGCTGGGAGATTTCACTCACATCGTGGTCGGTTCGCTGGAGGTCTCGTATCTGGTGTTTGCCGGTGAGTTGCCGTGGAGTGATTTCTGGCTGGTGTTCGCCGGGCCGACGCTGGCGGGGAACATCATCGGTGGCAGTTTCATTTTCGCGCTGATCAGCCATGCGCAGATTCGCAGCGAAAGCGGGCCGCCCAAGCAGGCTGCGGATCAAGGCGAGCAGCCCGACCCGCCCATGAAGCGAAAGTAATCAGCCCGCCACATCAAGCGCAGCTGCACCGCGACGCTGGCGATAGATAAAGAACATCGCCGTCAGTACGGTCAGGCCACTGACCAGTGCGCCCGTCCACGGCAAGTCCGCCAGATCCGCGCCGCTGGCCACCACCAGGCCACCGATCCAGGCCCCGGCGGCGTTGCCGAGGTTGAAGGCGCTCTGGTTCAAGGTCGAACCCAGGTTCGGTGCTTCGTGGGCCTGGTCGATGATCAGCAATTGCAGGATCGGGCACAGGGCGAAGGCGAACGTCCCCCATAGCACCAGCGTGATCGCCGCCGGGATTGCCGAATGGCTGGTTTGCGTGAAGGCCGCCAGCACCACCAGTACCGCGAGCGCCATGCCCACCAGCGAAGGCAGCAAGCGGCTGTCGGCCAGACGTCCACCGAGCATGCTGCCGGCGGTCAAGCCAACGCCGAACAACAGCAGCATGAGGGTGACGCCGTGCGGGCTGACGCCGGTGATGTCCTGCAGGATCGGCGCGATGTAGGTGAACACGCTGAACAGGCTGGTCGAGGCCAGCACACTCATGCCCAGGGCCAGCAGTACGTTGGCCTTGCCCAGCACCTTGAACTCGCTGGCCAGGTTGGCTTTATCCATTGCGATGTTTTTCGGCAGCCACACCCATTGCGCAATGGCGGCCAGCACCCCGATCACCGACACCGCCCAGAAGGTCGAACGCCAACCGGCGTATTGCCCGAGCGCGGTGCCCAGTGGCACGCCGAGCACGTTGGCCAGGGTCAGGCCGGTGAACATCATGGCAATCGCCTGGGCGCGTTTGTTCGGTGCGACCAGCCCGGCGGCCACCACCGAACCGATACCGAAAAATGCGCCGTGGCACAGAGCCGTGATCACTCGCGCGGCCATCAGCGTCGCGTAATTCGGCGCCAGGGCGCAGAGCATGTTGCCGAGGATGAACATCAGCGTCATGCCCAGCAGGGTAGCTTTGCGCGGCATGTTGGCGGTGCCGACGGCCAGGACCGGTGCGCCGAACACCACGCCCAGGGCATAACCGGTGATCAGCAATCCGGCATCGGGAATGCTCACGCTGAGGTCGCGGGCGACGTCGGGCAACAGACCCATGATGACGAATTCGGTGGTGCCGATGCCGAAGGCGGCAACAGCGAGGGCAAGCAAGGCGAGTGGCATGCGCAGGGTCTCTGTCGGTAGTCTTGACGCTGTGATCAGGCATACGCATGCCAAAGACCGTTCTCGGGGAGAGCGGGCCAAGGGCAGATTTTATTGGAATTGGTCTGTGCGCAACTGAGTGCGGCGTGGTCGTTTGCAGTATAAACAGCTGCTGACATATGGCGAATCAATTCTCTACCGAACACTGTAGGAGCGAGCTTGCTCGCGATGGACGTGAACGAAGACGCGTATTTGCCGGTTGGCTACGTTGCCCTCACGTTTTTCGCGAGCAAGCTCGCTCCTACAAGAGGTGGGTCAATATAAGGAGTAGGCCGTGCTTGCGACGGCGTTGGTGTTGGTGGCGGCGCTGTTGCACGCGGCGTGGAATACCCTGATCAAATTCAGTGCGGAGCGGCTGCTGGTGGTGGCCTGCATGGACAGCGTGGCGCTGCTCTTTGTCGCGCTGATGTTGCCGTTCCTGAGCGTGCCGCCGATGGAGATCTGGCCGTGGATCCTGGCATCGGCGGCGTTCGAGTTGCTCTATCGCTATTTGCTGATCCAGGCCTATCGGGTCGGCGACCTCGGGCTGGTCTATCCATTGATGCGCGGCCTGTCACCGTTGGTGGTGCTGGCGCTGACGCTGATCTTTGCCGGGGAAGTACTGACCCATCAACAGATTTTCGGCATCCTGCTGATCCCGTTCGGCATGCTGTGCCTGCTCTGGCAGGGGGGCGGCGGTGCGCGTTTGCCGTGGTCGATGTTGCCGGTGGTGGCGTTGATCGGCCTGTGCATCGGTTGCTACACCTACATCGACGGGCAGGCATTGCGGCGTTGGTCCCATCCTCTGGATTACCTGGTCTGGGTCACCATGCTCAGTGCCTGGCCGTTTCCGTTGTTGGCAGTGGTACGCAAACGACCCGCGTTCATGCTGTTCTGGCGCGAGCAGTGGCGGTTGGGCCTGGCGGTCGGGTTTTGCGTGTTGTTCAGCTACGCTCTGGTGCTGTGGGCGATGCAATTGGGCTCGATTGCAGAAGCAGCGGCGTTGCGCGAGATCAGCGTGATTCTGGTGGTGCTGTTTGGCATGCGTTACCTCAAAGAACCTTTTGGCGGACCGCGCCTCTTAGCCTGTGGGTTGGTGCTGATTGGCATATTGGTCATGAAATTTTGACTGTTCTGAAACGTGAAGAAGGGATTGCTTTATGACGGTTGCTCTGTGGTGCATTTTGATTGCGATCTTCCTGCCGTATCTGTGCACGGCCGTGGCGAAGATCAGCGGCGGATACGGTTTGAGACACAATCATGATCCACGAGGGTTTCTCGATTCGCTGGAGGGGTTGGGCAAGCGGGCGAATGCGGCGCAGCTGAACAGTTTTGAGGTGACGCCAGCGTTTGCAGCCGCAGTGATTGTGGCGCACCTGGCGGGCAACGCCGAATTGGTGACAATCAATGTGTTGTCGGTGTTGTTCATCACCAGTCGTTTGCTTTACATCATTTTCTATCTGACGGACCTGGCGGCGCTGCGGTCGTTGATGTGGTTCGTCGGGATGGGGCTGATCGTGAGTTTCTTTGTGGTGTCGGTCTGACAGATCTCCAGGGTTTTTGCCGGCCGCTTCGCGAGCAAGCCCGCTCCCACATTTGATCTTCAGTGGACACAAAACTTGTGTTCGACGGTGATCCTATGTGGGAGCGGGCTTGCTCGCGAAAGCGGCCTGTCAGGCGACGCGGGACTCAAGGATTGGCTTTGACCGCATCCGCCACCTGCGGCACTTGCGGCAACGCTGCACCTTTGGGCCAGAGCATCCAGATCTGCCCCTGCTGCTTCATGTCCCCGGCCAATTGCCCGGCCGCATCACCGGTACCCCAGAACAGATCCGCCCGGACTTCACCGGCAATTGCGCCGCCGGTGTCTTGAGCTGCCACGGGTCGAACCAGTGCGGTACCGTCCGGTCTGGTGGTGGACAGCCACAACAGGCTGCCCAGCGGAATCACCTTGCGATCCACCGCCGCACTGTAACCGGCGGTCAACGGTACGTTCAGCGAGCCGCGCGGACCTTCGTTGCTGTCCGGGTTGCGGGTGAAGAACACATAGCTGGGGTTGCTGCCGAGCAGTTCGGGAATCCGCGATGGATTGGCCTTGGCCCAGGTGCTGATGGCGCCCATGGTCACGTCTTCTTTTTTCAACTCACCCTGCTCCACCAGCCAGCGGCCGATCGGTCGATACGGGTGGCCGTTCTGGTCGGCGTAAGCAATGCGCAACTGGCGGCCATTGTCGAGCTGGATACGACCCGAACCCTGGATTTGCAAGAACTGCAGGTTCATCGGATCGGTCAGCCAGGCCACGACCGGGGCCTTGACCCCTTTGCTTTCGATGGTTGCCGCATCGTCGTACGGCTTGAGCACGCGACCTTCAAGTCGACCACGCAGGCGTTTGCCCTTGAGTTCCGGGTAAATGCTGTCGAGGGCGACGATGATCATGTCCTCGGGGACGCCATAGACCGGGACGTTGGCAACGTTGGTCTGGGTCAGGCTCCCGGGATAGACCGGTTCGTAGTAGCCGGTGATCAAGCCGTTGGGGTTGTCGTTGGCGGCACGCAGGCCATAGACATCGAGGTTCTGCTTGAGGAAGCCGCGAATGTCGCTGGCGGTTTGCGGCACATTGGCCGCCGCTGCGCAGGTGTCGCCCCAGACCGGGTCGGCCTTGAGTCGGGTGCAGGCGCTGCGCCAAGAACCGAAACCGGCTTCCAGATCGGTGTCGGACACCGCTGGCAGCGCTTCCCAGGTGGCGCTGGAGTAGGTGGCCAGGGCATGGGTTTTCGGTTGTTTGTTGTCGCCACCGGTGCAGCCTGCAAGCAGGGCCACCATCGGCAGGCTCCAGGCCAGGCTGTGACGCCATGCCTTGAAACGGCTGTTCATGGAGTGATTCCTTTGCCGGTTGCCTGAGCGCTCCATGCGTTCAGGCAACCCTTATTGATAATAGGGCTATTGGTCTTTGCCGATGAGGCGAGGATACTGGCCGCCGTTTCCCGTGACCTGAAGCCACCATGACTCTTAAAAGACTTTCTGTTGTATTGCTGGCCTGCCTGACATTGTCCGCTTGTGGCGGAGTCGACCCTAACTCGCCGCTCGGCCAGCGCAAGGCCATTTTCAAGCAGATGCTCAAGACCGGTGAAGACCTGGGTGGCATGCTGCGCGGGCGCATTCCGTTCGATGGCCCGAAGTTCGCCGAGGGCTCGGTGAAACTCGATGCGCTGTCCCGTGAGCCGTGGCAACACTTTCCGCAGGTCCGCGAGGAAGATCACACCAGCGCCAAGAGTGATGTCTGGGAGCAGCAGGCGCGTTTCCAGGGCATGGCCCGTGATCTTGAATCCGCCACCGGTGAATTGGTGATCGCCAGCCAGGTTCAACCCTACAAGGCCAGCAACCTGGGGCCGGCGGTGCAGAAAGTCGAAGATGCTTGCAGTGCGTGTCATAAGGCGTTTCGGGATCATTGATTGGTATTGCTCGGTCTGACGCCTTCGCGAGCAAGCCCGCTCCCACATTTGACTCTCGGTTGACACAAATGCTGTGTTCACTGAAGAACCAATGTGGGAGCGGGCTTGCTCGCGAAGACTGCTTTGGTAACACCAAAGATCTTTGTTCGTTATCGGTTCTTATTTATCCAGCTCATCCAGTGCGTCCTGCAATTCCTTGCGGGCATCGGCGAGTTTGTCTTTGCGCTTGTTGATCTTGTCGGAGTCGCCTTTGCTCATGGCTTTGTCGAGGTCCGCCTGACGCTTGCTGACTTCGTGCCTGGCGTCGAGCACCTTGTTTTCCCGTTCTTTCTTCAGCGAGGCGTCGGTGCAGTTCGCTTCGACTTCGCTCAGGGCTTTTTCCAGGCCTGCCTGTTGGTCGGCGTTGCCGTGGACCTTGGCCAGTTCGATCTGGTTGACGATGCCTTGCTTCTTGGCGGCGCAACCGGTCAGCCCTGGTGCTTCCTCGTCCGCCATCAACGGGGTGGCCAGCACGCAGCAGAGGGTCAACAGGGCGAGCGGTGAAAGAAGTTTCATAAAAGCTCCATGTAAGAAGGCAAGCGGGCCGGTGTGGCAATGGCTTGTTTGAGCCCGGCGGCCCCCTTGGGGTTCCCGCTGGGCGCAAGGCTGACCGCTAAAAGCCGTCAATCCCGGCATCTCGTAACGTTTCACTCAAGGCCAGGACCTGCGGATCGCGGAAAAAGGCGCTCAGTTGCCCCGCGCGTCCTGGCCCGATACCGGCCTCGGCCTGCCATTGTTCGATGTCTCGCTGCGCCAGAGACTGCCATGAATCTCCGAGGTGCACCTGACCTGTCGGCGGCAATCCCAGGGCTTTCAGCCAGTGTGCGAACGGACGTTGCCGGGCCTGGTGGAAGCTGTCTGCAAGACGAGCCGCACTGCGCTCGCCGAAACCGTCAATGGTAGCAAGCTCTTGGGCATTGAGGGTCAACCAATCCAGCAGACCGTTCAGGCGACCTGTTGCAAGAAGTTTTTCCCAAGTCCCTGGACCCACGTTGGGTAGTGCCAGACCCTGTTTGCTGCTGAGCCAGGTCAGGCGCGCGAGAAACTGGCTCTCACAGTCCGGAGTCGGTTGCCAGCAACTCAACGAGTGAAAGTCCGCTGCCAGCGGCGGGTTCAATTCGGTGCGTTCGCTGCTGCGCAGTACAACGCTATCGAGCCTGGGAATGGTCAGCCCGGCCAGGCTGATGGCGACCTGATCACCGGGACGTATGTCCAGTGCCTGCCAGCGTTGCATCGAACCGACATTGACGCGTTTGACCTGCCGGTCATCGAGCATCACCGGGGTCAGTTCAAGTACCGGAGTGATCCGCCCGGTCCGGCCGATGTTGAAGTGAACCTGGCGGACTTCGGCCAGGGCCTGGGCGAAGGGGTATTTCCAGGCGATGGCCCAATAGGGTGACCTGGCCTGCCAACGTTCGGCGGCCGGGCGCTGGTTCTGGCGCAGGACCACGCCATCGCTGGCAAAGGGCAGGGGCGAGCGATACCAGTATTCGCGCCAGCGTTCGGCATCGGCGACGGACGTGATGGGCTGGCTGTATGCCGTGGTACTCGGGAAGCCCAGCGCAGTCAGCGCCGCGGCACGCTCGGGCACGCTCGCCGGTCCTTGGGGCCAGTCCCAGACAAACAGATCGATGCCGGCGGCCTGTTCGGCGCTCAACACCTTGCGTGCCATCAGGCCGGCCACCGAGGCACGAGCATTGAGGCTGCCGGCCCGGGCCTGCACGTGATCGGTCAGGCGCCAATACAGCTCGCCTTGCACGATCAAGTCCCGGGCCGGCGATAGCCGTTGCGGGATGGCCGGAATCTGCCGTGCAGGAACCGTCCAGTCCTGACCACTCTCGCCATCGCCGCGGCTGATTGCTTGGGCCAACAGGCCGTTGCGGTAAACCAGGGTCACCGCCACGCCATCGATTTTAGGCTGGGCCCAGACGTCCATCCGATCACGCAGCCATTTTTCCACGGCGGGGCGATCATGCAGTTTGCCCAGGCCAGTGTGGGCGATGGGGTGGGGCAACGTACCGCGCGCAGTGCGCAAGGGGTCTGCGGACGGGCTCAGGTTGAAGCAGTGGCGCCATTGGGTGAGTCGCGCGCGGGACTGGTCGTAGAGTTCGTCGGCAACCAGTGAGCGTCCCTGGCGGTGGTAGTTGTCGTCCCAGAGGTCGATTTGCCGTTGCAGTTTGTTGACCTCGTTCAGGGCGCGCTCCGAGGCCCAGTCGGGGCACTCGGCGGCATTGGCGGTCAGGCAGGTAAAGGTCAGCAGAAAGGCGAAAAACAGGCGCGGGTTGGCAAGCATCTTGAGCGTCCTTGCTCGGTGAGGTGCGTGAAGGCTAGGTCAGTATCAATTGGCGCAGCGGGTGGGGTTTTTACCGAGTGTTTCTAGTGGCGGAGCTGGGGCCTCTTCGCGAGCAAGCCCGCTCCCACATGGGGTATCGGGTGCACACAAGCTTTGTGTTCGCTGCAGATCAGGTGTGGGAGCGGGCTTGCTCGCGAAGGCCGCGACGCGGTGTAAAGCCAATCCCAATAAAAAGCCCCGCAAGGCGCGAACCGTGCGGGGCTTTTCGGTGTTGCGGGGAAATCTTACAGGCCGGCAGCAGAACGCAGGGCGTCGGCGCGGTCGGTTTTTTCCCAGGTGAACGTGGTGAAGGTGTCTTCGCCAACGGTCTTGGTTGCCGGGGTGCGACCGAAGTGGCCGTACGCAGCGGTTTCCTGATACATCGGGTGCAGCAGGTCGAGCATGGTGGTGATCGCGTATGGACGCAGGTCGAACACTTCGCGGACCAGTTTGACGATCTTGTCATCGCTGATCTTGCCGGTGCCGAAGGTGTTCAACGAGATCGACGTCGGCTGGGCAACACCGATCGCGTAGGAAACCTGAATCTCGCAGCGCTCGGCCAGGCCGGCGGCAACGATGTTCTTGGCCACGTAACGACCGGCGTAGGCCGCCGAGCGGTCAACCTTCGATGGATCTTTACCGGAGAACGCGCCGCCGCCGTGACGGGCCATGCCGCCGTAGCTGTCGACGATGATCTTGCGACCGGTCAGGCCGCAGTCACCCACCGGGCCGCCAATGATGAACTGGCCGGTCGGGTTGATATGGAACTGGGTGTCTTTGCTCAGCAGTTCGGCAGGCAGCACGTGCTTGACGATCAGCTCCATCACGCCTTCGCGCAGGTCGTTGTACGACACTTCCGGGTTGTGCTGGGTCGACAGAACAACAGCGTCGATACCGACAACCTTGCCGTTTTCGTAACGGCAGGTGACTTGCGACTTGGCGTCCGGACGCAGCCAAGGCAGCAGGCCGGATTTACGGGCTTCAGCCTGGCGCTGTACCAGCTGGTGCGAGAAGGTGATCGGTGCTGGCATCAGCACGTCGGTCTCGTTGCTGGCGTAGCCGAACATCAGGCCCTGGTCGCCGGCGCCCTGATCTTCAGGCTTGGCACGGTCGACACCCTGGTTGATGTCAGGGGACTGCTTGCCGATGATGTTCATCACGCCGCAGGTGGCGCCGTCGAAACCGACGTCGGAGCTGGTGTAGCCGATGTTGGTGATCACGTCACGAACGATCTGCTCCAGGTCAACCCAGGCCGAAGTGGTGACTTCGCCGGCGATGATGGCCACGCCCGTTTTCACCAGAGTCTCGCACGCCACACGGGCGAACTTGTCTTCAGCAATGATGGCGTCCAGCACCGCATCAGAAATCTGGTCGGCGATTTTGTCCGGATGCCCTTCAGACACGGACTCGGAGGTGAAAAGGGAGTATTCGCTCATCTCGATTTTTTCCTGAAATTACCGATGGTGAGTGTCGCCAGCCGGCCGCTGAAAATGGCGGACCTGGATCTGGAAACCATTACGTAAGCCTACATAGAGGCTTTCCCCGGGAACGAGTCCCGCAGCGGTGGCCCAACGGGCCAGATCGTCCTGTTCAAACCCCAGCCAGAGATCACCGCAGGCCTCCTTGGCCCAACTCTGGTTGTGGCTACATAACTCTGTCACTAACAGGCTACCGCCTGGTTGCAGCAAGTGGGCCATGTGCTTGAGCGCATCGGCCGGTGCGGCAAAATGGTGCAGCACCATGTTCAGTACCACGCAATCGGCCTTGAGGCTGACGCCGTTCAATGCATCGGCCAGTTGCAGGCTAACGTTAGTCAGCTTGTCGCGTTCGCAGACCTGGCGCGCCAGTTCGAGCATCGCGGTGCTGTTATCCAGCGCCGTGACTTGCGAGAAACGGCGCGCCAGCTCCGGCAGGAATGCGCCATCGCCGGGGCCGACTTCAATGGCCGTGGCGTCTTTGTCGAAACTCAGCTTGTCGAGCAGTGCAACCACGCTTTCGCGGTACTGCGGCAGGCCGGCGATCAAGTCTTGCTGGGCGCGAAACTTCTCCGCTACCCGTGAGAAAAAGTCCTGGCTGGCCGCCGCGCGTTGCCCATGGACCTGGGCGATGCGCGACTGTACGTCGGCCGGCAGCGTCAGGTTGTCCACTTCTTCGAGCAGGGCCGCGTGCAATTTGCCGCCCAGCAGTTCGGTGTGGGGCAGGGCGCGACGGTAGAAGATCGCGTTGCCTTCGCGGCGCGTCGCTACCAGGTCGGCCTGTGCCAGTACCTTGAGGTGGTGGCTCATGCCTGACTGGCCGATGCCGAAGATCTGCGCCAGTTCCAGCACGCCGAACGAATCGTTGGCCAATGCGCGCAAAACATTCAACCGCAGGGGATCGCCGCCAGCCTTGCACAAGGCCGCCAGCTCATCGCAATCGTCATGTTGAATGGAAGGCACGCGTAAATTCATAAGGCCGGCAGTCTAGTCACGGGTCGAAGGCATCGCAAGAGCAATATCAAAAAGTTTTGATATTGCTCGATAGATGGCACTTCCGGACGTTAGCTTCAGTCAACAAACGGACGGCGGAAAGGTTTCACCAAACGAAACCGTCGTTATCCATTGGAAAAACGCCTTTAGATGACTATCTGTCATTGCCCCGAGGCGTCCCGGTGAGGGAAAATGCTCGCCTTTTTTCCGTTTCGTTTTATTCAAGTCCCCCAGGAGAACAGCGATGCCTAGCCGTCGTGAGCGTGCCAACGCCATTCGTGCCCTCAGCATGGATGCCGTGCAAAAAGCCAACAGCGGCCATCCCGGTGCCCCAATGGGTATGGCGGATATCGCCGAGGTACTTTGGCGCGACTACCTCAAGCACAACCCGAGCAATCCATCGTTCGCCGACCGCGACCGCTTCGTGCTGTCCAACGGGCACGGCTCGATGTTGATCTACTCGCTGCTGCACCTGACCGGCTACGACCTGTCGATCGATGACCTGAAGCAGTTCCGTCAACTGCACAGCCGCACTCCGGGTCACCCGGAATTGGGCTACACCCCGGGCGTAGAAACCACCACCGGTCCACTGGGCCAGGGCCTGGCCAACGCCGTGGGCTTTGCCCTGGCTGAAAAAGTCATGGCGGCGCAATTCAACCGTCCTGGTCACAACATCGTCGATCACCACACCTATGTGTTCCTGGGTGATGGCTGCATGATGGAAGGCATTTCCCACGAAGTCGCTTCCCTGGCCGGTACCCTGGGCCTGGGCAAACTGATCGCCTTCTATGATGACAACGGCATCTCCATCGATGGCGAAGTCGAAGGCTGGTTCACCGACGACACGCCGAAGCGTTTCGAGTCCTACAACTGGCAAGTGATCCGCAACGTTGACGGTCACGACCCGGAAGAGATCAAGACTGCGATCGAGACCGCCCGCAAGAGCGCGCAGCCAACCCTGATCTGCTGCAAGACCACCATCGGCTTCGGTTCGCCGAACAAGCAAGGCAAGGAAGATTGCCACGGCGCCCCGCTGGGTGATGCGGAAATCGCCTTGACCCGTGCGGCGCTGAAGTGGAACCACGGTCCGTTCGAAATCCCGGCCGATATCTACGCCGAGTGGGACGCCAAGGAAGCCGGTAAAGCTGTCGAAGCCGAGTGGGACCAGCGTTTCGCTGCCTACTCCGCCGCGTTCCCGACCGAAGCCAACGAACTGATTCGTCGTCTGAGCGGTGAACTGCCGGCAGACTTCAGCGAAAAAGCTTCGGCCTACATCGCCGAAGTGGCTGCCAAGGGCGAAACCATTGCCAGCCGTAAAGCCAGCCAGAACGCCCTGAACGCGTTCGGCCCGCTGCTGCCCGAGTTCCTCGGCGGTTCGGCTGACCTGGCCGGTTCCAACCTGACCCTGTGGAAAGGCTGCAAAGGCGTCACCGCCGAAGATGCCAGCGGCAACTACATGTACTACGGCGTGCGCGAGTTCGGCATGACCGCGATCATGAACGGCGTTGCCCTGCACGGTGGCCTGGTGCCTTACGGCGCGACCTTCCTGATGTTCATGGAATACGCGCGCAACGCGGTACGCATGTCGGCCCTGATGAAGCAGCGTGTGATCCACGTCTACACCCACGACTCCATCGGTCTGGGCGAAGACGGCCCGACTCACCAGCCAATCGAGCAACTGGCCAGCCTGCGCTGCACGCCGAACCTCGATACCTGGCGTCCGGCCGACGCCGTTGAATCGGCAGTGAGCTGGAAGTACGCACTGGAGCGCAAGGACGGTCCTTCGGCCCTGATCTTCTCGCGTCAGAACCTGCAGCACCAAACCCGTGACGCCGGCCAGATCGCCGACATCAGCCGTGGTGGTTATGTATTGAAAGACTGCGCGGGCGAGCCGGAACTGATCCTGATCGCCACCGGTTCGGAAGTCGGCCTGGCCGTCCAGGCCTTCGACAAACTGACCGAGCAGGGCCGCAAGGTTCGTGTGGTTTCCATGCCGTGCACCAGTGTGTTCGATGCCCAGGACGCCGGCTACAAGCAAGCAGTCCTGCCGCTGCAGGTCAGCGCCCGTATCGCCATCGAGGCTTCTCACGCGGACTACTGGTACAAGTACGTGGGCCTGGAAGGCCGCGTGATCGGCATGACTACCTACGGCGAGTCGGCGCCTGCGCCTGCCTTGTTCGAAGAGTTCGGCTTCACCCTGGAAAACATCCTGGGTCAGGCTGAAGAGCTGCTGGAAGACTGAAAGCACAAATGCGGTGGCTTCGGTCACCGCAATCCCCTGTAGGAGCGAGCCTGCTCGCGATGGTCGTTAACGAAAACGCGGGGTGCCTGGATGCCCGCGTTGCCTGGGCCACCATCGCGAGCAGGCTCGCTCCTACAGGGGAAATGTGTTGTTAACGAGATTTCGATCTACCTGCGTCTATCGAGAACCCCATGCCTCAACCGCGTCCCTACAAAGTTGCACTCAACGGCTACGGCCGGATTGGTCGTTGCGTCTTGCGTGCGTTGTTCGAGCGAGGCGAAAAGGCCGGGTTTGAAATTGTCGCGATCAATGATCTGGCAGACATGGCCAGCATCGAATACCTGACACGCTTCGACTCCACTCACGGGCGTTTTCCCGGCGAAGTGAAAGTCGACGGCGATTGTCTGCATATTAATGGCGACTGCGTGAAGGTCCTGCGCAGTGCCACCCCCGAAGGCATCGATTGGGCGTCCCTGGGCGTCGATCTGGTGCTGGAGTGCTCCGGCGCTTATAACACTCGCGAAGACGGCCAGCGTTTCCTCGACGCTGGCGCCCCGCGCGTGCTGTTTTCCCAGCCGATGGCCAGCGAGACCGATGTCGACGCCACCATCGTCTACGGCGTGAACCAGGATTGCCTGACCGGCGACGAACTGCTGGTGTCCAACGCGTCCTGCACCACCAACTGCGGCGTGCCGCTGCTGCGCCTGCTGAATCAGGCCATTGGCCTGGACTACGTGTCGATCACCACCATTCACTCGGCGATGAACGATCAGCCGGTCATCGATGCCTATCACCATGAAGACTTGCGCCGCACCCGTTCGGCGTTCCAGTCGGTGATTCCGGTGTCCACCGGTCTGGCGCGTGGTATCGAGCGCCTGTTGCCGGAACTTGCCGGACGAATTCAGGCCAAAGCCGTGCGGGTGCCGACGGTCAACGTGTCCTGCCTCGATATCACGATGCAGACCGCCACCGCGACCGACGCCACCGAGGTCAACCGGATCCTGCGCGAAGCCGCCACCAGCGGCCCGCTCAAAGGCCTGCTGGCCTATACCGAGTTGCCTCACGCAAGCTGTGATTTCAACCATGACCCACATTCGGCGATCGTCGATGCCAGTCAGACCCGCGTTTCCGGCCCACGGCTGGTGAACATCCTGGCCTGGTTCGACAACGAATGGGGTTTTGCCAACCGAATGCTGGACGTTGCAGAACACTATCTGCAAACAGCGACTTCAAAAAAACCTGCTCTTTAAGATCAGCTACTCAGGAAATGCGACCCATGACCGTGTTGAAGATGTCCGACCTCGATCTGCAAGGTAAGCGCGTATTGATCCGCGAAGACCTCAACGTCCCAGTCAAGGACGGTGTTGTCACCAGCGATGCGCGTATCCTGGCCTCGCTGCCGACCATCAAGCTGGCCCTGGAAAAAGGCGCGGCCGTGATGGTCTGCTCGCACCTTGGCCGTCCGACCGAAGGCGAGTTCTCGGCCGAGAACAGCCTCAAGCCAGTCGCCGACTACCTGAGCAAGGCGCTGGGCCGTGAAGTGCCGCTGGTGGCCGACTACCTGGGCGGCGTCGACGTCAAGGCCGGCGACATCGTGCTGTTCGAAAACGTGCGCTTCAACAAAGGCGAGAAAAAGAACGCCGACGAACTGGCCCAGCAATACGCCGCCCTGTGCGACGTGTTCGTGATGGACGCCTTTGGCACCGCTCACCGTGCCGAGGGTTCGACCCACGGCGTGGCCAAGTTCGCCAAAATCGCCGCTGCCGGCCCGCTGCTGGCGGCTGAACTGGATGCACTGGGCAAAGCCCTGGGTGCCCCGGCCCAGCCAATGGCGGCCATTGTTGCCGGTTCCAAGGTGTCGACCAAACTCGACGTACTGAACAGCCTGAGCCAGATCTGCGACCAGTTGATCGTCGGCGGCGGCATCGCCAACACCTTCCTGGCCGCTGCCGGTCACCCGGTCGGCAAGTCGCTGTACGAGCCGGACCTGCTCGACACCGCTCGCGCCATCGCCGCCAAGGTCAGCGTGCCGCTGCCAGTGGACGTCGTGGTTGCCAAGGAATTCGCTGAAAGCGCCGCTGCGACCGTCAAACTGATCGCTGACGTTGCTGCCGACGACATGATCCTGGACATCGGCCCGCAGACCGCGGCGAATTTCGCCGAGCTGCTGAAGTCGTCCAAGACCATCCTGTGGAACGGTCCGGTCGGTGTTTTCGAGTTCGATCAGTTCGGCAATGGCACCAAAGTGCTGGCCCAGGCCATCGCGGACAGCTCGGCGTTCTCCATCGCTGGCGGTGGCGACACCCTGGCGGCCATCGACAAGTATGGCGTGGCCGAAAAGATCTCCTACATTTCTACCGGTGGCGGCGCGTTCCTCGAATTCGTCGAAGGCAAGGTCCTGCCAGCCGTTGAAGTCCTGGAAAGCCGGGCCAAGGCCTGAGGGTCGCCCGTTTGGCCAGGCAAGGGAGTGTTGACATGGTCAAGACGTTAGCGCTGTTGATCGTCGCGGGTTCGCTGGTGGCGTGCGGGAGTAACCCGAAGGCCACACCGGAACCGGCGCCGTCCGAGTCGGACAAAGGCTGCTACCAGGCTGACTGGCAGGCCGAAACCAACCCGGTGCTCAACAAGCGTTCCGGGCCCGAGGGACTGGACAAATACGAGACCCGGACACCCGCCAAGGAACATGGTTGTCCTTGACGGGTCTGACTCTTTACTCAGGGCTGGCAGCGTGCGCCGCCAGTCGAGGGACACGGATGAAAGGTTTTATCGCCGTTACGGCGTTGGCGCTGTTGGCCGGTTGTGCTCAGTTGAACCCGTTCCAGTCGTCCGCGCCTGTGGATAACTGGACTACCTGGACCTGCGACAGCCAGGCCAAAGTGTTGTGGCGCTACACCGACGACAGTCGCACGGAAGTCGACGTGCGCCTGGGCGGTGCCGATCAGGTCTACCGCCTCAAGCAGGAACCGGGTGCATCGGGTTCGTTGTACAGCAATGACATGTTGGCGTTTCACATAAAAGGTGAGGAAGGCCTGGTTTACTGGGTCGCCACCAATGATTTGATTGGCCGTGGCTGCAAGGCTGAATAACACGATTGATTTGATGTACAGAGATCCAAATGTGGGAGCGGGCTTGCTCGCGAAAGCGGTGGATCAGCTTGCATAGATGTTGAATGTTGAGCCGCATTCGCGAGCAAGCCCGCTCCCACAAGGGTTCTGTGCAGTTGTTGAGATTTTCGCAACACCGAATTCGCAGCCCGGGCCAACCCCCGATCTGCAATAACTTGAATAGCCGCCGCCGCTACGGCAGGCTGGCACGATTAACGACCCTCAACCGGGAGAGATACACACAATGGCACTTATCAGCATGCGCCAGATGCTGGACCACGCAGCCGAGTTCGGCTACGGCGTTCCAGCCTTCAACGTCAACAACCTTGAGCAGATGCGCGCCATCATGGAAGCCGCTGACAAGACTGACTCCCCGGTGATCGTCCAGGCTTCGGCCGGTGCTCGCAAATACGCCGGTGCACCGTTCCTGCGTCACCTGATCCTGGCTGCCATCGAAGAGTTCCCGCACATCCCGGTGTGCATGCACCAGGACCACGGCACCAGCCCTGACGTCTGCCAGCGCTCCATCCAACTGGGCTTCAGCTCGGTGATGATGGACGGTTCCCTGGGCGAAGACGGCAAGACCCCGACCGACTACGACTACAACGTCCGCGTTACCCAACAGACCGTGGCCATGGCTCACGCCTGTGGCGTATCGGTAGAAGGCGAGCTGGGCTGCCTGGGTTCGCTGGAAACCGGCATGGCCGGTGAGGAAGACGGTATCGGCGCCGAAGGCGTTCTGGATCACAGCCAGATGCTGACCGACCCGGAAGAAGCCGCTGACTTCGTAAAACGCACTCAGGTTGATGCCCTGGCCATCGCCATCGGTACCAGCCACGGCGCCTACAAGTTCACCAAGCCACCTACCGGCGACGTGCTGGCGATCGACCGCATCAAGGAAATCCACAAGCGCATTCCGAACACTCACCTGGTGATGCACGGTTCGTCTTCGGTTCCGCAAGAGTGGCTGGCGATCATCAACCAGTACGGTGGCGACATCAAGGAAACCTACGGCGTACCGGTTGAAGAAATCGTCGAAGGCATCAAGCACGGCGTGCGCAAGGTCAACATCGACACCGACCTGCGCCTGGCATCCACTGGCGCAATGCGTCGCCTGATGGCCACCAACCCGAGCGAGTTCGACCCGCGTAAATTCTTCGGCGCCACCGTCACTGCAATGCGTGATGTGTGCATCGCTCGCTACGAAGCCTTCGGCACTGCCGGCAACGCTTCGAAGATCAAGGCGATCTCGCTGGAAGGCATGTATCAGCGTTATCTGAAAGGTGAGTTGAACGCCAAGGTCAACTAAGCCTGAGCGTTTAGCTTCATCAATAAAGAACCCGCCGAAACAGGCGGGTTTTTTGTGAGCGATGCTCCATGGTCGACGCGATCAGTGTGGGAGCGGGCTTGCTCGCGAAAGCGGTGTGTCATTCAACATTAATGTCGTCTGACCCTACGCCTTCGCGAGCAAGCCCGCTCCCACAGTGTCAACGATGCCTCGACATCATTGATTGTGATCGATATCCAGCTTGCTGAACGTCACCTTCCCGCCTTCACTGGTGTACCCGGTGTTGTCCTGCACATAGACCCCTGCCTTGAAATACAGCGGTTTGTCGCGCCAGGTTGCGCTGATTTGCGTATCCCATTGATAGCCTGCCGCGCTGATGCCCAGGGCCCCGCCGGGGCTGAGGTGAATGAGGTAGTTGAACTCCTGGTCGAGTTTCACCCCCGTCGCAACGATGATCACCCGGCCTGAATCGTCATCGGGATGCATCCGGACCTTGGCGACGATATTGCCGGTGCCTGTACTGGTTTTGTATTGGTATTCGACTTTCACCAGCGGTTTCTGGCTTTGAAAGGCATGGATCTGGCCAATGACAATCTTTCCGGAACTTGGCACCTGATTCACTGCCAGAGTGGCATGCAACAAATTGTCGGCATCCGGGTAATACCAGTTTTTCAACGTGCCGTTGCTGTAGGTTTCACGCAATTCGGTGCGCGGGTAAATCGCGTTTTCGGTACGGGAGCCGGTCACGGGTGACCAGAAAAACAATGTGCCGGTGTCGGAATGGAAGTATTGATCCTTGAAGCCATCCACCAGTTTGGCGGTTTCGACGGTGTACGGCGGGCTGCCAACGGGAACGCTGAGGTTCCAGGTTGCGAGATCGATCATGTCGGTTCTTCCACTGGGTTCATGCTGCACGGGCGTGCCAGAAGCTCTAGACCGCGCCTTTTGGGGCGGCCTTTATAAGCGTAGCGGGAGATTTTGTTAACGCCCGCCTGACGGGTGGTTGACGTCAACAACCTGTCGAAATGCCATCTTTCCCGGTTTACATCGGACTGAACAATCGACCGTTAGTCGGCAAAAAGACACAATGATTAAATGATGGCTCACTGACACCTTCTGCTTTTGCAGAACCGGGTCTAGAGTGAAGACACAGTATTTGTCCGGTTTTCACGAGAAACCGGCCTGACGCCCCGCAATTAGAGAAGCAGCATGGAATGCGCGCAACCCACGCCAGTAGAAGGCGGCTCAACCCTTTTAGTCGTCGACGATTACCCTGAAAACCTGATCAGCATGCGCGCGTTGTTACAGCGCCAGGACTGGCGGGTCATTACAGCCGCCTCGGGCTTCGAGGCCCTCGGTTTGTTGCTTGAACACGATATCGACCTGGTGCTGCTGGACGTACAGATGCCGGGTATGGACGGTTATGAAGTGGCGCGCCTGATGCGTGGTAGCCAGCGGACCCGTCTCACGCCGATCATTTTCCTGACCGCCAACGAACAGTCCCAGGATGCCGTGATCAAGGGCTATGCCAGTGGTGCGGTGGATTACCTGTTCAAGCCGTTCGACCCACAGATCTTCACGCCCAAGGTCCATGCGTTGCTCGAACACCAGCGCAACCGCCGGGCCTTGCAGCGCCTGAGTCATGATCTGGAATCCGCTCGTGCCTTTAATGCGTCGGTGCTGGATAACGCTGCCGAAGGCATTCTGGTGTTGGGCGAGGACGGTCTGATTCGCTTTGCCAATCCGGCGATGTCGCGACTGCTCAATGCCCCCCTGGAGGAGCTGCAAGGCAAGGAATTCCTGGACTACCTGCAAAAACCACATGTCCCGATCTGGGCCGATTCCGAATTCTTCGCCGGCTACAAACGCGGCGAGACCTTGCGTCTGCACGATGCCCTGTTGCGTACGACGCGCGGCCAGCAGGTGCCGGTGGCCTTGTCATGCGCACCATTACCAGCCGAACAACATGCAATGGTAGTGACCGTGCTGGACATGTCGGTGGTGCGCCATCTGCATCAGCAACTGGAATTTCAGGCGGTCACCGATCCGCTGACCGGATTGCTCAACCGCCGGGGGTTCTACCAGACCGTAGAGAACCTGCTGTTGCGCGGTGAGCGTTCCGACAGTTCCTGGGTCTTGATGTACCTGGACCTCGACGGCTTCAAGCGCGTCAATGATTCGCTCGGGCACGATGCCGGCGATCGGGTGCTGCGCTGGGTCTCCGAACAGTTGAAGACGTGCTTGCGGCCCTTCGACATTCTGGCGCGGATGGGCGGCGACGAATTCACCGCACTGCTGGATCTGGAGTTTCCCGAGCAAGCGGCGAAGATTGCCGAGAAACTCATCGAGCGCGTGTCGATCTGTCAGCAGGTCGATGGCCTCGATATCGCCCTGGGTGCCAGCATCGGCATCGCTACGTTCCCCGATTGTGGTGCCAATCTCGACGGCATGCTGCGGGCGGCCGATATCGCCATGTACGAAGCCAAGCGCGCCGGTCGCCAGCAATATCGCTTCTACGATCATGAAATGAACGGCCGGGCGCGCTCGCGGCTGATGCTGGAAGAGAGTGTACGAACCGCCATCGAGAACCGCGATTTCAAGCTGGTGTATCAGCCTCAGGTGGCGATTGCCGATGGGCGGCTTCGTGGCTTCGAGGCCTTGTTGCGCTGGCAGCATCCTAGCGTTGGCGATGTACCCCCCGGGCTGTTTTTGCCATTGCTGGAGGAGGCGCGGCTGATCAGTCGTCTGGGCAGTTGGATCTACCATCGCAGCGCCGGGCAACGCAAAGCCTGGGAGTCCATGTTTGCCGAGGATCTGGTGCTCGGCGTCAGTTTGAGCAGTACGCAGTTCGGCATGCCCAACCTGGCCGCCGAGTTGCGCCAGGTGCTGGAGCGTCATGACTTGCAGCCATGCCAACTGGAGGTAGAGGTCACGGAAGAGGCCTTGATGCATCACCCCGAGGAAGCCCGCAAGCAACTGCGCCTGCTGCACAACCTGGGGGTGCGAGTGGCGCTCGATGACTTCGGGGCCGGACCGTGTTCCCTGGCACACTTGCGCGACCTGGAACTGGACACCCTCAAGCTCGACCGGCATTTGATCGCAAGGTTGCCGGAATCAGTACGGGATGCGGCGCTGGTGCGCAGTGTGATCGACCTGTGCAAACAGTACGGGGTGCTGGTGGTTGCCGAAGGGGTGGAAACCGTCGCGCAGTATGAATGGCTGCAGGCCAACGGCTGCGAATATGTGCAAGGTTTTCTGGTGGCCCGGCCGATGATGGCCGAAGACACCGGGGTCTTTGTCCAGCCGTTTGACTGGAGCGCGCTGCCTCGCTGAATTCGCTACACTGGCGACCTTTCAGTGACCTGTATTGCCACCTCCGATGACCGTGTTGAAATATCTCCAGGCCTATCCCGCTACCTTGCAGGATCAGGTGCGCCAGCTGATCGCCGACGGTCGGCTGGGCGATTACCTTAGCCAGCGTTACCCGCAAAAGCATGGGGTGCAGAGCGACAAGGCGCTGTACACCTATGCTCTGGACCTCAAGCAGGAGTACCTGCGTAATGCTCCGGCCATCGACAAGGTGTTGTTCGACAACCGCCTGGACCTGACTCACCGCGCACTCGGCCTGCACACCACGATCTCCCGGGTGCAGGGTGGCAAGCTCAAGGCCAAGAAGGAAATCCGCATTGCTTCGCTGTTCAAGGAAGCGCCTTGCGAATTCCTGAAAATGATCGTGGTGCATGAGCTGGCGCACTTCAAGGAATCGGACCACAACAAGGCCTTCTACAAACTGTGCGAATACATGTTGCCGGGTTATCACCAGGTGGAATTTGATGTGCGGGTGTACCTGACGTGGCGGGACATGCAGTAGCTACACCGCCAAGAATCGCAACAAGGAGTGTGTGGATGGACGTGAGCAAGACCAAGAGCAGTTTCTATCGCCGCCTGTACGTGGCGTACCTGATCGACAGCGGGTTGGCCAGCAGCGTCCCGGCGCTGACCGAGGTCACCGGCATGCCCCGGCGCACGGCACAGGACACCATTGCGGCGCTGGCGGATCTGGATATCGTCTGTGAGTTCGAGCAGGAAGAGGGCGCACGCAACCATGCTGGGCGCTATCGGATTCGCGAGTGGGGTGCGATCGATCGCGGGTGGATCGAGCGTAATCTGCGGCAGATCAAGGCGGTGCTGGAGTATCCCTGACTTCAGCGGTGACTGGACTGACGATTTCGCGAGCAAGCCCGCTCCCACATTAGATCAGCAGTGAACACAGAATTTTTGTGCGATAGAGATCAAATGTGGGAGCGGGCTTGCTCGCGAAGAGGCCTTCAGAGGCGACGCATTCCGATATGCGGAATGCCATCCTCGACAAACTCCTCGCCCGTCACGACAAACCCGTACCGCCCGTAATACCCCTGCAAATGCGTCTGGGCCGAGAGGTAGATCGGCGTTTGCGGCCAGCTTTCTTCAATCTGCTTCAACGCCTGGTCCATCAACTCATGTCCAAGCCCGGCGCCTCGTGCGTGTGGAGCAATGATTACCCGACCGATCACTACGTCCCCGCCTTGTAGTTCCGGGTCGAGCAGCCGCAGATAGGCCACCAGTTGATTGCTGTCCCAGGCCATCAAGTGACAAGTGTCACCTTCCAGGTCCTGGCCATCCACGTCTTGATAAGCGCATTGCTGCTCGACGACGAACACCTCGGCGCGCAGCTGCAAAATGGCGTACAGCTGCTCCTTGCCCAGGTCGCTGTGGTGTTTGCAGATCCAATCGACTGTCATGTTTTGATTCCCTGAAAACGTCGTTCCGATACTAAGCGCACTGACGCCAGAAGTCTTTATGGCGGAAGAATCTGTGACAAAGGCCAAAATGCCATCATTCATTTTTCGCGCGGATGACTTCTTTGTGTAATCTGAATTGAAGCGCTGTGCTATGGCTTCGATGAGCTAATGTTTAGTACCCGGGTCTTGCCGGTACGGGGCCTTGGGGTTTTGGCTGAAAACACGCCGGGCAATCCGCCCGCTAAGGATTTCTGGCATGCCGCGATTGCATCGAGCTTTTGCCTTGATTGGATTGCTGTTGCTGGTTCAGGGAGCGGCGGCAGAAAAACTGCGGTTGGTCGCTGATGCCTGGCCCCCCTTTACCGATTCCACGCTCGTCAACGGTGGTCTGGCCACGGATATTGTCAGTACCGCACTGGCCAGGGCCGGCTATGCCAGTGAGTTCGAACAGGTGCCCTGGGCGCGGGCTCTGATGGGCTTGGGCGAGGGCCGATACGACGTGCTGGTCAACGCCTGGTACAACGACGAGCGTACAAAACTCGGCCAGTTTTCCGGCGAGTACCTGCTCAATCGCGTGCGTTTTCTCAAGCGCAAAGACGCGCCCATCGAATTCAATAACCTGCAGCAATTGCACACTTATCCGATCGCCATCGTGCGTGGATACGCGTATTCGCCTTCTTTCGACAACGACGACTCGTTGCAGAAAATCCCCGTGCACAGTTTCGCCATGGCGGTGCGCATGCTTGCAGCGGAGCGGGTCAAGCTCACTCTGGAAGATGAATACGTCGCCCGTTACTACCTGGCCCGCGAGTCACCCAAGGTACGTAACGCCGTGGAGTTCCTGCCCAAGCCCTTGAGTGAGAACAGCCTGCACATTCTGGTCAGCCTGAAGAATCCGCAGCATGAGCAGATCGTCGCCGGTTTCGACCGGGAGATCGCGGCCATGAAGGCGGACGGGAGTTATGACAAGTTGATGAAGCAGCATGGGATGTGAGTAGGTTGATCCAGAATCCATGTTGTTTTTGCCGGCCTCTTCGCGAGCAAGCCCGCTCCCACAGGGGGCGAAGGCGAACACAAAATTTGTGACCATCAGATAACCCCTGTGGGAGCGGGCTTGCCCGCGAAGAGGCCCGCTCAGACAGCAGAGATCTCAATCTTCACTGGTGTCCTTGATGAGATGCGCCGCCAACGTCCGTAATGGCCCTAACTGCCGACAAATCAACGCCAACTGCGTCTGCACCAGCCGCTGCCCCTCATCGATTTCATCAGGCATCTGTTCCAGTTCATTGGCCAGTGCTTCTTCTTCATCACTCTGAATCGCAATCGAGGACTTGCTCGCCAGCCCTTGGGCGATCTCATCGATGCTGGCAGCCAGTTTCACCCCGGCCCCTTCGATCAATTGTTCACGCACGTCTGCCGGCAACAGGGTTTCCCGATGTGCGCCCAGGCCCGACAGGTAACTGAGTAGCGTGTGCGACAGCACCAGGAAGCGGAAGCCGACATCCGCTTCCTTACGGAAATGCCCAGGCTCCATCAGCATATTGGCCAGTGTGGTCGACAGCGCCGCGTCGGCGTTGTGCGCATTGCGGCGGGCCAGGCGGTAAGCCAGGTCGTCGCTTTTGCCTGCCGCGTATTGCTGCATGATCTGGCGCAGGTAAATGCTGTTGCAGGCCAGGGTGTTGGCCAGCACTTTGTTCAGGCGCCGGCCCTGCCAGTCCGGCAGGAACAGGAACACCGCGAGCCCGGCGATCAGGCTGCCGAGCAAGGTATCGAACAACCGTGGCAGGAACAGTCCGTAACCGTCACCCACCTGGTTGAAGCAGAACAGCACCATCAGGGTGATCGCCGCCGTCGCCAGGGTGTAGCGGGTGGTGCGGTTGGTAAAGAACACCACCCCGGCGGCAATGGCGAAACACGACTGGATCAGCGGGTTCGGGAACAGGTCGAACAACGCCCAGGCCAGGGTCAGGCCGATGGCGGTGCCGATGATCCGTTGACCGAGTTTGCGGCGGGTGGCGCCGTAGTTCGGTTGGCAGACGAACAGCGTAGTGAGGATGATCCAGTAGCCTTGGGACGGGTGGATCAAATGCACCATGGCGTAGCCGATGCTCAAGGCCAGAGGCAATCGCAGGGCGTGGCGGAACAGCAGCGAGGTTGGCGTCAGCTGCGTGCGCAAGCGCAGCCATACGTCCTTGAGGTTTCGCGGTGAGCGGTCCAGCAGGCTGCTGTCGGTGGCGTCGGCCAGGGCGTCGGGGTTGCTGGCATCGCTGAGCAAGCGGTCGAGGGTGCCAAGGTTGGCCGCCAGTGCCCGCAGTGAACGCAGCAAGCCGCGCCAGGCCGGGTTGCTCTGGACGCGCAGGTGTTCGAGGGAGGCATCGAGGTCGCTCAGGGCTTCGGCGAAACTGGCGTCATAGATGAACGGCTGGCGCATCTGGATTGATTCGGCGAGTGCCCGGCAGGCTTTGCCTTGCTGGCGCAGCAGGCGCTGGCAGCGGAACAGCACGTCGCTGTGGAAGAAGGCGTCGGCCAGGGCGTTATAGGGGTAGTGCGAAGAGCTGGCGCGCTCGTGGATGTCCTGGGCGAGGAAGTACAGTTTGAGGTAGCGGCTGACTTTCGAGCCTGGTCGACCGTTGCCGACGCGGTGCAGGATGATCTCCTTGGCGGCGTTGAGTGCCGCGACCACCCGGCCGTTCTGCTGGGCCAGTTCCAGGCGCCGCGCCTCCACGTCCATCTGCCGGATCGGTTCGAACAGCGAGGATTTCAGCTTCAGGTAATAGCCCAGCTCGCGGAACAACCGCGCCAGGCTCTGCTGTACCGGCTGATTGGAAAACAGCGCCTGCCACAACACCGAAAGCAAGCCGTACCAGGCGGCACCGGCCACCAGCAGTACCGGCTCGTGCCACACGTCGATGACCGCACCGCCACGCTGGTCCACGCCAATCATGGTGTAGACCGACAGAATCAACGTCGCCGAGGCAATCGCGCCATAGCGCTCGCCGAGGGCGCCGAGCATGGTCAGGCAAAACGCGGCCAGGGCGAAGGCGATGATAAACAGCGAGGGATAGGGGAAGAGCAGTTCGACAGACAGCGCGGCGACCGCGAAACACACCAGCGTCACGGCCAGCGCATTGAGACGGCCCTGCCAGCTGTCGTCGGTCTCGGCCAGGGCGCTGGCGATAATCCCCAGGAACAACGGGATCAGCAGGCCCATCTCGTCCTGATACCAACACAGCGCCATGGTGCCGGTCAGGGCAATGAATACCCGCACGCTGTAGCTGAATTTATCCAGCGCCCAAAGGCGACGCAGAGACTGGCGGAACGAAGTTGATGACATGAAATGCGAAGGCCTTCCGAGGCAATGACGCTAAATTGAGCCACTAATGACGCCGACGCAATGGCGCCGATCACATCAGACAGCAAAATCTGTTCCTTCCTTGTGCGAATACACTCTGCAAATCATCACAGACCCAATGTGGGAGCGGGCTTGCTCGCGAAGGCGGTGTGTCATTCAACATCAGTGTTGACTGATCCGACGCTTTCGCGAGCAAGCCCGCTCCCACATTTGTTTTGTGTACGCCAGTTGGTCAGACGTACTGTGCGGCGGCGTAACCGGAAGCCCACGCCCACTGGAAGTTGAACCCGCCCAGATGCCCGGTCACGTCGAGCACTTCGCCGATGAAGTACAGCCCCGGGCTTTTCAGCGATTCCATGGTCTTGGACGACACCTCGTTGGTGTTGACGCCGCCCAGGGTCACCTCGGCGGTGCGATAGCCTTCGGTGCCGGCGGGCACGACTTTCCAGCTCGCCAGTTTTTCCGCGATATCGGCCAGTTCCGCGTGGGTGTACTGCTTCATCGGTTTGGAGGTGAACCAGTTGTCCGCCAGCAGGTTGGCCATCTTCTTGGTGAAAATTTCCCCAAGCAGGGTTTTCAACTCGCTGTTGGGGCGTTCGGCCTGTTGCTGTTGCAGCCAGGATGGCACGTCGTGATCCGGCATCAGGTTGATCTCGACGGGATCGCCGGATTCCCAGAACGACGAGATCTGCAAAATCGCCGGGCCGCTGAGGCCGCGGTGGGTGAACAGGATGTTCTCGCGAAAGCTCTGGTCGTTGCAGCTGACCAGGCAATCCACCGACGTACCGGACAACTCGGTGCACAGGGCCTTGAGCTGATCAGTGATAGTGAACGGCACCAGGCCGGCGCGGGTCGGCAGCAGTTCGTGACCAAACTGTTTGGCCACCTGGTAACCGAAACCGGTGGCGCCCAGGGTCGGGATCGACAGGCCGCCGGTGGCGATCACCAGCGATTCGCAGGTGATCTGGTCGAGCGTAGTGTCCAGCAAAAAGCCTTTCTCAAGCTTCTCGATGGTCTGGATCGATGTGTCCAGGTGCAGGCTGACGCCAACCTGATCGCACTCGTTGAGCAGCATCTCAAGGATGTCGCTGGATTTGTTATCGCAGAACAGCTGGCCGAGTTTTTTCTCGTGGTACGGCACGCCGTGCTTGGCCACCATGCCGATGAAATCCCATTGGGTGTAACGGGCCAGGGCGGATTTGCAGAAATGTGCGTTCTGCGAAAGGAAATTGCCCGGTTCCGTGTACATGTTGGTGAAATTGCAGCGGCCACCGCCCGACATCAGGATTTTCTTGCCGGCCTTGTTGGCATGGTCGAGCAGCAGCACCTTGCGCCCGCGCCCGGCGGCGGTCAGTGCACACATCAACCCTGCGGCGCCAGCGCCAATGATCACGACTTCGGTAGAGCGCAAAACGGTGTCCTCACAAATTTTCAATCCAACACAAAGCCAGTAGGAGCCGGCTTGCTGGCGATGCAAACGCTGCGGTCCATCGAGTCGACCGCGTCATCGTTCATCGCCAGCAAGCCGGCTCCTACAGTGAATCAATCAGAGGATGCGCACGCGCAACGAGCGGCCCTTGATCTTGCCGTCATTCAAGCGCTGCAAAGCTTGCTTGGCGACGCCGCGCTCCACGGCCACATAGGCCTGGAAGTCGAAAATCGCGATCTTGCCGACCTGAGCACCGGGAATACCGGCATCACCCGTCAGTGCGCCAAGAATGTCGCCCGGACGAACCTTGTCCTTGCGGCCGGCAGCGATGCACAGGGTGCTCATCTGCGGCAACAGCGGACCACCGCCCTTGGAGGTGAGGTTGTCCACCTGATCCCAGGTCAGCGGCGTCTTTTGCAATTGTTCGATGGCTTGGGCGCGCTGTGCTTCGGACGGCGCGACCAGGCTGATCGCGAGGCCTTTTTCACCGGCGCGGCCAGTACGGCCGACACGGTGAATGTGGATTTCCGAATCGCGGGCCAACTCGACGTTGATCACCATGTCCAGGGAATCGATATCGAGACCACGAGCGGCGACGTCGGTGGCGACCAGTACCGAAGTACTGCGGTTGGCGAACATCGCCAGTACCTGATCGCGGTCACGTTGTTCCAGATCGCCGTGCAGGCCGACGGCGGAGATACCTTTGTCGGTCAGGTGATCGACGGTTTCCTGGACCTGCTGCTTGGTGAAGCAAAAGGCCACGCAGGACGCCGGGCGGAAGTGGCCGAGGACCTTGGTCACGGCGCTCATGCGGTCATCCGGGGAAATCTCGTAGAAGCGCTGCTCGATCTGCGTGTCGTCGTGGAACGCTTCGGCCTTCACTTGCTGCGGGTTGCGCATGAACTTCGAGGCCAACTGCTTGATGCCTACCGGGTAGGTGGCGGAGAACAGCAGGGTCTGGCGACGCTCCGGGGCCTGCATGATGATTTCTTCGATGGAATCGTAGAAACCCATGTCGAGCATGCGGTCGGCTTCGTCGAGGATCAGCGTGTTCAGGCCGTGGAGTACCAGCGAGCCCTTGCGCAGGTGCTGCTGGATGCGACCCGGAGTGCCGACGATGATGTGTGCGCCGTGCTCCAGCGAAGCGATCTGCGGGCCGAGGGAGACGCCGCCGCACAGGGTCAGGACCTTGATGTTGTCTTCGGCACGGGCCAGGCGACGGATTTCCTTGGCGACCTGGTCGGCTAGCTCGCGGGTCGGGCACAGGATCAGCGCCTGGCAACCGAAGTAGCGCGGATTGATCGGGTTCAGCAGGCCGATGCCGAACGCGGCAGTCTTGCCGCTGCCGGTCTTGGCCTGGGCGATCAGGTCCATCCCCTTGAGGATCACCGGCAAGCTTTGCGCCTGGATCGGCGTCATCTGGGCATAACCGAGGGAGTCGAGGTTAGCCAGCATGGCGGCGGACAGCGGCAAAGTATTAAATTCGGTGGCGATGGTGGTCACGGGACTGGCCTGCAAAACAAAATGTCGCGCAGTGTACCAGCCCGATGGCCATTCGCCCTAAGGCTCTATGTGTTCTTCCGGACGCTTGACGCGCCGTCCGTCTTCCTTTGAGAGTTGAGAAAAGATCGTTGCGGCCAGCATCGCCATGATTCCGACCGTGACAAACGTCAGCTGGAAGGCACCCAGAACCGTGTCTACACCGTCGTTTCCGATCTCCGCCGTGAACCCTCCGAGCAACGCACCGGCGCAGGCCACGCCCAGGCTCAGGGACAATTGCGCGACCACCGACAGCAGGCTGTTGCCGCTGCTGGCGCTGGCGTCGTCGAGGTCGATCAGGGTCACGGTGTTCATCGCGGTGAACTGCAAGGAGTTGATCGCCCCGAGGATCGCCAGCTGGCACAGCAGCAGCCAGTACGGCGTCTGCTCGCTGACCAGGCCCATGCTTGCCAGCATGATCCCCAGCGCCAGGGTGTTGCCGGTGAGCACGATGCGATAACCCAGACGCTCGATCAGCGGCCGCGCGACCCACTTGGCGATCATTGCCGCTGCCGCCAGCGGGAGCATGCTCATCCCGGCCTGGGATGGCGAATAGCCCAGCGCCACTTGCAACAGCAACGGCACCAGAAAGGGCAGGGCGCCGCTGCCGAGGCGGGCGAACAGGTTGCCGAGAATGCCCACGGCAAAGGTCCGGGTCTTGAACAGCGACGGCGCGAACAACGGATTGTCGATATGCCCGGCACGCAGCCAGTACGCCGCCAGGCACGCCATGCCGCCGAACAGCAGCAACATCACCCGCAGGTGTGGCAGGTGCAATTCGCCCAGGCCTTCCATGGCAATGGTGATCAGGATCATCGCCGCGCCGAACAGCACGAAACCCAGGCTATCGAAGCGGGTTCGTTCGGAACCGCGCAGGTCCGGGATGAATCTCCACACGGCGTAGCAACCGACCAGCCCCACCGGCAGGTTGATCAGGAAGATCCAGTGCCAGGTCAGGTATTGCACCATCCAGCCGCCCATGGTCGGGCCGATCAACGGGCCGAGCAGCCCGGGAATGGTGATGAAGCCCATGATCCGCACCAGTTCCGAACGCGGGTAGGCGCGCAACACCACCAGCCGCCCGACCGGCAGCATCAACGCACCGCCCAGGCCCTGGATTACCCGCGCGCCGATCAACTGGGTCAGGCTGGTCGACAATGCGCAGAGCAGCGAGCCAAGGCTGAACAACAGAATCGCACTGAAGAAGATCTTCCTGGTGCCGAAGCGATCGGCGATCCAGCCCGAAGCGGGAATCAGCAGGGCGACCGTGAGCATGTAGGCGATGATCACGCCCTGCATGCGCAACGGGTCCTCAGCCAGGTCGCGGGCCATGGCCGGCAGGGCAGTGTTGAGGATCGTCCCGTCGAGGGACTGCATGAAGAAGGCAATGGCGACAACCCACGGAATCCAGCGGGCGGTAACAGCGTCGAGAGGTGGGCGGTTGGGCATGGGACCTCTAGATTGATGAAATTAATGCAAGGTCATGGTGGAGCGAGATTCTTGTGGGAGCGGGCTTGCTCGCGAATGCGGTGTATCAGTCACCCAATAGGTCAGCTGAAAGATTGCATTCGCGAGCAAGCCCGCTCCCACAGGTTTGCTGTGCACTTGAGACTTGTGTTTACAGCGTCAGGGTCAACCGACTGACCAACGCCCCCGGCAACAGCGCAGAAGCCGTCGCCCGCTGGCTGTAGGTGCTCGCCGACAACAGCAACTCCCGCTCCTCGGTCAGCGCTTCGAGCTGCGAACCGAGCAGGCTGAAGGCGCTGTCATCAAAACGCATGGTGCTGACCGGTGCCTGGATCTCGCCGTTCTCGACCCAGAACGTGGCAAAGCGGGTCATGCCGGTCAGGCGTGCGGCGGGTTGATCCGAGAAGTTCAGGTACCACAGGTTGCTGATGTACAACCCCGTGCCCAGTTGCTTGAGGATGTCCGCGTCAGGCAATGCCCCGACTTTCATGTTCAGTGCGCTTGGTGATTCACCGCCGCTGGCGCCGTTGGCGGTCAAGCCGTATTCCGCAGCGCTGCGCGAGCTGACCAGTTGTGCCCCGGCCTTGCCGTTGACGATCAACCCCAGATCACTGCGTGGATAACCTTCGTCGGAGAACGCCGGGCTCAGCGAGCCGCTGACTTTTTCATCCAGCGAGACCAGCGGGCTCAACGCGCTGTCGCCACCGTAGAGCTTTTGCAGCGGGCTGCTTTTGCTGGCAATCGACTGTGCCGAGAAACCACCCCAGCACAGCATGCCCATGATTTCTTCCAGCGCCGCCGGTGCGAGGTAGGCGCGGTACTGGCCGGGCGCCAAAGTGCGCAGCGGCCGGCCCAGAAACTCCAGCTCCTCGCGGGCTTGCTGGAAGCGTCTGGCAAAGCCTTCACCGCTCCAGTCATGCCCTGCGTAGCTGGCTTTCACGGCCTGGCCGTTCTCGTGGAACAGGCTGAAGTCGAAATTGAAACTGTTGGCCTGATGCCAGCCGAAGGCGCCCGAAGAACTGGCAAAACCGCGACTGATCGGGCCGGCTGCGTAGAAGCCGACAAGATCCAGGCCTTCGGCGGCCTGGGTGATTTGCGCGACCACTTCCTCGGTGTCCGGCAGCGGGTGCGATTGCACGTTGTTGCTCTGCCAGCCGTTGTGGTTGAGCAGCAGGTACGGATCTGGAGGCAGCAGCGGCAAGGTGTCACGCAACTGTTGCAGGCCTTCGCCCAGGCGCTGCGCATCCACCTGCGGATCGCCGGCCAGGGTGATTTTCAGGTCGGCATGCCGGCCTTCGTTGATCAGTTTCAGGCTGATGCTGGCCTGCTGCACCTGACCGGCCTGGCGCACCTTGGCGTTGTTGAAACGCACGAAGGCCGACGACTCGGCGGCGTAGCTGAGGGTGAACTGCTCGGGCTCGAGAAGCGCCTCACGCAAGCTGTTGACCAGCGCCTTGAACGACTTGGACTGGCTGATTGAAGGATTCATCAGGCGTCTCCTCCGAATACATCAACGTTGCTGAACACGCAGGCCGGTGACGCGTGACCGACGCGGATCACCTGGTTTGGTTCGCCCTTGCCGCAGTTCGGTGTGCCGAGGACCTTGAGGGTACTGGCATCGCCGACGGCGCTGAGGCTTTTCCAGAACTGCGCGGAGATGCCCCTGTAATTGGGATTCTTCACCACACCCTTGAGTTCGCCGTTTTCGATCAGTTGGCCCCATTCGCAGCCGAACTGGAATTTGTTGCGCGCATCGTCGATCGACCAGGAACGGTTGGTCGACATCAGCACGCCGTGTTCGATGCCGCCGATCAGTTGCTCGATGGACTGATCGCCCGGCTCGATATTGAGGTTGGCCATGCGATCGATCGGCGGGCGGTTCCAGCCGCAGGCGCGACTGTTGGCGACGCCGTCCATGCCGGCACGGAATTGCGACAACGCACCGCCCAGCGGGCGCAGCAACAGGCCTTCACGGATCAGGAACTGTTTGCTGGCGGGCGTGCCGTCGTCGTCATGGCCGTAGCTGGCGAGTTCTTCGGGGATCTCTGGATCGAAGGTCACGTTGAGCAGGCCGGAACCGTATTGCAGGCGGCCGAAGTCGCAGGCTTTGACGAAACTGGTGCCGGCGTAATTGCGCTCGTCGCCGAGGATGCGGTCCAGCTCCAGCGGATGGCCGATGGACTCGTGGATTTGCAGCATCATCTGGTCGGGCATCAGCAGCAGGTCGCGCTTGCCCTGCGGGGTGTTTGGCGCCAGGAGCAATTGCAGGGCCTGGTCGGCCACCTGGGTCCCGGCGCCGATCAGGCCACAGCGGCTGATGACGTCCGCCGCGCCTTGCTGGCCGAAGTTCTCGCGGCCCAGGCTGCGGGTCTGGCTGTCGTTGCCGTCGTAAGCCGTGACGTCCAGGCCAGGGTACACAAAGCGTTGGGCCTGGCGCAGTTCGGCACCGGCGCTGTTGAGGTAGATCTGCTCGACGTGGGTGATGCCGAGGCTGACCTGCCAGTTCACCAGGCGCTCGTCCCTGGGTACGGCGGCGGATTCGGCGCCGAGCAACTGGTAGCAGTCGCTCAGGGTCGGGAAGGCCTGGTCGAGGTTGGGTGAAAAGTAATCGGCGCGGTCGCTGGAAACGGCTTGTTCACGCAGGTCCAGCAAGGCGTGGGGCTTGAGCCGGCGGGCCTGCAGTTCGGCGCGTTCGAGGGCGGCTTGCAGGCCCTGTTGCGACAGATCGTTGGTGGCCGCATAGGCCTCGACGCCATTGACTCGCACGGTCAGCATCGCCCCTTCGTCACGGCTCAGGCTCGGCGGTTCGGCGACGTTCTTGCGCACCGACAGGTACTGCCCGGATTCGCGCACATAACGCAGGGAAAAGAATTCGGCACCCGTGCGCAAGGCAGCGAAGCGCTGCTTGAGCTGGGGATGGAAATCGAACATTCATGAACCTCCTGGGTATGGAGTGGCGATAGAGCGGTGTTGCGAGGGGAGTGGTGAAACGATTGTGTGGCGCTAGATTAGGCCTGCACGGGGGGGAGGATCAAGGGTGGAGCGGTCTGGAGCGGGGGATACTTTGGGAGGGGTGGCTGACAGGGCCCCTTCGCGAGCAAGCCCGCTCCCACATTTAATCCCGGGTGTTCACAAAATCTGTGTCCGCTGGAGATCAAGTGTGGGAGCGGGCTTGCTCGCGAAGGCCGCACCGCGGTTTAACGGTTGTTAAGCGATCTGGCTCACTTCCCGCACCGGCTTGCCCTTCACCGGCGCTTCACCCGCCACATAGTAAGTGGCGGTGCTGCGCGGCAATGGCTTGCGGCCACGGATCTTGTCGGCGATTTTCTCGGCCATCATGATCGTTGGTGCGTTGAGGTTGCCGGTGGTGATGATCGGCATGATCGAGGCATCGACCACTCGCAGGCCTTGCATGCCATGCACGCGGCCTTCGCCATCGACCACGGCCATGTCGTCGGTGCCCATCTTGCACGAGCAGGATGGGTGGAACGCGGTTTCGGCGTGTTCGCGAATGAACTTGTCCAGCTGTTCATCGGTTTGCACGTCGATGCCCGGGCTGATCTCGCGACCACGGAAGGCGTCCAGCGCAGGCTGCTGCATGATTTCACGGGTCAGGCGGATGCCGTCGCGGAATTCCTGCCAGTCCTGCTCGGTGGCCATGTAGTTGAACAGGATGCTCGGGTGCTGGCGTGGGTCCTTGGACTTGGCCTGGATGCGCCCACGGCTCGGCGAACGCATGGAGCCCATGTGCGCCTGGAAACCGTGCTCTTTCACACCGTTGCTGCCGTTGTAGTTAATCGCTACCGGCAGGAAGTGGTATTGGATGTTCGGCCATTCGAATTCCGGACGGGTGCGGATGAAACCGCCGGCTTCGAACTGGTTGCTGGCGCCAATGCCGGTGCCGTTGAACAGCCACTCGGCACCGATGGCCGGCTGGTTGTACCAGAGCAGCGACGGGTACAGCGAGACCGGTTGGGTGCAAGCGTATTGCAGGTACAGCTCAAGGTGATCCTGCAGGTTTTCACCGACGCCCGGCAGGTCGTGGACCACTGGAATGTCGAGCTTGTTCAGCAACTCGGCCGGGCCGACGCCGGAGCGTTGCAGGATCTGCGGCGAAGCGATGGCGCCGGAGCACAGCAGCACTTCCTTGCGTGCTTTGACTTCAACGCGCTCTTCAGCAGCGCCGACCAGGTAACGCACGCCGACCGCACGCTTGCCTTCGAACAGGATCTTGTCGGTCAGGGCGTGGGTGACGATGGTCAGGGTCGAACGCTTCTTGGCCACATCCAGGTAACCACGGGCGGTGGAGGCACGACGGCCCTTCGGCGTCACGGTGCGGTCCATCGGGCCGAAGCCTTCCTGCTGGTAGCCGTTCAAGTCTTCGGTGCGCGGGTAACCGGCCTGCACGCCAGCTTCAACCATGGCGTGGAACAGCGGGTTGTTGCCGGCTTTCGGCGTGGTCACGCTGACCGGGCCTTCGCCACCGTGGTAATCGTTCGGGCCGATGTCGCGGGTTTCCGCCTTGCGGAAATACGGCAGGCAGTCCAGGTACGACCAGTCTTCCAGGCCTGGCAGTTTCGCCCAGCCGTCGTAGTCCATGGCGTTGCCGCGGATGTAGCACATGCCGTTGATCAGCGAGGAACCGCCCAGGCCCTTGCCGCGACCGCATTCCATGCGACGACCGTCCATGTGTGGCTCGGCATCGGTTTCGTAGGCCCAGTTGTAGCGACGGCCTTGCAGCGGGAACGCCAGGGCGGCCGGCATTTGTGTGCGGAAGTCGAAACGGTAGTCCGGGCCGCCGGCTTCGAGCAGCAGGACGGTGACGCCGGCGTCTTCGGTCAGACGGGTCGCCAGGGTGTTACCGGCCGAGCCGGCACCGATGATGATGTAATCGAATTCTTGGGACATTGAATGCACCCTCTTTGATGTTGGTCAGGTCGAGGTCGCTGGGACACTGCATAACCTGTGGCGAGGGGGCTTGCCCCCGTTCGGCTGCGCAGCAGTCGCAAATTCAGCGACCTCGTTCTATCTGAAAGCATGCGGCGTCTGGATGGGGCCGCTCCGCGGCCCAACGGGGGCAAGCCCCCTCGCCACAATGGCGTCCACTCCAGAGCGCGTGCGAATCAGAACACCGAGACGTAATCGCCCAGCTCGACCTGTACCGATTTGATGCGGGTGAAGTTGTTCAGCGAGCTGATGCCGTTTTCACGACCAACACCCGACTGCTTGTAGCCGCCAACCGGCATCTTCGCGTCGGACTCGCCCCAGGCGTTGATCCAGCAGATACCGGCTTCCAGCTGATGAATCACGCGGTGGGCGCGGTTCAGGTCCTTGGTGACGATACCGGCGGCCAGGCCGAAGTCGGTGTCGTTGGCGCGGCGGATCACTTCTTCCTCGGTTTCGTACGACAGGATCGCCATCACCGGGCCAAAGATTTCTTCACGGACGATGGTCATGTCGTCGGTGCAGTCGGTGAACACGGTCGGCGCGACGAAGGCGCCTTTGGCGAATTCGCCGTCGGTCAGGCGTTCGCCGCCGCACAGTACGCGGGCGCCTTCTTCCTTGCCCTTGGCGATGTAGCCCAGCACGTTTTCCATGTGGGCGAAGCTGACCAGCGGGCCGAAGTTGGTGTTTTCGTCTTCCGGGTTACCGATGCGGATGCGCGCAACGCGCTCAACGATCTTGGCTTCGAAAGCGGCTTTCAGGTGGGCCGGTACGAACACGCGAGTGCCGTTGGTGCAGACCTGGCCGGAGCTGTAGAAGTTGGCCATCATCGCGGTGTCGGCGGCGCGATCGAGGTCGGCGTCGTCGCAGATGATCAGCGGGGATTTGCCGCCCAGTTCCATGGTCACGTCTTTGAGCGACGAAGCCGAAGCGCTGGCCATGACTTTCTTGCCGGTGTCGGTGCCGCCGGTGAACGAGATCTTCTCGATGCGCGGGTGCTCGGTCAGCCAGGTGCCGACTTCGCGGCCGCTGCCGGTCAGGACGTTGAACACGCCGTTTGGCAGGCCGGCTTCGGTGTAGATTTCGGCCAGTTTCAGGGTGGTCAGCGAGGTGACTTCGCTTGGCTTGAAGATCATCGCGTTACCGGCCGCCAGGGCAGGTGCGGATTTCCACAGGGCGATCTGGATCGGGTAGTTCCATGCGCCGATACCGGCCACGACGCCCAGCGGCTCGCGACGAGTGTAGACGAACGAAGTGGTGCGCAGTGGGATCTGCTCGCCTTCGATGGCCGGTACCAGGCCTGCGTAGTACTCCAGCACGTCAGCACCGGTGACGATGTCGACGTACTTGGTTTCGGAGAACGCTTTACCGGTGTCCAGGGTTTCCAGGGCGGCCAGTTCGTCGTTGCGCTCACGCAGGATTTCCACGGCGCGACGCAGGATGCGCGAACGCTCCATGGCGGTCATGGCAGCCCAGATCTTCTGGCCCTTTTCGGCGCTGACGACGGCGCGTTCGACGTCGTCCTTGGTCGCACGTTGCACTTTTGCGAGGACTTCACCATTAGCCGGGTTGATGGCTTCGAAAGTGGCGTCGCTGCTGGCGTCGCTGTAAGCACCATCGATGTAGAGTTTTTGCAATTCGAAACGGGCCATAAAGTCCTCGCAAGAGCATAAGTGGTTGGCACGGTCCGGTGGTTGAGCGTTTGTGTGTGCTCTAACTCACCCGCTTGGCCAGTTGGGTATCCATGTATTCGTAAGCGATCTGTTGCGCCTGCTCGGTGTCGAAAGCATCTCCCGACAGCGCGCCGCGCAACCACAATCCGTCGATCAACGCTGCCAGGCCCCGGGCGGCACTGCGCGCATCATTGAGCGGCAGCACGCGGCGGAACTGGCAGCACAGGTTGGAATACAGGCGGTGATCGTTGATCCGCTGCAACCTGTGCAAAGACGGCTGGTGCATGCTGGTGGCCCAGAAGGCCAGCCAGGTTTTCATTGCCGGGCCATTGACTTGGCTGGCGTCGAAGTTGCCTTCGATGATCACCTGCAGATGCGCCCGCGGGCTGTCATCTGTCAGCGCCAATCGGCGCGCGGTGACGTTCTCGCTCAGGACCGTCATCAGGTACCCCATGGTGGCGGCAATCAGGCCGTTCTTGTCCTGAAAGTAATGACTGATGATGCCATTCGAGACACCGGCCAAACGGGCGATCAGCGCAATGCTGGCGTCCCCCATTCCGACCTGGTCGACGGCCAGCAAAGTGGCTTCGATCAATTGCTGGCGGCGGATGGGTTGCATACCGACCTTGGGCATCTTGCACATCTCCTTAGGCCTTCCGGCAGACGCAGAACGTCCATCGGCTTGAGGGCCAGTCTATTTTGTTTTGATTGAACGTTCAATCAACAAAGAATAAGATCTGCGACAAATCGTCGCTGCCTACAGGTTTTTCCTACTTGTAGTTGGCGGAAAAACGACATCAAAAACTGCTCGAAACCTACGCGCTGTGGCGCTCCAGGGGTTTCGGGCTTTTTTCGGGGTGTCTTTATATCACCCGCCGGTCGGCTGCCCACTAACCGATTGGTCGGGTAACTCGTTTGTCTTGCGTTCTTCTCTCGCACTGCCCGGAGCATCTGTGCCATGAGTTCTGCCTCGCTAATAAAGACCCCACCCGAGAAGGTGACGGTCAACGGTTGGGTGTTCTACACCTCTACCGCGTTGATTCTGTTGTTGACCGCCATTCTGATCATCGCCCCGCAAGAGGCCGGCAGAATGCTGGGTACGGCGCAAGCCTGGTTGTCCCGCAGCTTCGGCTGGTACTACATGGTGGTGATTGCCGCCTACCTGATTTTTGTCGTCGGCCTGGCGTTTTCGTCCTACGGCAAACTCAAGCTGGGCAGCAAGGACGACACCCCGGACTTCAGCTACGGCGCCTGGGCGGGGATGCTGTTCTCGTCGGGTATCGGCATTTCGCTGCTGTACTTCGGCGCATCGGAGCCGCTGGACCACTACTTCAACCCGCCGGAAGGCGTGGCCGGCAGCAACCTTGCCGCCCGTCAGGCGGTGCAACTGACGTTCCTGCACTGGGGCCTGCACGGCTGGGCGATCTACGCATTGGTCGGTCTGGCCGTTGCCTACTTTGCTTATCGTCATAACCAGCCGCTGGCGTTGCGTTCGGCGCTGTATCCGCTGGTGGGCGAGCGTTGGGTCAAGGGCGCGGCCGGGCATGCGGTGGACGGCTTCGGCATGTTCGTGACCCTGCTGGGTCTGGTGACGAACCTGGGGATTGGTTCGCTGCAAGTGTCGTCGGGGCTGGAAAACCTGTTCGGCATGGAGCACAGCAACACCAACCTGCTGATCGTGATCATCGTGATGAGCACCGTGGCGACCATCGCCGCCGTGTCGGGCGTGGAAAACGGCATCCGCCGCCTGTCCAACCTGAACATCGTGCTGTTCAGCGGCTTGCTGATTTTCGTGCTGTTGTTCGGCCCGACCCTGCACCTGCTCAACGGTTTCGTGCAGAACGTCGGTGACTACCTGAATGGCGTGGTGCTGAAGACCTTCGACCTCTATGTGTACGAAGGCGACAGTGAGAAGTCCGACCGCTGGCTGGGCCTGTGGACTCTGTTCTACTGGGCCTGGTGGATTTCCTGGGCGCCATTCGTGGGCATGTTCATCGCGCGTATTTCCCGTGGTCGTACCGTGCGCGAACTGGTCGCGGGCGTGCTCCTGATTCCGCTGGGTTTCACCCTGGCGTGGCTGTCGATCTTCGGTAACTCGGCCCTGGACCTGGTGATGAACCATGGGGCGGTGGAACTCGGGAAGACGGCGCTGGAACAGCCGTCCATGGCGATCTACCAGTTGCTTGAGCATTACCCGGCGTCGAAGGTTGTGATCGGCGTATCGATTTTCGTCGGTTTCGTGCTGTTCCTGACCCCGGCGGATTCCGGCGCGGTGATGATGGCCAACCTGTCGTGCAAGGGCGGCAACGTTGACGAAGACGCCCCGCACTGGTTGCGGATCTTCTGGTCGGCGGTGATCACCCTGGTGACCATCGGTCTGCTGTTCGCCGGCAACTTCGAAGCCATGCAAACCATGGTGGTGTTGGCTGGCCTGCCGTTCTCGGTGGTGCTGGTGTTCTTCATGTTCGGCTTGCACAAGGCCATGCGCCAGGACGTGCAGATCGAACAGGAGCAAGCGGAACTGGCGGCACGCGGTCGTCGTGGTTTCAGCGAGCGCCTGACCCAACTGGACCTGCAGCCGAGCCAATCGGTGGTACAGCGCTTCATGGACAAGCAAGTGAGCCCGGCGCTGCAAGATGCGACGGCGCAAATGCGTGCTCAAGGCCTGCAAGTGCAGACACTGCTGGGCAAATCCAAGCGCTGCATGGGTGTACGGGTGGAAATGGAAGAGGGCAACCCTTTCGTCTACGAAGTGAGCCTGGACGGTTATCTGGCCACGCCGACCGAGTCTGCCCAGTCCGATGAGGCGCGTCAGCGTTTCTACCGTGCCGAGGTTTACCTGCACAACGGCAGCCAGGACTACGACTTGATGGGTTTCACCCAGGATCAGATCACCCGTGACGTGCTCGATCAGTTTGAAAGCCATCGGCAGCTCCTTGACCGGGTTTATAGCTAAGAAGTGAGGTACTGCGGTGCAGTCAATGCTCCGCAGTTCTAATTGTGGTGAGGGGGCTTGCCCCCGTTGGGTTGCGCAGCGACCCCAAATCCAGACACCGCAGTAGTTCAGATAAACCGCATTATCCGGATTTACGACGGCTACGCCGCCGAACGGGGGCAAGCCCCCTCGCCACAGGGTTCTCTGCTTACAGCTGAATATCGGCACTAACAAAAACGCCGCGATCCTCTCGCGGCGTTTTTGTGTCTGTTGCCTTACCCCAGGTTCTTGCCGAGCAGTGCGTGATACAACTCGCTGTCGCCGAGAATCCCCACCACATGGTTGTTATCGTGCAGCACCAGTTTGTTGCCGGTCTGATAACGAATCTGCAGCGCATCGCGCATGCCGATGTTCGAGTCCACCAGAGTTGGTCGACGGCCCAGGCCTTCAACGGCCTGACCCGGTACCCAGTTCTGCAAGTCCAGCGCAGACCCGTTCTGGCGAGCACCCTTGATGGTGTTGCCTTCAGCCAGGTCCAGCCACGAATCGCCGCCCGGATCCAGGCACACCGAACCGTTGATGCGTTTGCAGTTGTCCAGGGTGCGCATCAGGCTGCGGCCGCACAGTACGTTCAGCGGGTTGGTGTGGGCCACGAAGGTCCGCACGTAGTCGTCCGCCGGGTTGAGGACGATTTCTTCCGGTTTGCTGTACTGGATGATCCGGCCGTCTTTCATGATCGCGATGCGGCTACCCAGTTTCAGGGCCTCGTCGAGGTCGTGGCTGACGAACACGATGGTCTTGCTCAGCTTGCGTTGCAGTTCCAGCAGTTCGTCCTGCAGACCCTGGCGGATCAGCGGGTCGAGTGCCGAGAACGGTTCGTCCATCAGCAGGATGTCGGCGTCCATCGCCAGGGCACGGGCCAGGCCCACGCGTTGTTGCATGCCACCGGACAGCTCGTTGGGTTTCTTGTTGCGCCACTGGGTCAGGCCCACCAGCTCAAGCTTGTCGTCCACCAGTTTGCGGCGTTCTTTCTCGGGACGGCCCTGCATTTCCAGGCCGAAGCTGATGTTCTCGCGAACGGTCAGCCAAGGCATCAGGGCGAACTTCTGGAACACCATCGCGATGCGCTTGGTGCGCATCATTTTCAGTTCTGCCGGGGTGCAGGAGGCGATATCGATCTGCTTGCCTTCGTGCTCGACGAACAACTTGCCGCGGCTGACGGTGTTCAGGCCGTTGATGCAGCGCAACAGGCTGGACTTGCCTGAGCCGGACAGGCCCATCAGTACGCAGATCTCACCTTTTTCGACGTCCAGGCTGGCTTTTTCAACGCCGACAATCTGCCCGGTCTTTTTCAGGATTTCGTTGCGGGTCATGCCCTGATCCAGCAGCTTGAGCGCCTCGCGTGGATCCTTGGAGAAGATAACGTCAACGTTATCGAAGCGAATTATGCTCATGCATCACCCCCTACTTTGGCGTCGGGTTGTTTGCAGATACGGTCGAGCATGATCGCCAGCAGTACGATCGCCAGGCCAGCTTCGAAGCCCAGCGCGATATCAGCAGTGTTCAGTGCGTTGACCACCGGTTTACCCAGGCCATCGGCGCCCACCAGTGCCGCGATCACCACCATCGAAAGAGACAGCATGATGCACTGGGTAATACCGGCCGCGATGCTTGGCATGGCGTGGGGCAGTTCGATTCGCGAGAGCAGTTGACGTCGCGAGCAGCCAAAGGCTTTGCCGGCGTCCATCAGTTCTTCCGGAACATCGCGGATGCCCAGGTAGGTCAGGCGGATGGGCGCGGCAATCGCGAACACCACCGTGGAGATCAGGCCCGGGACCACGCCCAGCCCGAAGAGGGTCAGGGTAGGAATGAGGTACACGAAGGTCGGTACGGTCTGCATCAGATCGAGTACCGGACGCATTAAAGTATAGAACATCGGCTTGTGCGCGGCGACGATGCCCAGCGGCACGCCGATGACCACGCAGACCAGGGTGGCGAACAGCACCTGGGCGAGGGTTTCCATGGTTTCCTGCCAGTACCCCAGATTGAGGATCAGCAGGAAGGAGGCAACGACAAAGGCGGTCAGGCCCCATTTGCGTTGAATGAAGTGTGCCAGTAGTGCGATCAGGCCGATCAGTGCCAGCGGGTTGAACCAGGTCAGCGCAAACGTCACGCCGTGGATCATCGTTTCCAGTGTCACGGCGATGGCGTCGAAGGTGCTGGCGCCGTGTTGCGTCAACCATTCAACGAAGCTCGCGATGTACTGGCCTAGGGGTATTTTCTGATCAATCAGCATGGTAGTGAACGTCCGCATGCAAGGAAATAAACAGCCCGGGCAGGCGAACCTGCCCGGCATAAGCGATTACTGCAGTTTGGCTTTCACGGCCTCCAGGCCAGGTTTACCGTCAATGGTGGTCACGCCAGCGAGCCAGGTATCGAGCACCTGTGGATTCTTTTTCAGCCAGGCCTTGGCGGCCGCGTCAGGCTTCATCTTGTCGTCCAGGATGTTGCCCATCAGTTCACTTTCCATGTCGACGGTGAACTCCAGGTTCTTCAGCAACTGACCAACGTTGCCGCACTCCTGCGCGTAACCCTTGCGGGTGTTGGTCGCCACGGTGGCGGCACCGAAGTCCGGGCCGAAGAAGTCATCACCACCGGTCAGGTATTGAATCTTGAAGCGCTTGTTCATCGGGTGCGGCGCCCAGCCGAGGAACACCACGGCGGTGTCGCGTTTCTGCGCGCGGTCTACTTGCGACAGCATGCCGGCTTCGGAGGATTCGACGACTTTGAAACCGGCGGCCTTCAAGCCGAAGGCATCTTTGTCGATCATGCTCTGGATCAGGCGGTTGCCGTCGTTGCCAGGCTCGATGCCGTAGATCTTGCCGTCGAGTTCTTTCTTGAATTTGGCGATGTCGGCGAAGTCATGCAGCCCCTTGTCGTACAGCGCCTGGGGAACGGCGAGGGTGTACTTGGCGCCCTTGAGGTTGGTGCGCACGACATCCACGGTGCCCGCGTCGCGATAGGCCTTGATGTCGTTTTCCATGGTTGGCATCCAGTTCCCCAGGAACACGTCCATGTTCTTGCCGTCGGCCAGGGACTTGTAGGTCACGGGCACGGAAATCATGGTGGTCTTGGTCTTGTAGCCGAGGGCATCGAGCACGACGCTGGTGGTCGCGGTTGTCGCGGTGATGTCGGTCCAGCCGACATCGGAGAAATTTACGGTACTGCACTGCGCCGGTTCTGCGGCTTGCGCCAGAACCGGCAGACTAAGCATGGCGGCCAACAACAACGACGGGGAACCTTTCATGGATGGACTCCTTGGTGTTTTTTTTGGCAGTGTTCCGACTGGACCACCGCACTTATAGGTTGCGGTTGGATGGCGTTTTGGAGACAGCTCTACCACGGCGCCTTGCAATCGAGTCGATATGATCATGTACCAGTGAAAATCTGACGCCTACAGGGTGCGTCGTATCCAGTACAGGGATGGTCGCTTCCAGTGTCGGTGACGTCGTTTACAGATTTTTTCAGCCCTTTTTCCCCCTCTGAACCGCAAAAAAACGGCGAAAACACTGCGTAAAAGACACGCGGCGTTAGTGGGCATGAGTGCGTCGGTTAGAGACGTCGAACAACACGATAAAAGCTTGATGATGCGGTCATCTCGGCGGATTGCAGCTTGAGCGTAGCAGCTCCGTCACCGTGCGCTTTCGCGTGCGCAGTGGGCCCATCCAGGAGTTCGGCAGTAATGGCTATCAGTGTTTTCGACCTGTTCAAAATCGGCATCGGCCCGTCCAGTTCGCACACCGTGGGGCCCATGCGGGCGGCGGCGTTGTTTGTGCAGGGCCTGCGCGAGCGCGGGCTGCTGGAGCGGGTGCGGCGTGTCGAAGTACAGCTGTTCGGTTCGTTGTCGGCCACCGGCATCGGCCACGGCAGCGACAATGCCGTGATCATGGGCCTGATGGGCGAGTGGCCGGATGCAATCGATCCGTCGCAAATCGGCATCCGCATCGCCACACTGCGTGAGACCGATACGCTGCTGCTCGACGGTCGCTTGCCTGTGCCCTTCACCTGGGCCCGGGACATGCGCCTGATCGATGAGA
The DNA here is from genome assembly GCF_019956575.1 of Pseudomonas sp. A-R-19. NCBI lineage: Bacteria > Pseudomonadati > Pseudomonadota > Gammaproteobacteria > Pseudomonadales > Pseudomonadaceae > Pseudomonas > Pseudomonas sp. A-R-19. The sequence goes on from NZ_JAHBDR010000038.1 coordinate 123,693, forward strand.
ACTTGCCATTCCACCCCAACGCCATGACCTTGATAGTCGAGGGCGATGACGGCGAGTTGCATCGCGACACCTACTATTCGGTCGGCGGCGGTTTTGTCGTCGATGAGGCTCAGGCCGCAAGCGGTGTCGTCGACCTCGACCGCACCGTGCTGCCCTATGACTTTTCCAGCGCTGCCGAGCTGCTGGAGCTGTGTAAAAAACACAATCTGCGCGTAGCTGAATTAATGATGGCTAACGAGAGGGTGTGGCGCAGCGAGGATGAAATCCGCAGCGGCTTGATGACGCTCTGGCGCGCCATGCAGGATTGCGTCGAACAAGGCCTGAAACACGAAGGCATCCTGCCCGGCGGGCTGAATGTGCGCCGTCGTGCGGCCAAGCTGCACCGTAGCTTGCAGGAGCTGAACAAACCCAACGTGATCGGCTCGACCTTGAGCGCCATGGAGTGGGTCAACCTGTTCGCCCTGGCGGTCAACGAAGAGAACGCCGCTGGCGGGCGCATGGTCACGGCACCGACCAACGGCGCGGCGGGGATCATTCCGGCGGTGTTGCACTACTTTATGAAATTCAGCGAGGCGGTGACCGACGCCAATGTCGTCGACTACTTCCTCAGCGCGGCGGCTGTGGGAATCCTGTGCAAGAAGAACGCCTCGATCTCCGGTGCCGAAGTTGGCTGCCAGGGCGAAGTCGGTTCGGCCTGCGCCATGGCGGCAGCCGGGTTGGCGGAAATTCTCGGCGCCACGCCGGAGCAACTGTGCAACGCGGCGGAGATCGGTCTGGAACACAACCTCGGCCTGACTTGCGACCCGGTGGGTGGGCTGGTCCAGGTGCCGTGCATCGAGCGCAACGCGATTGCCGCGGTGAAAGCGATCAACGCGGCGCAAATGGCATTGCGCGGTGATGGCCAGCACTTTATTTCGCTGGATCGAGTGATCCGCACCATGCGCGATACCGGTGCCGACATGCATGACAAATATAAGGAGACATCGCGGGGTGGGTTGGCGGTTAGCGCTGTCGAGTGTTGAGTCAGTGATACCGGGCCGCCTGCTTCGCGAGCAAGCCCGCTCCCACACTTGGAATGCGTTTCCCTGTGGGAGCGGGCTTGCTCGCGAAGGGGCCAGACCAGTCAAAACTGCGCGCTAAGTGAACACCTGCTCGAAAACGCGCCACCTTTTGGCGCGTCGCTCTCAGATAAATCGTCTTGCCAGCCGTCGGCGTCTTTCAAGCCCTCGACCGCCCGTCACCCGTGCCTGCGGTGACACTCTTTTACAGCGGCTCGCAGCCCTGTTCCCACAAGTGCTACCGAATTGCTCACAGCGTGTGGGCCGGGGTGCTTGCCAGTCCTGATGGCCATTTAAATCCCCACGCCTTGCAAGACATATATAGACACATTCCGACGTCGTTTTTAGGAGTTATTGAACGCGCATTCAAATTTAGGCATGGCAATTGCTCTGTCATTACAAAGCCCGTCTCCCACGCGAGAACGATGGCAATAAAAAGAGCCTCCGCCTGAGGCCATCACCCGCTTTGTGTGAGGAGATACCGCGATGACGACGTTCAACTCCGGGGCCCAACCCCAGAACCGTGCGCCTCAATCCATCGGCTTTCTGCTGCTGGACAATTTCACGCTGATTTCTCTGGCTTCCGCAGTGGAACCCCTGCGCATGGCCAACCAGTTGTCCGGTCGCGAGCTGTATCGCTGGACCACCCTCACCGTCGATGGCGGCCAGGTCTGGGCCAGTGACGGCCTGCAAATCACCCCTGACGCCTCCATGCACAAAGCCCCGCCAATGGACACTGTCATCGTCTGCGGCGGTATTGGCATCCAGCGTACTGTTACCCGCGAACACGTGTCGTGGCTGCAAAGCCAGGCCCGCCAGTCGCGCCGTCTCGGCGCGGTCTGCACCGGCAGCTGGGCCCTGGCCTGCGCCGGCCTGCTCGACGGTTTCGATTGCAGCGTGCACTGGGAATGCCTGGCGGCGATGCAGGAAGCTTTCCCCCGGGTAGCGATGAGCACCCGTCTGTTCACCCTCGACCGTAACCGGTTCACCAGCTCCGGCGGCACCGCGCCGCTGGACATGATGCTGCACTTGATCAGCCGAGATCACGGTCGTGAGCTGTCGGCGGCGATTTCGGAAATGTTCGTCTACGAGCGCATCCGCAACGAGCAGGATCACCAGCGTGTGCCGCTCAAGCACATGCTCGGCACCAACCAGCCGAAACTGCAGGAAATCGTTGCGCTGATGGAAGCCAACCTCGAAGAGCCAATCGACCTCGACGAACTGGCGGTGTATGTCGCGGTGTCCCGTCGTCAGCTCGAACGCCTGTTCCAGAAATACCTGCACTGCTCGCCGTCGCGTTACTACCTCAAGCTGCGCCTGATCCGCGCGCGCCAGCTGCTCAAGCAAACGCCGATGTCGATCATCGAAGTGGCGTCGGTGTGCGGTTTCGTGTCCACGCCGCACTTCTCCAAGTGCTACCGCGAATACTTCGGCATTCCGCCGCGTGACGAGCGCGTAGGCTCCAACACCACCCAGCAAGTGGCGATGATGCCGCTGCCGCAAGCGCTGGTGCTGTCGCCGTTGTCCGGGCCGTTGTCGGCGTTGAGCCAGGCGCGTAATGAGTCGACGTTTGCCAGTGTAAGGCTCTAGTCCGAGGCGTTTTCATTCGCGAGCAAGCCCGCTCCCACATTTGATCTGTGTCGTTCACAGAACCAATGTGGGAGCGGGCTTGCTCGCGAAGGCTTTTTATCGGCCTGTGTGGCTCTGCTGATACTCAGCCAACGCCGGCAACAACTGCTTGTCGATCGCCTGGCGCACCGCCGGCAGGATGGTCGCGCTGCTGGTGTACATCTGCTTGACCATGGTGCGCAGGGTCATTGCCCGCACATCGTTCAATCCCCGTACCGCACACTCGCAGGCCTGCTCGGCGGTGGCGCCGGTGGGCACTTCGAATCCCAACGACTTGAGCTGGCCCAACAGGTCTTCCTGGTCTATCAAATCGGCGTGCATCATGACGCAATCCTTCTTCAGGGAACGGGGTCGTGGTTCGATTCTGGTGGGGGTGCCGGGTGTCGGCAAGGGCGATTTGTCGCAATGGCAGCATTGGCTATGAACAGGTCGTTTTCGGGCAACTTGCCGGCCTGAGGAGGGGGCACACTGGACTCAGCTCGCTTCACGAAGGTTTGGTCACCCTCGCACGGCAGCTCCTCAACAGTACCCTCTGCCTCGATCCTGTCACGGCTTGATCGGGGCTTTTTTTGTCTGTGATTCAGTGGGTTTTGTGTTGATTGATATACCGCCTTCGCGAGCAAGCCCGCTCCCACATTCGACCGAGTTCCTTCAGGGGGAATGCGGTTGAATGGGGGAGCGGGCTTGCTCGCGAAGAACGATGACGCGGTCTAGCGTTGCAACACCAGAATCCGCGACAGCAACTCATCCCGGTCGACATAGCAGCCCTGGAAATGCCGGGCGCCGGTGGTGGGGTCGAAGGCGTTGCGGGCGTGCAGGGTGCGGCGGTTGTCGAAGCACCACAGCTCACCGGGATTGAGTCGCTGCATCAGGCGGAAGCGGGGTTCGCGGGTCATCGCGATGAAGCGCCGGTAGGCCTGGTACAGCCTGGGCATCTGCTCTACCGAAGCATCGAACGGCCCGCGCAGAAAGTTCGCCATGCGGATTTCCGACACACTCCCCAACGCATCCAGGGCAATGATCGGCGCGAGACAGCGGTAGTCACTGTGACGGTCCTTGTTGCGAAACTCCACGGGGATTTCGCAGAGGCTCTTGAAGGATTCTGGGTCTTCCCGGCGCAAGGCGTCGGCAATGGCGAAACCATCGACAAAAATGCTCTCGCCACCCTCGGCGTCATTGACCAGGCAATGCAGGAACTGCAGCCCCGGTTGCAACTCCCGAGTCGGCAAATCGCTGTGCAGCGGCAGGTTGAACGCGGTGTAGGCGTTGCTGTCGGCGTCGGCCTTGGATTGCACGTTGAACAGCACGCCGAAGTTGCTCTCGCGGATGAAGGAAATACGCTGCGCGATCAGCTTCAACGAGCCGGGCTCGGTGGGCACGCCGCGGACTTGGGTCAGCCCGACATCGCGTACCGCCAGCAGCCATTGCAACAGAGCGTCGTTATCGGTCATCAGCGCCTGATACTCGAACACCGGCAACTGCAAGTCGCTGTGCCAAAGCCTGGCTTTTGGCTTGCGTGCCTGGCGCTCGGCGCGGGATTCGTCGTCATAGGCATGGGCGCGCAGCCAGCCGGGATCGAAGCGGCTGGCGTGGCCGTCCTGCCAGTCCACCGACAGGCAGCCTTGCGTGTCGATGTGTACGGCGTCAGGCATCAGATCCTGAGCCACATCGACGATTTCCAGCACTTGTTCGCGGGTCACGGTGTAGACGCATTGCGGGCACGGGCAATTGTCCCGCAGCCATTGATGGTGGAAAGGGCTGACGCGATCGTCGGCCCACTTCACCAGAACACGGTCCGCCAGAGTCTGCACGCCAGTCAGCGCGCTGATTAACGGATAGGTACGAAAGTCGGCAAATGCAGCAGCGGTGTTCATGGCGATCTCCTTGTTATTTTTTGGAGGGTAATGCGATCACTCGGCCTATGTACTCGGGTGTTGGTAGGTCTACCTGTTCGGCGACGATGGCTTGCAGCCGGGTCAAGGACTGTTCGCTGAACGGTGCCGAGCGCGGCCCGGCGAGGTCCACGTGCAGCAGCATCTGCTCATTGCCGGCGAGTTCCTTGTCATCACCGACCAGATGCAGGCTGTGATAGAGGTGCACGCGCTTGCCGTCGTGGGCAATGATTTGGGTGTGTACCTCGACCTGGGCGTCGAGCTTCACTTCGTGCAGGTAGTTCAGGTGCAGTTCGAGGGTGAACAGCGAGTTGCCACTGGCTTCGCGGCTGTTGCTGTCCAGGCCCAGGCGATCCATCAGGGCGTCGGTGGCGTAGCTGAAAATCAGCAGGTAGAAGGCATCGCGCAGGTGGCCGTTGTAGTCGACCCAGTCGGGGATGATGGTGGTTTGGTAGGTGGTGAGGGTGGGCATGATGTTAGTTCCGACATTGATGGTGACTGGGCTGCCGTCTTCGCGGGCAAGCCCGCTCCCACAGTGATTTGCAGTGTGAATACAATCTAGGTCACTCAGCAGATCCCCTGTGGGAGCGGGCTTGCTCGCGAAGAGGCCGGTACTGCTGGCCTCATAACATAAGGCTTACTCGCTGAAGGCCATCCCATGCTTCTCTTTGGTGGTCTTCACCGCCTCCAGTACCGCCAGCAGGCAGTCATCACGATAGCGCTCCAGCGCCGAAATGCTGTGTTTGCCCAGTTGATCGCTGGTGCCGTCGACCACGTCGTCGATCAGCTTGTCGGTCAGTTCCGGCGCCGGCAGGTAGGTCCACGGCAATTGCAACGCCGGGCCGAACTGTGCCATGAAGTGGCGCATGCCGGCATCGCCACCGGCCAGGGTGTAGGTCAGGAAAGTGCCCATGAACGACCAGCGCAAGCCCGCGCCAAAGCGGATTGCATCGTCGATTTCGCCGGTGGTCGCCACGCCATCGTTGACCAGGTGCAGTGCCTCACGCCACAGCGCCTCGAGCAGACGGTCGGCGATGAAGCCCGGTACTTCCTTGCGCACGTGCAGCGGGCGCATGCCCAGGGATTCATAGACCTTCATTGCCGCTTGCACGGCTTCAGGGGCGGTGTTCTTGCCGCCGACCACTTCCACCAGGGGCAGCAGGTAAACCGGGTTGAACGGGTGGCCGACTACGCAGCGCTCCGGGTGCGTGGCGCTTTCGTAGAACTCGCTCGGCAACAGACCGGAGGTGCTGGAACCGATCAAGGCGTTGGGCTTGGCCGCTGCGCTGATTTTGCTGTGCAGGTCCAGCTTCAGCTCAAGGCGTTCCGGGGCGCTTTCCTGGATGAAATCGGCGTCGCGCACGCACTCCTCGATGGTCGCGACAAAGCGCAGGCGATCCTGTGATGCGCCCGGCGCCAGGCCTTGTTTCTCCAGCGCGCCCCAGGCATTGGCGACGCGTTTGCGCAAGGCGGCTTCAGCGCCGGGAGCTGGGTCCCAGGCCACTACATCCAGACCATGGGCGAGGGCGCGGGATACCCAACCGCTGCCGATGACACCGCTGCCCAGCGCTGCGAAGGTTTTGATTTCGGTGATAAAGCTCATGGTGACTTCCTGAAGAGTTCGGTGATCGTTGTAGGAGCCGGCTCTGTGGCGAGGGGGCTTGCCCCCGTTCGGCTGCGAAGCAGTCGTAAAGCTTTTAGGGCCGCTTCGCGACCCAACGGGGGCAAGCCCCCTCGCCACAAAAGCCGGCTCCTGCAAGGTTGTGTTTGGGAGGATTAACCGCGCTTGGTCAGGCCCATTTTTGCCCGGCCTTCAGCCGGCGTTAGAACGCGGGCACCGAGGCGGCTGAGGATTTCGCCGGCGCGCTCGACCAGTTGGCCGTTGGTCGCCAGCACGCCCTTGTCCAGCCACAGGTTGTCTTCCAGCCCGACCCGCACGTTGCCGCCGAGCAGCACCGCTTGCGCCGCCATCGGCATCTGCATGCGACCGATACCGAAGCCGGCCCAGACCGCGTCGGCGGGCAGGTTGTCGACCATGGCTTTCATGGTGGTGGTGTCCGCCGGAGCGCCCCACGGGATGCCCAGGCACAGTTGGAACAGTGGGTTGTCGAGCAGGCCTTCCTTGATCATCTGCTTGGCGAACCACAGGTGGCCGGTGTCGAAGATTTCCAGCTCGGCTTTAACGCCCAGCTCTTGAATGCGTTTGGCGCCAGCGCGCAGCTGCGCCGGGGTGGACACGTAAATGGTGTCGCCGTCGCCGAAGTTCAGGGTGCCGCAGTCGAGGGTGCAGATTTCCGGCAGCAGTTCTTCGACGTGGGCCAGGCGGGTCAACGGGCCGACCAGGTCGGTATTCGGGCCGAACTCCATCGGGTTCTCGCCGGAGCCGATCTCCAGGTCGCCGCCCATGCCGGCGGTGAGGTTGACGATGATGTCCACGTCCGCCTCGCGGATGCGCTCCATCACTTCGCGGTACAGCGCCACGTCACGGCTGAACTTGCCGGTTTGCGGGTCACGCACATGGCAGTGAACCACGGTGGCGCCGGCCTTGGCGGCTTCCACGGCGGCGGCCGCGATCTGTTTCGGGGTGACCGGCACGTGTGGGCTTCTGGCGGTCGTGTCGCCAGCACCGGTGAGTGCGCAGGTGATGATGACGTCGTGGTTCATGGGGCGGTTCCTTACAAGCGAGTTTTTGGTTTTGGCCAGGCGTGGTGGTCCCGTTCGCAGCCCGTTGGGGCTGCGAGGCGGTGGTTCGTTCGGGTTTATTTACTGGTCAGCTGCAGGTTTTCAGCGGCCGGTTTGCCATCGAAGGTGGTGACGCCTTCAAGCCAGCGTTTTTTGTCCTGCGGGTGATCCTTGAGCCATTGCTTGGCCGACTCGAAGGCGTCCTTGTGATCCAGCAGTGGCTGCATCATCCGACTCTCGTCTTCGGCGGTGAATGTCAGGTTGCTCAGCAAGCGACCGATATTCGGGCATTGTTCGGCGTAGGTCGGTGCGGTGACGGTCCACACGGTGGCCTTGCCTTCGTCTGGCCCCAGGGCGTTTTCACTGCCGGTGAGGTAGGTCATCTTCACGTTGACGTTCATCGGGTGCGGCGCCCAGCCGAAGAACACCACGGCTTCGTTGCGACGTACGGCGCGATCAACCGCGGCGAGCATGCCGGCTTCGCTGGACTCGACCAGCTGGAACTTGCCGAGGCCGAACTGATTCTTGGAAATCATCGCCTTGATCTGGGTGTTGGCGCCCGAGCCAGGCTCGATGCCGTAGATCTTGCCGCCCAGTTCTTTTTCGAATTTGGCGATGTCGGCGAAGGTTTTCAGGCCCTTGTCGGCGAGGTAGGTCGGCACGGCGAGGGTCGCGCGGGCGTCCTGCAGGCTTGGCGCTTCAAGCACCTTGACCTGTTTGGCATCGACGAACGGGGTGATGGTCTGGGTCATCAGCGGGTTCCAGTAGCCGAGGAACATGTCCAGACGCTGGTCGCGGATCCCGGCGAAGATGATTTGCTGGGAGGCGCTGGTTTGTTTGGTGCTATAGCCGAGGCCATCGAGCAATACCTGGGTCATGGCGCTGGTGGCGATCACGTCGGTCCAGTTCACTACGCCCATGCGCACGTTCTGGCATGCGGCGGGTTCGGCGGCCATGACACTGGCGCTCAGTAACGCGGTACCACTGAGTGCAAGAACACAGCTGCTGATCAGTCGTTTCATTCTCAGGTTCCTCGGCAGTTCGTTTATTGTGAGTTCCGGTGTCTGATGCGCCGGTGATGCCAAGTTACGCAGCAAAGCACCGATGAAAGCGCACTGCGGCGACCAGCTCTTGCACTGCAGCGACCTGTGCTCTTGAATGCCGCGTGCAAGTGGCGTATCAACGTCCACACGCTGTCCGCCCTCTCGTTACCTGGCCTCTTGTTACCTGCTAAGCGAGTGCGCTCCATGTCCCAGGATTTCTACTTCTTGTTGATGCCGGGTTTCTCGGCCATCGGATTTATTTCGGCCATCGAGCCGTTGCGGGTCGCCAATCGCTTTCGCGGCGAGCTCTATCGCTGGCATGTGCTGAGCGCCGATGGCGGGGCGGTGCTGGCCAGCAACGGCATGTCGGTGAACGCCGATGCGGCGCTGGAGCCGCTAAAGAAAGGCGCGACACTGCTGGTGGTCGCCGGGTTCGAGCCGCTGAAGTTCGCCACTCCGGCGCTGGAACACTGGCTGCGTCGGCTGGACAACGAAGGCGTGATCCTCGGCGCCATCGACACCGGCAGCTTCATTCTCGCCGAGGCGGGTTTGCTCGACGGCCATCGCCTGACCCTGCACTGGGAAGCTATCGACGCCTTCAAGGAGTCCTATCCACAGCTCAGCGTCACCCAGGAGCTGTTCGAGATCGACCGACGGCGCATCACCTCCGCTGGCGGCACCGCTTCCATTGACCTGATGTTGGATCTGATCGCCCAGGCCCACGGCCCGGAACTGGCGATCCAGGTCAGCGAACAGTTCGTACTCGGCCGCATCCGCCCGCGCAAAGACCACCAGCGCATGGAAGTCGCCACGCGCTACGGCATCAGCAACAAGAAGCTGGTACACGTGATCGGCGAGATGGAACAGCACAGCGAACCGCCGCTGAGCACGCTGGAATTGGCGGAATCGATCAAGGTGACGCGGCGGCAACTGGAGAGACTGTTCCGCCTGCATCTGAACGACACGCCGAGCAATTTCTACCTGCGCCTAAGGCTGGAAAAGGCCCGGCAGTTGCTGCGGCAAACAGACATGAGCGTGTTGGAGGTGAGCATTGCCTGTGGCTTTGAATCGCCGTCGTATTTCACCCGCAGCTATCGCGCGAAGTTTGAGCGTTGCCCGCGGGAGGATCGGCGGCGCACTCGGCATGAGCAGGATGTGGTGGGGTGAATTTTAGTTGTGTTTTAGTAGATTGAACTCTGCCTTGTAGCATTTCGTTGATGTGGGTTTACACTTTCACCTGGATTGAATTTTTTTACGATATTGGCAGAACGTTCATTTATCGCATTTGTCGTGATGAATTTAACTCTCGCGGGGGAGGCTTTTATTTCTTTGGCTATTGTTAGGAAAGTTAAAACTGACCCGGTTTTTTTTGTCAGATAAGAATCAAAGCCCTCAAATTCTTTGGCGAGTTCTTGGCGATATTCCCCACTTAGTTCCGAAAGTTGTGAGTAGGGATGTGCAACGACATCGTCGATGTTGAGAGTGAGTTTTTCATCGTTTCTAGTTGTAAAGGAAAATGCATGTACTCTATTTTTTTTGTCGACCAATTTGAATAGCCCGCGGTGTTCATGGTCGTCGACAGGCATGTCAAGATTTGCTTGCGCAGAAGCTGATATAGACGCTCCTTTTGTTAGGTTATCTATCTGATCTTCATTGTAGGCATTGTATTGTTGGTTTTTGGCGGAATCCACTTTTCGCTCTAAGTGACTTCTAAGGTTTTCGTATTTGTTTTCGAAGTCAATAAGTATCTTGCTAGCCTCTTCTGTATTGACTCTTTTTATCCTAAATCCAGCTGTTGACGCATAAGCACCATTGCCACGAATTGTGGATGGCTGAATAGTTACATTTTTGGGGAGAAGGGGTAAAAATAGTGTTGCGAGCTTGCTTGATGCTATGCTCAAAGGGGCCAGTTTTGCCAGCCAGTACTGATGGCGGGTAAGTGTCACTTTTGATTCGGTTCCACTGTTGTCATACAGCATGATAGGATTATTTTTGACAAATAAGTAGCGATTGGGACCATCTATGTCCCCGCTAGGGTCAGGGTTGCACCAGCGCATCAACCACGGGGCATAGTATCGAAAACCATAGTAATAAAGGCCTGTGGCATCCTGCTCTTTCATGGAGTAACGAATAGTTTTGTATTTTGCTTCACTCTCACTTCTCGCCGCCCACCAGGCTGTTCCACCAAAAGCATAGTAGCCTTCCTGACTTAGCACGCCCGCCTCATCGTCCAGCTCAAGCATGCTGGAGCCCAAGTGATTACTTAAGCTATAGCGAATTTGATTGTTGCGAATATACTTGGGAGTTTGCCGAGTCCATTGCAAGACACGCACGCAACCGCTACCCGTTTCAATATTAATGACGTACCGCTCTTCCCCCATATTGTCGTGATGAAGTTCCAGTCCCGGTAAGTACCGTGTTTCGCTGGTGTTGACGACAGTTTTGGTCCTGTTTATTCGAATCTTGCGCACTCTTTGGCCTTGGGCGTCATAACGATAACGTTCGTCATCATTCTCCTCGTTTGCCCTGTCGACCAGCACCACTCCACTCAACTGGTTTCGGGTATCCCATTGCAGGGTTTGGGTACCGGGTGCGAGCACCTGTAGATTGCCATTGGGGTCGAAGCCCGAATTGAAGTCAGGCTCCCCAGATTCAGGTTTCAACAGGCTGCGATTACTCAAGGGGGAAGTGATCAATTCTCGCGTGTAGCCGTTGCTTCCCTCATGCACCAGTGTTCGCAAATTACCTGCCGCGTCATATACGAATGTCTGCTTGTAAGGCCCCATCCGTGTTGGGTCCAACATCGGGGTATGCAGCTCTGGCAAGCCAGGGCCATTGTTTGTCGGTATGGATTCGCGACCTGTCGCTTCTATCAGTTGATACAGCGTGTCATACCGATAAGTGCTGACAGGCTCCGTACGCCGGTTTCTGAAGTGCTGGACAGGCTGCGCGGTGTCTTCGATCCGGGTGATGTTGCCGACGGCGTCATAGTCATAGTGGTAATCCTGATAGCAGGTAGTACCAAAGCTTGAGGTGAGACGTAGCAGGCGATCAGTCTGAGCTTCGTAACGCCGGACGGTCCGCACGCCATTACCTCCGACTTCCTGTTCTATCTGACCTGTCGCGCCATAGATTACTTGGCTAAGGAGTGTCTTGTCGGGCAGATTCTCGCGTTTTAGTTGAATCTGCTGGAGTTCACCCGCGACGTTGTAGGCCATGAGTGTTTGATTGTTCCGGGCATCTCGTTGATTCGCTACCTCACCCGTGGCGTTGAATTGCCAGCAGGTGGTGGCTATTTCGGTTTCCAGCAGTTTCTCTCGCTCAGATAGGGCCTGCGGCCAATTCGGTGTCAGCAGATCATTCAGGAAGCGTCGTGATTCACTCAATATGCCACCCGCCAATCCGTACTCGTTGATCTGTCGCGAACCGGCCGGGTCATCGTGGCGAATCAGTTTTGCGCATTGGTTATGTACAGCAAACTCAAGGCTGTTCTCGGCGAAGTTCATCCGTTCGATCACCGAAGGCAGTTCACCGTCAGCTTGCTCCATCACGGCAATCGGTCGCAGCAAGCTGTCGTGTTCGATTTGGCGCAGTGTGTGCCGACTGTCCCATTCAGATAACAGCTCTCCCGCGCAGCCCATCAGTCTTACCCGCCAACCGGCATCGACACTTTCGCTTCGCAGCGGGTGACCCGAAAGGGAATAGCCGATGTTCAGGTTCGGCCCGCATTTGCGAGACCACAAGCGAGGATCCCAGTTGGCGTCCTCGTGCCCGTTGGCATTGAATGTCTGACGGGTAATGCGAGCTTCGACAAGCTCGTCGGAGTGAGCGCGATGGTAGGCCACGCTGCGAATCACATGGCGGCGTGGGTCCTGTGCCATCAAGGTTGGGCTGGAACGGTGCAGGTTGGCGGCCATATGATCGTTGAACGCTGATGGAGGATGTCAACGTATGCGCCGTTTTTGCCAGATTGACTACTGTCAGAAATAACAGGTGCCGAGCTGATTTACTTCTTCACCAGCGCCGAACACGCCGCCCTGAACGCTTCATGCTGATACTTGTTCAGCGTTCCCGGCAGTTCGAAATTATGCTTCTTGGCCTGGGCATTGATTGTCTGCGGCGACAGCAAGGTCACCTCGCAATTCTCCAGCAACTGGAAAACCCCTTCGATCTTGAACGTCGTCGGCCCGCCCGCGAACTCGCCTTTCTTGCTGCGCTTCTTGATCGCGATGCGGTCGATGGAATTCTCACGGACAAACGAAGCGACCTGAGCGGCGAACACTTTGACGTTGGCAGCTTCGTCGTCATCGTCCAGGGCGATTTTCTTGGTGGCGAGCGTGAGATGGCTCAACGCCTGACCGTCCAGCGTGGCCACGGCGATGATCGCTTCGCTGCCCTTGATTTCGATGCCGCAGACTTTCATGTTGGATCCTTTACTGGCTGAAGCGTGCAGCTTACAGCTCAAGTTGACTCGCGGTGATGCCAAACGCCGCGGCGATCTTCTCGCGGGTGGCTTTGCGTGGCTTGGCGACTGTTTCCTGTTGGGCGAAGGCCGGTTGGGTAATGCCCATGCGTTTGGCCACTTCATCCTGGGTAAGGTTCAAGTGTTCGCGCCAGGCGCGGATGGGTGTGGCGCCATCGACGATACGACTGACCACTTCGTGAGGAATCAGATCGGGATCAATCTTCTGCGCCACATATTGCGCATAGGGAATGACCACGAAGGCTGGATTGCCTTCGGCGTCGTTGATGATTTGAATGTCAGTAGGTGCGTTCATCGCGTTTTTTGACCTCTTGAATACTGACCACTTTGATCGCGCCATCCCAATCAAACATGACTCGATAGTTACCGACACGCAGCCGATAAGCGTAGTCATGACCGACCAGTGCTTTGACATTGCCTACTTCGGGCATGCCTGCCAGCGCCGTGATGGCATCACGAAGCTGGCCCTGATGAGCGGAATGCAATTTCAGGAGTTGCTTAACGGCCTTTCGAGTCCAGTGAATGCTGTTCATGGAAGAATATAAGTCTTTTATAAGACTTGCGAATCTTTACTTATATTTTCCAGGTGGCCAATCAACAATAGTTGTCAGCATGTTGCTTGAAAAGCCCACAGATTAGGGCTTCCAAGCAATACGTGTAGGCGAGGTCATAGCGGGTTGTAGGAACAAGGGAAAGTGCTGTTGAAAGCTGGATGCAGTTCCGGCATTCACCGGAATATTCAGGACTATTCCTGCCCAATCGACTCCAAAAACTCCGACCGTTCATCGCTCATCCGCGCCACACAATCATTCTGCGCGATGGTGAACGCCTTGCTGCCACTGGTGGCCGGGAAGGCTTCGACGGCGCAGTCTGCGTCGCGGGTCTTCAGCCACTGCTGTTGGGCGGCCTTGAGCTTGGCGGTGATGTCAGCCAGTTGCGACGGGTTTTTGCCGTATTGCGACTGCATGCGCTCGGTCAGGCCCTGGAGGTTTTCCTTGAGCAGGTCTTCGGCGGTGGTTTTGCTGAAGGCCGAGCATTCGAGAGTCTGGATGTCGTTTTCGACTTTGTCGCAGGGGTTGTCGTCGGCCTCCTCCGCTGCGTGTACGCCGGTCGCAATCAGTGCCATTGCCAGAATGATCGATTTCATTATCGTCGCCGCTCTTGTCCAGTGAAGCATCCAGTGATTCGCCGAATTCTGGCCCAAGCCGAGGGCCTTGAACAGGTCGGTGATTGTGCCTGGCGACGACCCTTTGTCGCGGATTGACGCTTTCGGCAAACCCCCTGTCGTTTTTGCACCCGGCTGCCCCCTCCCTCAGGCATATGCTGGCCCCAAAGCGCCGGCAGACGATTCGGCGCATGAATCGCTAATAAGGGGACAGCCTGATGAGCCCAGCCGAATTGCACGCCGACAGCATCGTTATCGACGGGCTGATTATTGCCAAGTGGAACCGTGAACTGTTCGAAGACATGCGCAAGGGCGGTTTGACCGCGGCCAACTGCACCGTGTCGGTGTGGGAGGGCTTCCAGGCCACCGTCAACAACATCGCCGCCAGCCAGAAGCTGATCCGCGAGAACAGCGACCTGGTGATTCCGGTCCGCACCACTGCCGACATCCGCAAGGCCAAGGAGCAGGGCAAGACCGGCATCCTTTTCGGCTTCCAGAATGCCCACGCCTTTGAAGACCAGATCGGCTATGTCGAAGTCTTCAAGCAGCTCGGCGTTGGCATTGTGCAGATGTGCTACAACACCCAGAACCTGGTGGGCACCGGTTGCTACGAGCGTGATGGCGGCCTGTCGGGCTTCGGTCGCGAAATCGTCGCCGAGATGAACCGCGTCGGCGTGATGTGCGACCTGTCCCACGTCGGATCCAAGACTTCCGAAGAAGTCATCCTCGAGTCGAAGAAGCCGGTCTGCTACTCCCACTGCCTGCCGTCGGGGCTCAAGGAGCACCCGCGCAACAAGTCCGATGAAGAACTGAAGTTCATCGCCGACCACGGCGGTTTTGTCGGTGTGACCATGTTCGCGCCGTTCCTGGCCAAGGGCATCGATTCGACCATCGACGACTACGCCGAAGCGATCGAATACACCATGAACCTGGTGGGCGAAGACGCCATCGGCATCGGCACCGACTTCACCCAGGGCCATGGCCAGGACTTCTTCGAATACCTGACCCACGACAAGGGCTACGCCCGCCGCCTGACCAGCTTCGGCAAGATCATCAACCCGCTGGGCATCCGCACCGTCGGCGAGTTCCCGAACCTGACCGAAACCTTGCTCAAGCGCGGCCATTCCGAGCGCGTCGTGCGCAAGATCATGGGCGAGAACTGGGTGAACGTGCTGAAAGACGTCTGGGGCGAATAAGCCGCCGCACTTCTGAATCCTTTCCCGCTGCCGTCCGTGCAGCGGGCAACACAACGAATTTTCTGGAGTTAAGTTTCCATGGCCAAGATCGCCCCGCAATTGCCAATCGAAGTCGACAGCGAAACCGGTGTCTGGACCTCCGACGCCCTGCCGATGCTGTATGTGCCGCGCCATTTCTTCGTCAACAACCACATGGGCATCGAGGAAGTGCTGGGCGCTGAAGCTTATGCCGAAATCCTCTATAAGGCCGGCTACAAGTCCGCCTGGCACTGGTGTGAAAAAGAAGCCGAATGCCACGGACTGGAAGGGGTGGCGGTGTTCGAACACTACATGAAGCGTCTGTCGCAACGCGGCTGGGGCCTGTTCAAGATCCAGGACATCGACCTCGACAAAGGCACCGCCAGCGTCAAGCTCGAACACTCGGCGTTCGTCTACGTGTACGGCAAGGTCGGGCGCAAGGTCGACTACATGTTCACCGGCTGGTTTGCCGGTGCAATGGACCAGATCCTCGCCGCTCGCGGCAGCAAGATCCGCACTGTGGCCGAGCAAGTCTACGGTGGCTCCGAAGAGGGCCACGAAGACGGCTTGTTCACCGTCAAGCCGTTGTAAGTCGAGGAACCCGCCATGGCTTTCGAAGCAATGTTCCAGCCGATCCAGATCGGCAAACTGACCATCCGCAACCGCGTGCTCAGCACCGCGCACGCCGAGGTCTACGCGACTGACGGTGGCATGACCACCGACCGGTACGTCAAGTATTACGAAGAGAAAGCCAAGGGCGGGATCGGCCTGGCGATTTGCGGCGGCTCGTCGGTGGTCGCCATCGACAGCCCGCAGGAGTGGTGGAGTTCGGTCAACCTGTCCACCGACCGCATCATTCCGCACTTCCAGAATCTGGCCGACGCCATGCACAAGCACGGCGCCAAGATCATGATCCAGATTACCCACATGGGCCGTCGCTCGCGTTGGGACGGCTTCAACTGGCCGACCCTGATGTCGCCATCGGGTGTGCGTGAGCCGGTGCACCGTGCCACCTGCAAGACTATCGAGCCGGAAGAGATCTGGCGGGTGATCGGTAACTACGCGCAAGCGGCACGCCGCGCCAAGGCCGGTGGCCTGGACGGTGTCGAGCTGTCGGCCGTGCACCAGCATATGATCGACCAGTTCTGGAGCCCACGGGTCAACAAGCGTACCGACGAATGGGGCGGCACCTTCGAAGGCCGCATGAAATTCGGTCTGGAAGTGTTGAAAGCCGTGCGCGCCGAGGTCGGTGACGACTTCTGCGTGGGCATGCGCATCTGCGGTGACGAGTTCCACCCCGACGGCCTGTCCCATGAAGACATGAAGCAGATCGCCAAGTATTACGACGACACCGGCATGCTCGATTTCATCGGCGTCGTGGGCTCGGGTTGCGACACCCACAACACCCTGGCCAACGTGATTCCGAACATGAGTTATCCACCGGAGCCGTTCCTGCATCTGGCTGCCGGCATCAAGGAAGTGGTCAAGGTTCCCGTGCTGCACGCGCAGAACATCAAGGACCCGAACCAGGCCACGCGCATTCTGGAAGGCGGTTACGTCGACATGGTCGGCATGACCCGCGCGCACATCGCCGACCCGCACCTGATCGCCAAGATCAAGATGGGCCAGATCGACCAGATCAAGCAATGCGTTGGTGCCAACTACTGCATCGACCGTCAGTATCAGGGCCTGGATGTGCTGTGCATCCAGAACGCCGCGACGTCCCGTGAGTACATGGGCGTGCCGCACATCATCGAAAAAACCACCGGCGTGAAACGCAAGGTGGTGGTCGTTGGTGCCGGTCCTGCGGGGATGGAAGCCGCTCGCGTTGCCGCCGAACGTGGCCACGACGTGACCCTGTTCGAGAAAAAAGAATTCATCGGCGGGCAAATCACCACCGCTTCGAAAGCACCGCAACGGGACCAGATCGCCGGTATCACCCGTTGGTATCAGCTGGAGCTGGCTCGGTTGAAAGTCGACCTGCGCCTGGGTACCGCGGCGGATGCGCCGACCATCATGGACCTGCGTCCGGACGTGGTAGTGCTGGCCGTCGGCGGTCATCCGTTCATCGAACAGAACGAACACTGGGGCGCGGCTGAAGGCCTGGTGGTCAGCAGCTGGGATGTGCTCGACGGCAAGGTGGCGCCTGGCAAGAACGTGCTGGTCTACGACACCATTTGCGAGTTCACCGGCATGTCGACTGCCGACTTCATTGCGGACAAGGGCAGCCAGGTCGAGATCGTCACCGACGACATCAAGCCGGGCGTGGCCATCGGTGGTACGTCGTTCCCGACTTACTACCGCAGCATGTACCCGAAAGAAGTGATCATGACCGGCGACATGATGCTGGAGAAGGTCTACCGCGAAGGCGACAAGCTGGTGGCGGTGCTGGAAAACGAATACACCGGCGCCAAAGAGGAACGGGTGGTGGACCAGGTGGTGATCGAGAACGGCGTGCGTCCGGACGAGGAGATCTACTACGCGATGAAGGAAGGCTCGCGCAACAAGGGCCAGATCGACGTCGAAGCCTTGTTCGCGATCAAGCCGCAGCCTTGCCTGGAGCAGAGCGGCGACGGCTACTTGTTGTTCCGCATCGGCGACTGCGTGGCCCAGCGGAACGTGCATGCGGCGATCTATGACGCGCTGCGGTTGTGCAAGGACTTCTAAGCCTGCCACCTGTAGGCGCCGGCTTGCTGGCGATGAACGATAACGCGGTCTGCCTGAATCACCGCGTCGTCTGAATCGCCAGCAAGCCGGCTCCTACAAGACCGATGCATGACTCCGTGGTTTGTGGGAGCTTCACCATGTTGAACACCCTTCTTCCAATCCTGTTGTTCGCCGCCTTGGGCCTTGGTGTCCTGGGTGCGTTGCGGCGGGTGGCCATGTGGCGCCGGGGCCGGGCTTCGAAAGTCGACCTGATCGGCGGCCTGTTCGCCATGCCCAAGCGTTACATGGTCGACTTGCACCATGTGGTGGCGCGAGACAAATACATTGCCAACACCCACGTGGCCACGGCCGGCGGTGCGGTGGCGTCCATCGTGCTGGCGATTCTGGTGCACGGTTTCGGCCTGCATAACCGCTTCCTCGGCTATGCGCTGCTGCTGATGACGGCGGTGATGTTCGTCGGCGCGATCTTCGTTTACCTGCGTCGGCGCAACCCGCCGGCGCGCCTGTCGAAAGGCCCGTGGATGCGCCTGCCGAAAAGCCTGCTGGCGTTCTCGGCCTCGTTCTTCCTGGTGACCTTGCCGGTGGCCGGCATCCTCCCGGAAAACTTCGGTGGCTGGCTGTTGGCAGTGATTCTCGGAGTCGGCGTGTTGTGGGGCGTGTCGGAACTGTTCTTCGGCATGACCTGGGGCGGGCCGATGAAACACGCCTTCGCCGGTGCGCTGCACCTGGCCTGGCACCGTCGCGCCGAACGCTTCGGTGGCGGTCGTTCCACGGGCCTCAAGCCGCTGGACTTGAACGATCCGACCGCGCCACTGGGCGTGGAAAAACCCAAGGATTTCACCTGGAACCAGTTGCTCGGCTTCGACGCCTGCGTGCAGTGCGGTAAATGTGAAGCGGCGTGCCCGGCGTTTGCTGCCGGCCAGCCGCTGAACCCGAAAAAACTGATTCAGGACATGGTCGTCGGCCTGGCCGGTGGCACCGATGCGAAATTCGCCGGCAGCCCGTATCCGGGCAAGGCCATCGGTGAACACGCCGGTAATCCGCATCAACCGATCGTCAACGGCCTGGTAGACGCCGAGACCCTGTGGTCGTGCACCACCTGCCGCGCCTGCGTCGAGGAATGCCCGATGATGATCGAGCACGTCGATGCCATCGTCGACATGCGCCGTCATCTGACCCTGGAAAAAGGTGCGACCCCGAACAAGGGCGCCGAGGTCCTGGAAAACCTGATCGCCACCGACAACCCGGGCGGCTTCGCGCCGGGCGGGCGGATGAACTGGGCGGCGGACCTGAACCTCAACCTGCTCAGCGAAAAGAAATCCACCGACGTGCTGTTCTGGGTTGGCGACGGTGCCTTCGACATGCGCAACCAGCGTACCCTGCGCGCCTTCGTCAAAGTGCTGAAAGCGGCGAAAATAGACTTCGCCGTGCTCGGCCTCGAAGAGCGCGACAGCGGTGACGTGGCGCGGCGCCTGGGCGATGAGGCGACTTTCCAACTGTTGGCCAAGCGCAACATCCAGACCCTGGCCAAATACAGCTTCAACCGTATCGTCACCTGCGATCCGCACAGCTTCCACGTGCTGAAAAACGAGTACGGCGCCTTCGATGGCAACTACCTGGTGCAGCACCACAGCACCTACATGGCGGAAATCATCGATGCTGGCGCGCTCAATCTTGGCCAGCACAAAGGCGACAGCGTGACCTATCACGATCCGTGCTACCTCGGCCGCTACAACGGCGAGTACGAGGCGCCGCGCCAGGTCCTGCGCGCCCTCGGGATCGAAGTGAAAGAGATGCAACGTTCCGGTTTCCGTTCGCGCTGCTGCGGCGGCGGTGGCGGCGCGCCAATCACCGACATTCCGGGCAAGCAGCGGATTCCCGACATGCGCATGGAAGACATCCGTGAAACCGGCGCCGAACTGGTGGCGGTGGGTTGTCCACAATGCACCGCCATGCTCGAAGGCGTGGTCGAACCCCGGCCGTTGATCAAGGACATTGCCGAACTGGTGGCCGATGCGTTGCTGGAAGACTCAGCGCCAAGCAAGCCAGCTGCACCGGCCCAACGTGAACCTGCGGAGGTGCACTGATGAGCGACATTATTCGCCGCGACCCGCGGGCTGAATGGATCGCCCGCAACCGTCTGCACCCGCTGCATGCGGCCATGCAGCCGGCGCAACACAGCTGGATGGGCCCCAACGGTGTCATCCGCAAGAATCCCCATGGCATTGGCTTTATCGGCCCCAACGGGATCAAGCGAATCGACCGCAGTGGCGCGCAGCAGGGCGGGGCGACCAAGCGTACCGCCGCTGTTGAAGTGCAATTGCCGCTGCATCAAGTGCCTGCCCCGGCGCACTACATCTGCGTGGTACCCGACATGGTCGGTGGCCGCCTGAGCAGCCATGACCGCGACCTGTTGGGCCTGGCCCATCAACTGGCCGGCAATGACGGCGCGGTGCTGGCCGTGGTCTTCGGCGAACACAAGGAAAGCGCTTTTGCCACGGCGGGCGTCGACCGCCTGCTGGTGCTGGAAGGTGAAGAATTCAACGGTTATGCACCGGAACAACGGGTCCAGGGCCTGAGGGCTGTGGATAACCAGTTCAGCCCACGTCACTGGTTGCTGCCGGACAGCCGCAGCGGCGGTGGCGAACTTGGCCGACGCTTTGCCGCAGCGCTGGGCGAACGCCCGGCGACGCGGGTCTGGCAGGTCAAGGACCAGGAGTGCATCGGCCGCGCCGGTGCCGGTCTGCAAGACCTCGCGCGTCCGGTTGCGCGCTTGATTCTGGCGGCGGCCGAGTGCGCCGAACCGGTCAGTGAAACCCGTCACGAAGCCTTGCCGGTGGAGTTATCCACAACCGTGGCGCGCAGCCTGTCGCGGATCGAAGACCTGGGTGCGGTGGCAGTCGATCCGGCGGCGATCCCCATGGCCGAAGCCGAGTTCATTTTCTCCGGCGGCAACGGGGTCAAGGACTGGGGACTTTTCCACAGGACCGCCGAAGCCCTCGGCGCGACCGAAGGCGCATCGCGGGTGGCGGTGGACGACGGCTTCATGGCCCGCGACCGTCAGGTCGGCGCGTCCGGCACCTGGGTTACCGCACGGGTTTATGTGGCAGTAGGGATTTCCGGGGCGATCCAGCACCTGCAAGGCATCGGTGCCTGCGACAAGGTGGTGGCGATCAACCTTGACCCTGGCTGCGACATGATCAAGCGCGCAGACCTCTCGGTGATCGGCGAGAGCGCGGAGATTCTTCAAGCCTTGATCGAGGCGGTAGAGGCTTACCGCAACGACGCCAAGCGCGATGCGGCTTAAGGGAAGGAAAGGGTTATGAGCACGAAAATCATCAGCCTGGTGTCCATCGGCGCCCACCCGACCTCCGGTCGGCCGCGTCGCGCGGAACAGGATGCACGGGCGGTGGAACTGGGTCTGCAACTGGCTGGGGATAACTTGCAAGTGCTGCATGCCGGCGACATCACCGAGCCTGCGCTGCGCGCTTATCTGGGCATGGGCCTGGAACAGTTGCATGTGCTTGAGCAACCCGAGGGTGCCGATGCACTGCCGGCATTGACCGAATATCTGCGCGATGCCGGTGCTCAGGTGGTGTTGACCGGCAGCCAGGCAGAAACCGGTGAAGGTTCCGGCATGTTGCCCTTCCTGCTGGCCGAAAGCCTCGGCTGGCCGCTGGTGGTGGGGCTGGCGCAGGTCGAGTCGATCGATGGCGGTTCGGCGCTGGTGCTGCAAGCCTTGCCCCGTGGTCAGCGTCGTCGGTTGAAGGTGCGTCTGCCGTTCCTGGCGACTGTGGATAACGCAGCGCCAAAGCCGCGCCAGAGCGCCTATGGCCCGGCCCGACGCGGGGTGTTGCAGGCCCGGGACGTGGAAATCGTCGACGATGAACTGCTGGCGGTCGCCACCCTGCAACCGGCCAAGCCACGGCCAAAGCGCTTGAAAGTGATCAAGGCTAAAAGTGGCGCCGATCGTATGAAAGCCGCAACGGCCAAGGCCAGTGGCGGCGGCGGGCAGGTGCTTAAAGGCGTGACGGCGCAAGCTGGGGCTGAGGCAATCCTCAAATTGCTGATTGAAGAGGGCGTGGTTCGCTGAAGTGGTGGCGAGCAAGCCCGCTCGTGCGTTCGATCCAGGGTGATTATGGACCAAGGGCTGCGGGAATGGGTGCCGGCTGTACGGGTGGCGGTACGGTCGGCGCTACCGTTTGCTGTTGCACCGGCGGCGGCAACGGCTGCCAGCTGGCGTCCGGTTGCTGCATCGGCGGTAGCAGCGGTGCACCCAGGGTACTCGGAGCGCCGCTGGATTTGAGAGTGACGCTATTGCTGGTGTCACGCAGGATCATCCCTTCGGTGGAACTGCGCGCCTCGGTACCGCTGTGGAAGGTGCTGACCTGAGAGATCGGCAGATCCAGATTGCGCTCGATCCGGGGGGTGAGCAGCAGGATGATTTCTGTCCTCTGCTGGGTGCCCAGATTGGTACCGAACAAGGTTTTGCCCAGCCACGGGATATTGCTCAGCCATGGCAAGCCTGACCCTTCATCAATATCTGCCGTGCGGATGAGTCCTGAGACCACTTGGGTTTCATTGTTGCGTGCTGTCAGCATGGTTTTGGTGGAACGGGATCCCAGCTCAAAGGTAGCCGGAACATTTTCCGAGCCAGGGATGCGTTTGGTGATGTGGCTCATTTCCACAAACAGATCGAGGCTGATTTCGTCGGCCAGGCTGATGTTGGGCTGCACTTCGATTTTCAGGCCCACGTCCTGGTAGCTCACTGAAGAAGTGCTGATCTGGTTGGCGGTCGTGGTGGTGATCACTGGAATCTTGTCGCCGATATTGACCTGAGCCTGCTCGCGGTTTTTCACACGAACCCTTGGGTTGGCCAGGGTCACGGTGTTGCCGCTGCGTTGTAGCAGGTTGATCCGTGCTGAAGTACTCCCGGTGTCGAGCAAAATGTTATCGCCATTGATCCCCCGCAATGCGCTGATAGGGGTGCCGGCGAGCCCCTCGGGCAGGTTGGTGAAGTTGCCCACCGAAAGGCCGATGCTTTCGGGGTAGGCGATCCCCAGGTTCTGTTCGTCCGCCAGGCTGACCTCGAGCACCTGAATATCAATGGTCACTTCCGACTGGGCGATGTCGATGGCTTCCACTAGTTTTTCCACGGCGCTCAAGGTGTCGAGACCATCGCGCACAATCACTGCGTTGAGGCGCTCATCCACCAGCACTTCCTTGGGCTTGAGCAACTGCTTGATTTCGGCGGCGATCAACTTCGGGTCGCTGTGGCTCAGGTAGAAGGTACGCACCGCCAGTTCACGGTATTCGCGATCTTTTTCCGGCCGTGAGGGGTACACCAGGATGGTGTTGGCGTTGAGGATTTTCTTCTGCAGTTGCTGGGTTGCCAGCAGCAGGTTGAGTGCATCTTCAGCGGTGGTTCTGGTGGCGGTCATGCTGGCGGCGGCATTGGGGTTCACGTCCTTGTCGATGACGAAGTTGACGCCTGACACGCGGGCGATGGTCTCGAAGATGGCCGTCAGGCTCTGGGAGCTGAACTCCAGACTCACGGGTTTGCGCATGGCGTCACTGAGGTCGGGGCTCAGGTAATCGGCGCTCACCAGTTCGCGGGTCAGGGCATTGCGCAGCTCAAGGGCTGCGCGATAGTTGGGTTTCTGCGCGATGATCTGGCGCACCAGATTCAGAGCTTCTACCGGATTGCTGCCTTTCATCGCGAAAGCCCGAGCCAATTGCGGGCGTAGCTGCTGCATCATCTGGATGCTCTGGATTTCCTGGCGGGCGCCGAGGTTGCCAGGGTCGTACTTGAGGATGGTTTGCATGGCGGCGATGGCCGCGGCGTCATCACCACGCAGCAACGCGGCGCTGGCCTCGCGGCTGTATTGGGCGACCAATATTTCCAGTTTGCTGAAGTTGGCGGTGCGCAGTCGTACATCGTCGGGGTTTTCCCTGGCTTCGGCTTGCAGCAGTTCTACCGAATCCACGATTTGACCTTGCTGGCGCAGTTCATCGCTTTGCTCGATGGCGCGCTGCGTCTGGCAACCGGTCAGCAGGAACAATCCAAGGCAGCAGTGAACTAGTGTGCGCGTTGACATGGGCACTCTCTTTTTCCGTCACGGTTGGGTACCCAGATGTAAAGTGCTGACGTGCTTCATCGGTAAGTACGTCAGCACCACGCTGGTGTCGGTCAATTTGTCCAGCCGGTAGTCTTTGTCGAGCATGCCGCCAGGCCGAATCCGGCCCGGTACGGTGCATCGGTTGCACAAGGTGTATTGGTTGCCGTTACCTCTGAGCACGACGATCTTGGCCTGGTTTTGATAGCGCCATTGCGCACTGACAACAAACGGCAGGGGCGGCGGTGTCGGTGTCGGGTTGCTGACCACCGGGGGAGGAGGTGGTGGCTTCCAGGTCTGAGTCGGGAATACATCCACCAGGGGGCCGGTTTCAGCAACCACCGTTTGCGTCGGCTCAGGTGGCGTCGGGGTGGATACTTCGGACACTGCTGCGGGGGATGTTGGCGTGTTGGGGCTGCCGGCCTGATCCTGCCAGAACAACCAGCCGCAACCGCACAGGGTGAGCAGCAGCAAGATCCGCAGATAGAGTGGCACTTTCAATCAACCACCCCCAATACGCTCAACTTGAGGTTGATGGTCAGCTGCGCAATGTCGATCTCCTTGCGCTCCAGAGTGAGGTTTTCGATACGCACCGCCGGTTCTTGCACCACGATGGCCAAGGCCTGACGCAATGCTGGATAAGTGCCAGCCAGGGGGATGTCGATGTCCAGCCGTTGCAGTCCGTCATCGCCGGGCGTTGAGTAGGACAGGGTGGTCTGGTCGATGTTGAATCCCTGTTGCTGAATCAGCGTCAGGATCTTTTCCAGGCGAGTCGCGAAGGCCTGGGCACTGGGTAATTTTTCTACCACTGCCGGCTCGGTGACCTGTACATCTTGAGGGCGTTCGGCGATGGCTGCCTGCAGTTCCTGGCGACGCAAGGCGTCCTGTTCAAGGGACGGGACAATCAGTGTCCATTTAATCAACAACGTGCAGGTAATGACCCCGAGGGCGAGCAGGCCCCAGAAGCCGAGGATTTGCTGCCAATGCGCCAGTTGCCACTGCAGGCGTGGTAGCCATTGAACGAGGGAGGGCAGGCGACGCGTCAAGCGCTTGATCATGGCTTATCCGCCGTCAAGGGTAAGCTTGACCAGCACCGGGAGGGCTGGATCGTTGGTTTTACGGCTGCTTTGTTGCAGGTTTACTTGAATGCCTTTCAGGGTCTTGAGTCGCTCGACAAAGCGAAACGCGTCGCCCAGAACCCGAGCTTCCAGGTCAAGGTTCAGTATTTGGGTCTGGGTGTTGACCTCCAGGCGTGTCAGCGCCACATCGTGGGACCACGCTTGCCCCACGGCATCGAGCAGGGGGAACGGGGTGACCGCTTGCCTGGCGAAGATCACCAACTGTTGCTTTTGCTGGGGCGAAAGGTGGATGGCAGCCTGAATCAGTTGTTCCTGTTGCCGGGCCAGTTGGATGAATTGCTGCTCCAGTTCGTCGGTCTGTCGCTGTTGATGCTGCATCTGCTGCCAGTGCTGCGATGTGGTGAGCAACACCATCAGGGCGATCAGCCATAGCAACGCCACAAGGGGGCGGCGGGTGGCACCGGGGTGCAGAAAATCGATCGTCGGCAAGCGCGGGGCCCGCAGGCGTTGCCAGCGGTTGCGCAGCGCGAGGTTCATGGTGCCGGCTCCATCAACCAGGGGTGGGGTGGTCCCAGCCAGTGTTCGGGCGGCTCCACGGGGCGAGGGGTGGCGACAAAGGTGGTTGGCGGGTGTTGTTCAACCAACAGGTTGGCGGTGAACAGGTTGTTACTCAGGAGACTGTCGGGAGCGGTGTGTATCAAGCAGACCTGGCTGACTTTCCCTTGCTGCAGGTAGACGCAACCGAGGGCGCTGGTTTCAGGCACCGCCAACACACAGTCACCACGCAACTGCTTGCCGTAATGCTGCAGGGTTGCTGTCAGCAAGGGTACACAGGCACTAAACGGCAGGGCCTTGAGCTTGAACAGGATGCGCAAGTCTTCCAGCAGATCCAGGGGAGTAGCCACCGCAAGGCAGCTTTGACCGAAGCCTGGCGGTGCGACCTGTACCTGCCAGAGGGTCGGGTCAATGCCGGTCTGCTGGCTCAAGCTCGCCCGGGCGTAACCTTGCCAATCGGCCTGGCTATACAGGCCTGCTTGCCAGGGCAGCGTCCAGTAGTGCACATGGGGAAAGCCCAACAGTAATGTGACCCGGTCCAGATAGCGCAAACGCCCTCTTGGCGCCCGTTCCAGCAGGGCGGCGCAAGCACCCATGGGCTCGCCGTCCTGGTGACTGCGCCAGGTCGTTGCGGTTTTCCAGCGGGGGCGGGCGGCCCAGCTGGCGCCCGTGCTTTGCAGCAACACCACGTGCTCAATACAGAGAGATGACACGGTGAATCTCCTTGAGTGTGGTGTGTCCGGCGGCAGCGCTGGCCAGTGCGATATCGCGGATAAACAGGTGGCCAGCCTGCTGCGCCAACTCCCGCAGGGCAGACGCCGAACTGCGTTGCAGCAATCCTTCCTTGATGCTGTCGGTGACGGTCAACACCTCGGCCAGTGCCAATCGCCCGCGATAGCCGGTGTGACGACAGGCCTCACAACCCTTGCCGACCCGGTAACGACCGTCCTTCAAGTGCAATGGCGACAGCTTCGCCAGTCGCGTCAGTTCAGCATCGGGCTCGATATCCACGGCGCACTCCTCGCAGATGCGCCGTACCAGTCGTTGGGCAACCACACCGTTCAGCGCCTCGACAAAACTGGCCGGCTCCACGTCCATGTAGATGAAGCGCTCCAACACGCTGAAGGCGCTGTTGGCATGCACCGAGGACATCACCAGGTGCCCGGTCAGCGCTGCCTGTACGGCTATGCCGGCAGTCTCGCCGTCGCGGATTTCCCCCACCAGAATCGTGTCTGGGTCATGACGCAGGATCGAGCGCAGGCCACGGGCGAAGGTCAGCCCCTTTTTGTCGTTGACCGGAATTTGCAAGACCCCTGGTAACTCGTATTCCACCGGGTCTTCGATGGTGATGATTTTCTTTTCGCCAGTATTGGTCTCCGACAAGGCGGCATACAAGGTGGTGGATTTGCCGCTACCGGTTGGCCCCGTCACCAGCAACATGCCGTAGGGCTCACTGGCCAGGACACGAATACGCGCGATGGTGTCGGCAGCCAGTCCCAGGGAATCGAGGCTCAGTGCTTCGCCCCGTTGCGACTTGTCGAGGATACGCAGCACGGCATCTTCGCCGTGGATACTGGGCATGATCGACACCCGAAAATCCACTTCGCGAGCCTGAATCCTGGCCTTGAAACGACCGTCCTGAGGCACCCGTCGTTCGCCTATGTCCAGCTCCGACAAGACCTTGATCCGCGACAGCGACTGCTCTGCCATATCCAGCCCGGCTGCCTGCCCCATTTTTTGCAGCACACCGTCGATGCGGTACTTGATCTCCAGGCCCTGGGGCGTGGATTCGACGTGAATATCGCTCGCGCGGCTTTGCAGGGCATCGAATAACATTGAGTTGACCAGGCGCACCACCGGGTTGTCGTCGCGGGCAATACTGCTCAGTGAGATCTCCTGGGCTGCCTGCATTACTCGAGCATTTTCGTCGTCCTCGCCGAAGGGTTGCATGACCCGTTGGCTGGCTTCGGCCAGGGTCAACTGCTGTTTCACCGCGCCCGCCAAACTCATGCCCAGAGGCAGTGATTGCAAGGTTCTGGAAGACTGGATCCAGCGACGACTGGCCAGTGAAAACGGATCCCCCAACACCAGGCAGGGCTCACCTTGATTGTCCACCACCAGCACCTGATGGATCAGCGCCTGGGGCAGGGGCAGCAGGTCGAAACGCCAGTGATTGTCGAGTTCCCGCGGGTCGATGGCCTTCAAACCGAGTTGTCTGGCAATTGCCTGCAATTGATCGGGCGTGTTGTTCAGCTCCTCCAGCAAATAATTGGCCATCGACAGCCCTTGCCGGTCGGCGAGGATTTGCCATTGTCGGGTTTGATCACTCATCGCATTACCCCTGGATGGAGCCCGCCAACTCGAAAATCGGCATGTACAACATGAACACGATCAGCCCGATCAAGCCGCCGACCACCAGCATCAGTAGGGGTTCGAAGACCTTGCTGAACAATTCGATGGCCCGTTCGAGCGCCTCATCATGAAATTGCGCAATGCGTTCACACATCGCCGCCAATTCACCGCTTTGCTCGCCCACCCGCAACAGGCGTTCAGCGACAGCGGTGGTCAGTTGGTGGCGTGCCAGGGATGTCGACAGCGGCTGGCCAGCCTGGATGTCGGTCATGGCCTGGCGCAGTGCGCCCTGGCGTTCACCGGGCAGCAGCGCGCCGGACAACGCGATCGCCGTGACCACCGGCATCCCGCCCATCAGCAGCATTCCGGCGGTGCGGTAAAAGCGGGCGAGGATAAACAGCGTGCGCTGGGCACCCAGGCTCGGGATTTTCCAGAACAGTGCGCTGGCCCGCTGCTTGAAGGCGTCGCTGCGCAACAGCAGCACCAGGCTGGCGACAGCCACCAGGGTGCCGAGCATCAGCTCCACACCACGCGTTTGCACCAGTGCTCCCCACCACACCATGAACCGGGCGGTGGCCGGCAGATCGGCTACCGCATCGAACACCGAGGCAAATCGCGGGATCACAAAAAACAACAGGAACAGCAGGATCAGCGCGCCGACACTCAGTACCACCAAGGGATACATCAGTGCACCGCTGACGCGTTTTTTCACCGTCTCCAGGTGAGCCTCGAAATGGTGATAACGCCGCAGCGCGACGGACAACTGGCCGCTGTGCTCCGAGGACGCCACGGTGGCAATCAACAGCGAAGGAAACGTCTGCGGCTTGAACTGCATTGCCCGGGACAGCGCGTTGCCCTGGTACATCGATTCCAGCAGCTCACTCATGATCTGCCGATTGACGCCGGGTGCCGCTTTGTCGCGCAAGGTTTCCACCGCTTCCACCAGCACCAGGCCGGCATCGAGCAATACCACCAGTTCCTGAATGAACAGGCCCAGGGCAAATTTTGTGCGACGGCTGGGCAGCTTCAGTTGGCGACGCGCTTGCACAGAGATGATCTGCGTACCGTCGTCCTCCAACTGCCGGCGTGCCTGGGCAAGGTCCGGCGCCTGGATGCGCAGGGTCTGCAAATGGCCATCGCGGATGATGCGTGCCTCGAAGTCGATCATGGTGTTGGCCCGGCCAGTTGTTGCCTGCGCTGCTGCAGTTCACCGTAATAACGCCAGACGGCGGCGGCGTAGCGCGAACGACGGGCATCACGTCCGGGGCGCGTACCGGCGTTATAGGCACCGACGGCTTGCCAGCCGTAACCTTTCTCGCGGATGAACCCGGCGAGCACCCATGCTCCGACGATCACGCTGGTGCAGGGTTGGGTCAGCAGGTGTTGTTCGGTGATGCCGAATTGCGCCAGTGCTGGCAGATGGCGGCTGTTGATTTGCATCAAGCCGATGTCATGGCTGCCGTCGCTGTTGAGGTTGCGGGCGATCGGGTTCAAGCCCGACTCAACTCTGGCGATGGCGTAGAGCAGCAATGGGTCTATGTGGTATCGGCTGCCCGCCAGTTGCCAACAATTGGCGTGCGCGCCGTTGATCAAAAACATGGCGCCCAGTGCGAGGACGAAACGGTGCATGTTCATTGACCAAACACGATGTCAGCACTCGTCCCTTCGCCGCCAGCCTGGCCATCGCGGCCCAGGGAGATAATCTCGATCTCGTGGGCTGCTCCAGGGTTTTTGTACAGGTAGGGATTGTTCCATGGATCGGGTGGTGCGCCTTTCGGCAGATAAGGGCCATGCCAATTGGGCTCGGATGCAGGGCGTTCGATCAGCGCTTTCAAGCCCAGGGCTTCGCTGGGGTAATGACTATTGTCCAGGCGGTACTGATTCAAGGTATCGCCCAGGGACTTCATCTGGCCTTTGGCGGATTGCACCTTGGCCAATTCAAGTCGATCGAACATCTTCGGTCCGACGTAGCCGGCGAGCAGGGCGATAATTAGTAGAACAACCAGTAGTTCTAATAAGGTGAAGCCCTGTTGTGCGCGTGAGGCAATAGAAGGTATCGATAGAGAGCGCATTGAAATACCCTGTTGGGAGTGCCAAGGCACGGCGGTTGTATAGGGTTTTTCCGGCCCGTAATTACACAGGCACAGCCGGTAGAACTGCGTCACTGTACTTCTGGGTGAATCGGATTGTCGTTTAAGGTCGAACCAGAGTTATGTCATTAATTTGAAGTATGTTTTCGTTTATTAAAAGCGCCGCACTGCAAAGCGCGGCGCTTAATAGGTGGAAATCAATCGGAATGTAGTTAATCTATTTCGATCCAGGCATCTTTCCAGTGACTACCCGTTCCAGGCGCGTAAAAGCTCGGGGCTTGCGAACACCACCCACTCTCACCACCGGGTTTGCACTGATAGTTTGCACCTTTGTTCGAAACCTTCTCATTAGGGGCGTATGGAGGTGTTTTGTTCTCTACATAAGGGGGATAAGTGTCGCCGTTGGCCGGATTGATCCTCACGGGGAACTCGACGGGCTTGCTGGGTTTCCCATTTTGAGTATCGCGCACGATTAACCCTACAGCGTGATTTCCCGGTTCTGTGGAGGAGAAGGCTTTGAACGTCACTGTGTCGCCATTCAGTACTTCGGTCGTCCCAGCGGGGACCCAACTAAAGAGCAACCTACCGTTGTACCCGATTGAGGACTGGCCAGAAAAGGTATAAGTCTGTCCTGACACCAAAGTGCTTGGGCCGGTAATCCTTGCTACCGGGGCTGTTGGGTTGATAGGCGTCTCACCATCACCGGGGAGGATGGACATGGCCTTGGTGTAAGCCTCATTGGTTGCGTAGACAGAGTTGGCGGCAGCGTTGGTGGAGTTGAACACCACGTTATTGCCGTTTTTTTCACCAATCCTGGCGATATTCGCCGGCACTTGTTCAGCTACCTGACGCCCCCAGACGTTAGGGTTCAAGTTGCTTTGGTCGATCTTTTGCGTGATATCGACGACTTCCTTGAACGCCGGCGGACCGCCCAAGATGCGGAAATGCACGGCGTACCCTACTTTGAGGTCATCCATACCGGAAATAAATGGACCCAGATCATGTAGCGGATCAGGTGTCCCGGCACCGGCAATGTTGATGTCGCTGCAGTTGTAAAAGCCTTCGCCTGCCGGATCCTCACGCTGCCACCGGGTATAGAGCACGGCATCACCCGAACGGCCTGGGGGAATGGCTACGTTGAACTTGAAGAAACCCGTGGCCCCTGCAATTTTCGGCGGCTGACTGCCCCAGTCAGTGCGGGCCACCTTCATCGTTTCTTCATGGATTAATTCCAGGTCGCTCCACTTCAGCTTCGTCGTCGCAGCGTTATAGCCGGGTTTACTGAGGTAAATTTTCACGAAGCTTTCGACATGGGGGGCGGTACCGATAATCCGTACTTCCATGATGCCATTCTTGGGTGTGATAGATGTTTTGTACCAGGAGGCCAAGGGTAGGTTAAGTCCGTTTTTGAGTGGGTCGGCGGCAGAGCAGAGTTGTCCATCCGGTATCGCCTCCATGACCGCAGTGTCATTTTTGTAGTCTTTGACCAGTTTGGCCACTTCGTTCCATTGTTGCCCCGGATATGATCCGCTCACCTCGTGTACAGCTTTGCAGGCCGGGTCATTGGTACCTCCCCAGAAACCCGGGAGCGTATAGCAATGCACCTGTCGTGAAACAGGAATATCCACTGCGCCATGGGCCCAGACGAGTGTGGGTACTAATAACACTGCCGCCATCATCCAACGCAGCAAGGAACGCTTGTTTCGCTGTAGGTTCTTCATGTGGGTGTCCACCTTCAATTCAGATATGCGTGTTCCGAACTGCATGGAACAATCAGGGTGATTTGTCGCTGTTAACTTCATCCGGTCGATTCAACTCCATTGGGCGTGAAGGTTATTGGAGGGTTACTCTGTCCAGGGACGTACAGAAACATCCACCCTTGATAACTGCCTTGTCCCGTGAAGCTCTGATTCTTTTTGGAGAAGTTGTTTTGCTTGAAAGGTGTTCCCTTGGCGGTGCTGAAGACGCCCATGATGCTGTTGCCCGGGCCCTTGATCAGCCCCCATTCGGTGGTACCCGACAGGGGGTCCTCATAGACCCGGCGCAAGTAGCGTTTGGTGGTCGGCATGCGGCGATCCAGCACCAGGTCATCGAGGGTTTTGGGGAAGGATTTGCCATGTTCGTAATACAGGCCGATGGCCTGGCGTATTTCACCGCCGCGGGCCAAAAGTTCCAGTTCGCGTTCGCGTTGCAGCACACTTGACCAGAGCGTGCCAGTTTCCATCAGCATCACCGCGACAATTGCCACTGAAACCAACATGCCCATGAACACCGAGCCTTGCTGGCGCTGTTTACCCGTCTGAAGGGTGTAGTCGGTGATAACGAGCTTTTCGTTCTTATGTGCGTTTAATAGATAATCTCGAGCATAAAATAGCGCTATGAGGTTTTCTCTATGGACAATCGGAGTCAGTTTTTCCATTGTCGTATTCATTTCGCTTTATTTGGAATGAGTCCAAAAAATTTCAGAAGTTAAATCATGTCTGAAATGAATACGCCAAGTGAGCGACTGCCACTAGCTGTTAGAAATAACAGTTACGACGAACGGTCACGTGAAGATACAAGGGGAGGGAAAGGCGTAGCGACGCGCAAGTTAGCGAGGATCAGGGCTGCTTACCAGTCTGCATAGGGCGTTCCGTCATTGCCTTGGCCTGAGGCACCGCTGCGCACATCACCCAGGCCTTGCTCATCGGCAGTTTGTAATTGCCAGGTGTCACGCTTGCCAGTAATGGGGTCGAGGGGGATTTCCCGCAGGTAGCGGCGGTTGACGAGGTCCTGGAGGGATCCGGGGTTGTTGCCGTGATCCTCTCGATATTGATCCAGTGACTGGCGGATCGACGTCAGATTATGCCGAAGTACGGTTTCCTTGGCCTTGGTGTGTTGGCGAAAGTATTGGGGCGTGACGAGAGTCATGAGCGTGGCAATGATCGCCATGACCACCAGCAGTTCGATCAGGGTAAATCCCCGGGAGGCCCGGTTACCACCGGGTGTAGGGCGTTCCATTGAGACTCTCCCGTTGGTTGCGGGATGAAACGTCAAATACATCTTCTCCCTCTGATGGGTTGTCGACACTGCTTTGGTAACTGCGTAACTGCCAGGTATCTATGGGTGGAAGTTCGGGGCATTCACAAACAGGGTCGCGGGGGATACGGCGCAGGAAGAACAGTTTTCTGCCTTTGATATCACTCTTGTCGGTGACACCCTGGACCAAGGCTTGCAAGTTGGGGGGGTAACCGCTGTCGCTGATACTTTTTTCAATACGGCCGTCGTCCGCGGCTTCTTTATAAGAATCAATCGCCCGCCGTATTTCCCGCAGCGAACGCTGCAGTTCAAGTTCCCGGTCGCGTTTTCCCATCACCGCCGTCAGCGGATAAGCTACTGTCGAAAGCGTGGCCAGCAGAGCCAGCGTCAGTAGTAATTCAATCAGCGTAAAACCTTTGGCGCAGCGATGGCTCGGCGCTATCAATGATAGCTTGCCCTGCCACATCACCGTTTAACCTCCGTGCCCGCCAAGGACTTCTTCAATAACCCAGGCAATTGGAATTAACTGCTTGCCTGAGTGTAAAACAAATTTTGTCTTGAACAATATAACTTGAGAAAGAATGCGCCTCGCTCTGCATCCAGCATCACGGTGAACTACAGTTTTTATGCGCAGTTCGAGGTACTGCATGGTTGCGCGATCTGTCAGGTGTCCACGGCTTGCGGATTAAACTCGTTTCTTATGAATGGGTTGAACATGACGGCTTTCAATCGGTCTCTGATGCTCTTTGCATGGGCGATCTGCGTGTCTTCGGGATCGATGCCTGCCACCCCGACAAACGGCTCTGGGGCAGGTCATGAGGTCGATAGGGATTATGATCAATGGCTGCAGTCGAAGCAGGGGCAGAAAGCCACCGTGGCGCAGATGCGACAACGCTGTGAGCAATTTCTGGATGCCATGAGTAACTTGAATTGCTCAGTTTCCGTGATTGGCCGGATGTTGGAGCTAAAAGCCGCCAATCAGATCCCTGACTACTACCTGGCGATCAAGCGAAAACACGCTCGGCTCATAGCAGCCGATGCTGAGCTGACAGTGCTGTTTTCCATGTTCGGCAACGAGTCGCTCTCGATATTGAGGGCCAGTGATGATTTTTCGGTGAGCAGAACGCGGCAGCGAGAGGTGCTGGCAATTCATCCCTATTCCAGTGATTTTTCCATTGCTGACCAAGAGCTGCCGTTCATAGACGTCCATGGGGCAAGTGGTCATTCAGCTCGATTTGTTCTGGATACCGGTGCTCCGCAAACCCGCGTCAATCAAGCAACCGCGAAGCTGATGGGAATCAGGTTGCTGACCGACTCCCACTACGCCTACAGCACCTTTTATGGCGAGAAGGACCTGTCTGCCAGCCTCGGAATTGTTGATTCGCTAACCGTCGGCACAAGCCAGTTCAAGAATGTGCTGGTGTTTGTCAGTGATCGTGACAATTTGTTGGGGCTCGATCTGATCAGCAAACTGGGGCGGCTGAAAATCACCAAAAAAGCGCTGGAGCTCAATCCTGTGCCTGCCGCGCGATGCGAGTCGCCCATTGCCTACACCCGCACGGACATCAACCAGAGACTGACCATCGAAGCACAGCTGGATAATCGGGCAACATTGGCAATTGTGGATACCGGAAACGTGGATTACCTGACGTCGGCTGCGCCAGGTGAGTCGGTCAACGCTTTCGACTCCATGGGCCCTAACTCAAGCACGAACGCCACCGGAAGACAACGCTTCCAAGCCTTCAAGGGCGTGTTGAAATTGCCGGGCAGCACTCAGATGATCAGCTACAAATATTATCCAGGCTTCACCATTCCACCGTCGATATTGTCTGGGCGCTACGTGCCCTCGATTTTGCTCGGCTGGCGTGCCTTTAATGACTTTGAATTGAATCTGGATATCGACACGGGGCGGTCTTGCTTCAACCGGGTCTGATGGGATTTACCCACAATCCCTGTTAACGCCACTGTGGATAACCTGTTCGCCCCTCGCTACAGCCCATGCAGATCGGGCTCTCCAGCCATGTGATCAAAAAACAACCACGCTAAGTTGCGGTTTTCCATGGTTTTTCCTGGGGGATAAGCACGCTCGAGCGCTTCGACTTGCCCCCAAAGTCTGTTGGCGCTTCTGTGGATAAGATGTTCGCTTACCGCCACAAGCCATATAAACCGTGGCTTTCAGGATTCTGATCAAAAAACGATCATTTCATAGTTTTGTACCGCTTAAGCCTGTGCAAGCGCAGAGTTTTTGCGGCCTGTAGCGGTTTTCCACAGCACCTCGCAAGTTGCCCCCAAAGTCTGTTGGCGCTTCTGTGGATAAGGTGTTCGCTATCTTCTGAACGCTATACAGACCGTGCCTTCCAAGAGATTGATCAAAAAGTGATCAGTGCGTTCTTGAAAGCAGGCTTCTGGATAAGTCACGGTTTTTCTTTGGTTTCAGGGAAGAAATTTTGCGAGATTTCCACAGTTGTCCCCAATAGCTGTGGGTGGAGGTGTGGATAACTTGTTCGCGGAAGGCTGGGAGGTGCGGCTGGCATAGGTCTGAACGAGATAGATCATATTTCGTACAGTTCTAAGCTGGTTGTAGGAGCGAGCCTGCTCGCGATGGACGTCAACGATAACGCTGGCAACCTGACACCCAGCAGCGTTCTCAGGTTCATCGCGAGCAGGCTCGCTCCTACAGAGGGCAGGGGTTAGCCTTGGACGGGTACACCCTTGAGATACGGCGCAGGCTCGGCCCCCAGGTTGCTCAGCAGGCGCTCGCTGTACCAATCCACGAAGTTCACCACACCGAACTCATAGGTCTTGGAGTACGGGCCAGGCTGGTACGCGGTGGAGTTGATGCCACGCTGGTTCTCTTCGGCCAGGCGACGGTCCTGGTCATTGGTGGCGTCCCAGACCTGGCGCATGCGCTCCACGTCGTAGTCCACGCCTTCGACCGCGTCCTTGTGCACGATCCACTTGGTGGTGACCATGGTTTCCTGGGCGCTGATCGGCCACACGGTGAACACGATGATGTGGTCGCCCATGCAGTGGTTCCAGGAGTGCGGCAGGTGCAGGATGCGCATCGAGCCCAGGTCCGGGTTCTTGATGCGGCCCATGAGCTTGGCGCAGCCCTGCTTGCCGTCCAGGGTCATCGACACGGTGCCCTTGAGCAGCGGCATGCGCACGATGCGGTTACGCAGGCCGAAGCTGGCGTGGGCGTAAGGGATCTTCTCGGCTTCCCACGCAGCGGCGGAGGCGGCGACGTGGTCCTTGAACGCCTGGTCGGCGCGCGGGTCGGTGACGTCGTCCCATTCCAGCAAGGTTTTCAGCAGTTCCGGGTGCGACGCGTTGCAGTGGTAGCACTCGCGGTTGTTTTCCAGCACAAGCTTCCAGTTGGCCTTTTCCATCAAGGTGGTGGTGATCGCCACCTTGGTGTTCTCCATGTCGTACGGTTCCATGTAATGGTTGAGCGTCGACAGGAAGTCATCGATGGCCGGTGGATTTTCCGACAGGCTGATGAAGATGTAGCCGCCGGCGGTCTTCACGTTCACCGGCTTGAGGCCGTACTGCTTCATGTCGAAGTCGGCGCCCATTTCGGTGCCGGCGAACAGCAGGCGACCATCAAGCTCGTAGGTCCACTGGTGGTAGTGGCAAACCAGCTTGGCGACCTTGCCTTTTTCGCTGGTGCACAGGCGCGAGCCACGGTGGCGGCAGACGTTATGGAACGCGTGCACCACGCCTTCGGCGCCACGGATCACGATGATCGGGTTCTTGCCGACCTGCAGGGTCAGGT
Organism: Pseudomonas sp. A-R-19; assembly: GCF_019956575.1. Taxonomy (NCBI): domain Bacteria; kingdom Pseudomonadati; phylum Pseudomonadota; class Gammaproteobacteria; order Pseudomonadales; family Pseudomonadaceae; genus Pseudomonas; species Pseudomonas sp. A-R-19. Next base: position 160,511 of record NZ_JAHBDR010000038.1, read on the forward strand.
AGTTGCCCTTGGTGGGGATTTCGCAGGTCATGCCGGCGATCAGCCACTCCTTCTGAAAGATTTCCTGCATGTCGATATCAAACAGGCGCTCGTCGGAGTAAAACGGCTGCGGCAGCGAGTAGGTGCGCTCGCGCTCTTGCAGCATCTGTGCAGTGGCCTTGCGTGCGGGTTCCAGCGGATCGCCCAGGCTCAGGGTAGTAGTGACGTCCATCATTTAATCCTCAAGGCCATTCTGTGTGGCCGGCGAATAGTGGCTACGGTTGTGCGACGCAAGACAAAAAACAGCAGTTATCTGTTGAGGCGAGTGTGGGGCCGGCGCTGGCCAGAACCTTATCCATGGGCGACATGGTGCAATCTGTTCCCGACGCGCAAGCCCCGGTAGTTGGGGGCTGGTCGCGATAAGCATGTCAATGTCGCAGATAGGTAAACGGGTGGTTCGCGCTATACGCAGAATCGCCAACATGAAGGCCGACAGTCGGCCGTGGAGATCAGCATGTCCAACAGCTTCCTGAACCCGGTAACCACCCAGACCTGGGCCAATGGTCGACACATCGTCCGTTGCGTCAAAGTCATCCAGGAAACCTGGGATGTGCGCACCTTTTGCTTCATGGCCGACCAGCCGATCCTGTTCTTCTTCAAGCCGGGGCAATTCGTCACCCTGGAGCTGGAAATCGAAGGCCAGCCGATCATGCGTTCTTACACCATTTCCAGCTCGCCGTCGGTACCCTACAGCTTTTCGGTGACCATCAAGCGCGTGCCGGGTGGCAAAGTTTCGAACTGGCTGCACGACACCCTGCACGAAGGCCAGGAGCTGGCGGTGCACGGCCCGGTCGGACTGTTCAATGCCATGGACTTCACCGCGCCGAAAGTGCTCTACCTGAGCGGTGGCGTTGGTATCACGCCGGTCATGTCCATGGCCCGCTGGTTCTACGACACCAACGGCAATGTCGACATGGTGTTTATCCACAGCGCCCGTTCGCCTAAAGACATCATTTACCACCGTGAGCTGGAACACATGGCGTCGCGGATCGACAACTTCAGCCTGCACCTGATCTGCGAGAAGCACGGCATGGGTGAGCCCTGGGCCGGTTATCGCGGTTACCTGAACCACAGAATGCTTGAATTGATGGCGCCTGACTTCCTTGAGCGCGAAGTATTCTGCTGCGGCCCGACACCCTATATGAATGCGGTCAAGCGCTTGCTGGAAGCCGCTGGCTTCGATATGGCGCGTTATCACGAAGAATCCTTCGGTGCGACGCCGCCAGAGGCGCGCGCTGACGCCGTGGAGCACGCCGAGCAGGCGGCAGACGCGCCGGAAGTCGACGCCGCGGACTTGCATCAAGTGGAGTTCACCGCCTCCGGCAAGAGCATTCGCGTGGCGCCGGGCGAGACCGTACATGCGGCGGCGGCGAAGGTCGGCCTGATGATTCCGAAAGCGTGCGGCATGGGGATCTGCGGCACCTGCAAGGTGCTGAAGCTGGGCGGCGAAGTGGAGATGGAACACAACGGCGGGATCACCGAGGAAGACGAAGCCGAAGGGTACATTCTGTCGTGCTGCAGTGTGCCGAAGGGCGACGTGCGCATCGAGTTCTGATCAACACCGATCTACTGTAGGAGCGAGCCTGCTCGCGATGAACCTGAGAACGCCGCGGGGTGCCAGGTTGCCAGCGTCATCGTTGACGTCCATCGCGAGCAAGCTCGCTCCTACAGGGGAGGGTGTTTAGTCGACAAACAGGTCAGTCATCAGCTTGTCGCTGCTGTCGGGGGCGAACCGGTAGTGTTCGAACTCGGTAATGCCGCTCTCCCGCAGTATTTCCTCATCAATCAGCAAACGCCCGGTCAAGCTGCGGTTGGCGCTGCTCAGGATCACATGCGCCGCATCCGCCATGATCGCCGGTGTGCGCGCATGCTTGAACGATTCCCTCGACCCCAACTGAAACTCGATCGCGGCGGTGGCGATCATGGTCTGTGGCCACAGCGAGTTGACGCTTATGCCGTAGTTCCTGAATTCCTCACTCATGCCCAGGGTCAGCATGCTCATGCCGTACTTGGTCACGGTGTAGGGGCTGTATTGGGCGAACCACTTGGTCGCCAGGTTCAGCGGTGGGGACAGGTTGAGGATGTGTCCACCAGACTTTTTCAGATACGGCAGTGCCGCCTGGCTGCATAGCAAAACGGCACGGGTGTTGATCTGGTGCATGAGGTCGAAGCGCTTGAGTTCTATGTGCTGAACACCGGTCAGCTTGATCGCGCCGGCGTTGTTGATCAGTGCATCGATGCTGCCGAAATGTTCGTTGGCCTGGGCCAGCGCCGCCCGTACGGCGTCTTCATCACGCACATCAACCTGCAACGCCAAGGCCTTTCCCCCGGCGGCTTCCACTTCCTCTGCGACGCTGAAAATCGTCCCCGGCAGCTTGGCGTGGGGTTCGGCACTTTTGGCGGCGATCACAATGTTGGCCCCGTCGCGGGCGGCCCGCAGCGCAATCTCGCGGCCAATGCCGCGGCTGGCGCCGGTGATGAACAGGGTTTTGCCTTGCAATGACATGTACACGCTCCTGATTGTTGTTATGTGAGCGGATTGGCTCGACAGACAATGTAGACGAAGTCGTTCAGGAGTCGTAGGGAGGGCGATGAGCATGCGCCCATGACGAAGTCATCATTACCTTCGCCAGGATTGATTGCGTTGTTAATCAGCCCACCTCAACACGTGAGGTGGGCTGTTAGATAACTTACTTTGCTTCGGAGTAGATTTTTATGTCGAATTGGTTATTCGCTTTCTGTTCGAACACCTTGAGTGCAATGAGGCTCTCACTCCCTGAGTTGTATTTAATTACATCGCCAGATTGTACCAGTTTGAGAACTTCATCCCAATCCAGTTCAATAGCGATTTTGCCGCTTTTTGGCAGCAGTTCGACCAGGTTTTGCTTGCTCATTTAAATTGCTCTCCGCTAGAACATGGTTTTGTGTTGGAAGTTCGACACGCGATTGTTCCCGAAAGACTGCGTAAGTTCCTTTTCAGGTCGGAAAACCCTACACCCGCGATATCCATATCTGGAACTGTAAGAAATACCAAAGCCGATGAGCGGCAGGCGAAATTCTGTTGCACCCGTCACTGGCAGTATCGATTTCAGGCGTTCCGGATCACTAGTAGGCGTCTGAAAGGCTCCGCGTCTAGGAGGCTTTGACACGGAGCATTGAGCGATAATTTACGACTGTGTTGTGTAGAGTGTAATTACGTATTTTCGTGACGGGTTTCGCGTGAATACTTTTTTTACAATAGTTGATTCTGAATTGTCGGAATATCTAAACTTGTCGCCGATGTTCGCAATTTTCAATACTTCCTCATACTCCAGCTCTTCTTCAACTGCGTTTTCATTTTTCAGAGGTATACCTTCAGATTGATTGCTCATTTGAGTCACTCTCCCTACTGAAATACGGATAACGTCGAATACTCGACAGACCATGGTTCCTGAAAAGCTATGTAACGTTTCAGGTGGTCCGACATTACGCCCGTGTTGTAGAGAGATTGAACTGTCAGAAATGTCAGATCCGATGAGCGGCACGACGCAATCCGGATGCGCCTGCCGCTGCTGGTGCCAGACTCAGGCACTCATCACTTCGCGAATATCCTTCGCCAATTCCCGCACCCGCTCCTCCTCGGTATCCCACGAGCACATGAAGCGGGCGCCGCCGTTGCCGATGAAGGTGTAGAAGCGCCAGCCCTTGGCTGTCAGTGCGGCGATGGCCGGTTCCGAAAGTTGCAGGAACACGCCGTTGGCCTGTACCGGGAACATCAGCTCCACGCCCGGGATGTCGCTGACCAGCTCGGCCAGCAATTGCGCGCAACGGTTGGCGTGGTTGGCGTATTTGAGCCAGGCGTCGTTTTCCAGGATCCCGACCCAGGGTGCCGACAGGAAGCGCATCTTTGAAGCAAGCTGCCCGGCCTGTTTGCAGCGGTAATCGAAGTCTTCAGCGAGTTTGTGGTTGAAGAACAGAATCGCCTCACCCACTGCCATGCCGTTTTTTGTGCCGCCAAAGCACAGCACATCGACGCCGGCCTTCCAGGTCAGGTCAGCCGGGGTGCAGCCGAGGAATGCGCAGGCGTTGGAGAAGCGTGCGCCGTCCATGTGCAGGTTCAGGCCCAGTTCCTTGCAGGTAACGCTGATGGCGCGGATTTCGTCCGGGGTATAGACGCTGCCGACTTCGGTGGCCTGGGTCAGGGTCACGACGCGGGGTTTCGGGTAATGGATGTCCTGGCGCTTGAGCGCGACCTCGCGGATCGAGTCCGGGGTCAACTTGCCGTTTTCAGTGCGGGCGATCAGCAGTTTGGAGCCGTTGGAGAAGAATTCCGGCGCGCCGCATTCGTCGGTTTCGACGTGGGCGGTTTCCGAGCAGATCACGCTGTGGTAACTCTGGCACAGGGACGACAGCGCCAGCGAGTTGGCGGCGGTGCCGTTGAAGGCGAAAAACACTTCACAGTCGGTTTCGAACAGTTTGCGGAAATCGTCGGAGGCGCGGGCGGTCCACTCGTCGTCACCGTATGCGCGCTGGTGGCCGTGGTTGGCCTGTTCCATGGCGGCCCAAGCTTCAGGGCAGATGCCGGAATAGTTGTCGCTGGCGAATTGTTGGCTCTTGTCGGTCATGGCCTGCTTCCGTGGTCGAGATGCCTATGGTGAAGCGTCCCGTGGTCAATGAGGGTGTGCGCACTTTACCCAAGATCGTCAGGTGGAGCGCACAGGATGTCGCTGTCGGGAAAATACACAGTCGAAGGGTAATTATGCACGTGAGTTCAAGGGACGGGGCACTGGATCTGCTCAAGTGGCTGGCGCTTTTGAGCATGGTCCTCGATCACCTGCGATATGTCGGTTATTCCGCCGATTGGCTGTATGTGCCGGGGCGCCTGGCCTTTCCGTGGTTCTGCCTGGCGATGGCGGTCAATCTGGCGCGCGTGCGGACTACGACGACCGGTGGCCAGTGGCGCTATCTGGGCTGGCTGTTGCTGTTCAGCGCGGTGAGTGAAATTCCTTACCGAATGTTCATTGCCAATCCCGACACCTTGAACGTGCTGCCCACCCTTGCCCTGGGCTGGCTGGTGGTTCGCGGCTGGCAGCAGCCAGTGATTGCGTCGCGCCTGCTGGCCGTTGGCGCGGTACTGCTGGCCGGGTTTTTCTCCCAGCGATTGATGTTCGGGTTCTTTGGCGTTCTGTTGCCGCTGGCGATGTTGCTGATACTGCAACGGCCATGGTATTTCGCGCTGTTGGCGGGGTTGGTGTGCCTGGCGGCCAACCAATGGCAGGTGCTGTATTACGCCGCCCGACTGGGCAATGTCGCGGCGATTCCGGCCATCGTCACGTGTCTGATCGCGCCATGGCTCGGGCTGTTCTTGTTGCGACATGCAAAGGGCGCAAAACCACCACCGATGCGGCGTTGGGCGTATGCGCTTTATCCCGCGCATTTCCTCGCTCTTCTGGCGGTACGTCAGGTTGTCGCATGACCCTGTGGGAGCGGGCTTGCTCGCGAAAGCGGAGTGTCAGTCACTTCAATGCTTACTGATACACCGCATTCGCGAGCAAGCCCGCTCCCACAAGGGATCCATTCTGATTTGAGGTTTGTGTTCGGCATGCCATTTCCCGCCATGTCGTAAACGCACCTTTGCGTGGCGCCCGTAGGCATTTGACGACTCCAAGCCAGTCATACCATCGCTATCAAAGGGCACTGCCAAAAAACCAGTGCCTCACCGAGACGAATGGCGCACCGCCGCCGCTGGGAGAGACGCGATGTTCAGCAAGCAAGACCAGATCCAGGGTTACGACGATGCACTGCTGGCGGCGATGAATGCCGAAGAGCAACGTCAGGAAGATCACATCGAGCTGATCGCGTCGGAGAACTACACCAGCAAACGCGTCATGGAAGCGCAAGGCAGTGGCCTGACCAACAAATACGCCGAAGGCTATCCGGGCAAGCGCTACTACGGCGGTTGTGAGCACGTCGACAAGGTTGAAGCACTGGCCATCGAGCGCGCCAAGCAACTGTTCGGCGCCGATTACGCCAACGTGCAGCCGCACTCCGGTTCCTCGGCCAACAGCGCCGTGTACCTGGCCCTGATTCAGGCCGGCGACACCATCCTCGGCATGAGCCTGGCCCACGGCGGTCACCTGACCCACGGCGCCAAAGTGTCGTCCTCGGGCAAGCTGTACAACGCCGTGCAGTACGGCATCGACACCAAGACCGGTCTGATCGATTACGACGAAGTCGAGCGCCTGGCCGTCGAGTGCAAGCCGAAGATGATCGTTGCCGGCTTCTCCGCCTATTCCAAGACCCTCGACTTCCCGCGCTTCCGCCAGATTGCCGACAAGGTGGGTGCACTGCTGTTCGTCGACATGGCCCACGTTGCCGGTCTGGTCGCTGCCGGTCTGTACCCGAACCCGCTGCCTTACGCCGACGTGGTCACCACCACGACCCACAAGACCCTGCGCGGTCCACGTGGTGGGCTGATCCTGGCCAAGTCCAACGAAGAAATCGAGAAGAAGCTCAACGCGGCAGTGTTCCCGGGTGCCCAGGGCGGCCCGCTGATGCACGTGATCGCTGGTAAGGCGGTGTGCTTCAAGGAAGCGCTGGAGCCTGGCTTCAAGGTCTACCAGCAACAAGTGATCGACAACGCCCAGGCCATGGCCGGCGTGTTTATCAAACGCGGCTACGATGTAGTGTCCGGCGGTACCGACAACCACCTGTTCCTGGTCAGTCTGATCCGTCAGGGCCTGACCGGCAAAGAGGCGGATGCCGCCCTCGGTCGCGCCCACATCACCGTGAACAAGAACGCTGTCCCGAACGATCCACAGTCGCCGTTCGTGACCTCCGGCCTGCGCATCGGCACCCCGGCGGTCACCACTCGCGGCTTCAAGGTGACCCAGTGCGTCACGCTGGCCGGCTGGATCTGCGACATCCTCGACAACCTCGGCGACGCCGATGTCGAGGCCAACGTCGCCGAGCAAGTGGCAGCCCTGTGCGCGGACTTCCCGGTTTATCGCTGAGTGCGGTTTTGGAGTAAATGACTATGCAACGCTACTCGGGCTTCGGCCTCTTCAAACACTCTCTCAGCCATCATGAAAACTGGCAGAAAATGTGGCGCACGCCGACCCCTAAAAAGGTCTACGACGTGGTCATCGTCGGTGGTGGCGGGCATGGTCTCGCCACGGCCTACTACCTGGCCAAGGAACACGGCATCACCAACGTGGCCGTGGTCGAGAAAGGCTGGCTGGGCGGCGGTAACACCGCGCGCAACACCACCATCGTTCGCTCCAACTACCTGTGGGACGAGTCGGCGCACCTGTACGAACACGCGATGAAACTGTGGGAAGGCCTGTCCCAGGACCTGAACTACAACGTGATGTTCTCCCAGCGCGGCGTCTACAACCTGTGCCACACGCTTCAAGACATCCGTGATTCCGAGCGTCGGGTCAGCGCCAACCGCCTCAACGGCGTGGACGGCGAATTGCTCGATGCCAAACAAGTGGCCGACGAGATTCCGTACCTCGACTGCTCGAAGAACACTCGCTACCCGGTGATGGGCGCGACCGTCCAGCGTCGCGGCGGCGTGGCCCGTCACGATGCCGTGGCCTGGGGCTTTGCCCGGGCTGCCGACGCCCTCGGCGTGGACCTGATCCAGCAGACCGAAGTGATCGGTTTCCGCAAGGAAAACGGCGTGTGCATCGGCGTTGAAACCAACAAGGGTTTCATCGGCGCCAAGCGCGTCGGCGTAGTGACCGCCGGTAACTCCGGGCACATGGCCAAGCTCGCCGGTTTCCGCCTGCCGATCGAATCCCACCCGCTGCAAGCGCTGGTGTCCGAGCCGATCAAGCCGATTATCGACAGCGTGATCATGTCCAACGCCGTGCACGGCTACATCAGCCAGTCCGACAAGGGCGACCTGGTGATCGGCGCCGGTATCGACGGCTACAACGGCTACGGCCAGCGTGGTTCATACCCGGTGATCGAGCACACCATCCAGGCCATCGTCGAGATGTTCCCGGTCTTGTCCCGCGTACGCATGAACCGTCAGTGGGGCGGCATCGTCGACACCACGCCGGATGCCTGCCCGATCATTTCGAAAACCCCGGTACCGAACATGTTCTTCAACTGCGGTTGGGGCACCGGCGGCTTCAAGGCCACCCCTGGCTCGGGCAACGTGTTTGCCGCGAGCCTGGCCAAGGGTGAAATGCACCCATTGGCCGCACCTTTCTCCATCGACCGTTTCCACAACGGTGCGTTGATCGATGAACACGGCGCTGCTGCCGTCGCCCACTAACAGGAGAAATTTCCTATGTTGCATATCTTCTGTCCTCACTGCGGCGAACTGCGCTCCGAAGAGGAATTCCATGCATCCGGCCAGGCGCACATCCCGCGTCCACTGGATCCGAACACCTGCACCGACGAGGAGTGGGGCGACTACATGTTCTTCCGCGACAACCCTCGCGGTCTGCACCACGAGCTGTGGGATCACGTCGCCGGTTGCCGTCAGTACTTCAACGTCACCCGCGACACCGTGACCTACGAGATTCTCGAAACCTACAAGATCGGCACCAAGCCACAATTCACCGACAAGACCGATAGCCCGAAAGCGGCCAGCACGGCTCTGGGAGAGAAGGTATGAGCCAGATCAATCGCCTGTCCAACGGCGGACGGATCGACCGCAACAAAGTCTTGACCTTCACCTTCAACGGCCAGAACTACAAAGGCTTCGAAGGCGATTCCCTGGCCGCTGCACTGCTGGCCAACGGCGTCGACATCATCGGTCGCAGCTTCAAGTATTCCCGTCCGCGCGGCATCTTCGCTGCGGGCGCTGAAGAGCCAAACGCGGTGCTGCAGATCGGCGCCACCGAAGCCACGCAGATCCCGAACGTGCGTGCTACGCAACAGGCGCTGTACCAAGGCCTGGTCGCCACCAGCACCAACGGCTGGCCGAGCGTGAACAACGACATGATGGGGATTCTCGGCAAGGTCGGCGGCAAGCTGATGCCACCGGGCTTCTACTACAAAACCTTCATGTACCCGCAATCGTTCTGGATGACTTACGAGAAGTACATCCGCAAGGCTGCCGGCCTGGGCCGCTCGCCGACCGAGAACGATCCGGACACCTACGACTACATGAACCAGCACTGCGACGTGCTGATCGTCGGCGCCGGCCCTGCTGGCCTGGCCGCTGCACTGGCGGCTGCGCGCAGTGGTGCCCGGGTGATCCTCGCCGATGAGCAGGAAGAGTTCGGCGGCAGCCTGCTCGATTCCCGCGAAAGCCTCGACGGCAAGCCTGCGACTGAGTGGGTCGCCAGCGTCATCGACGAACTGAAGAACACCCCGGACGTGCTGCTGTTGCCGCGCGCCACCGTCAACGGTTACCACGACCACAACTTCCTGACCATTCACGAGCGCCTGACCGATCACCTCGGCGACCGTGCACCGATTGGCCAGGTGCGTCAGCGCATCCACCGGGTCCGCGCCAAGCGTGTGGTGCTGGCGACCGGCGCTCACGAGCGTCCACTGGTCTACGGCAACAACGACGTGCCGGGCAACATGCTCGCCGGCGCCATTTCGACCTACGTGCGCCGTTACGGCGTGGCACCGGGCAAGAAGCTGGTGCTGTCGACCAACAACGACCACGCCTACCGCGTTGCCCTGGATTGGCTCGATGCCAGCCTGCAAGTGGTGGCCATTGCCGACGCCCGCAGCAATCCGCGTGGTGCGCTGGTGGAAGAAGCCCGCGCCAAAGGTATCCGCATCCTCACCGGCAGCGCCGTGATCGAGGCCCGTGGCAGCAAGCACGTGACCGCTGCCCGCGTGGCCGCCATCGATGTCAAGGCGCACACCGTGACCAGCCCTGGCGAATGGCTCGACTGCGACGTGGTGGCCAGCTCCGGTGGCTACAGCCCGGTGGTTCACCTGGCTTCGCACTTGGGTGGCAAGCCGATATGGCGTGAAGACATCCTCGGTTTCGTACCGGGTGAAGCACCGCAGAAACGCGTGTGCGTCGGTGGCATCAACGGCGTCTATGGCCTCGGCGATTCCCTGGCCGACGGTTTTGAAGGAGGCGCTCGCGCCGCCGCTGAAGCCGGGTTCCAGACCGTCGAAGGCTTGCTGCCAAAAGCCCTGAGCCGTCTCGAAGAGCCGACCCTGGCGCTGTTCCAGGTGCCCCATGAAAAGAACACCGCACGGGCACCGAAGCAATTCGTCGACCTGCAAAACGACGTCACCGCCGCCGCTATCGAACTGGCGACCCGTGAAGGTTTCGAGTCGGTCGAGCACGTCAAGCGCTACACCGCGCTGGGCTTCGGCACCGATCAGGGCAAGCTCGGCAACGTCAACGGCCTGGCCATCGCCGCCCGCTCGCTGAACGTGACCATCCCGCAGATGGGCACCACCATGTTCCGTCCGAACTACACGCCGGTGACTTTCGGCGCCGTGGCCGGCCGTCACTGTGGGCACATCTTCGAGCCTGTGCGCTACACCGCCCTGCATCAATGGCACCTGAAAAACGGCGCCGAGTTCGAAGACGTCGGCCAGTGGAAACGTCCGTGGTACTTCCCGAAATCCGGTGAAGACCTGCATGCCGCCGTGAAGCGCGAATGCAAAGCCGTGCGCGACAGCGTCGGCCTGCTGGACGCTTCGACCCTGGGCAAGATTGACATCCAGGGCCCGGACACTCGCGAGTTCCTCAACCGCGTCTACACCAACGCCTGGACCAAGCTCGATGTGGGCAAGGCCCGTTACGGCCTGATGTGCAAAGAAGACGGCATGGTCTTCGACGACGGTGTGACGGCTTGCCTGGCCGACAACCATTTCGTCATGACCACCACCACCGGCGGCGCGGCTCGCGTCCTGCAGTGGCTGGAGCTGTACCACCAGACCGAATGGCCGGACATGAAGGTGTACTTCACCTCCGTGACCGACCACTGGGCAACCATGACCTTGTCCGGGCCGAACAGCCGCAAGCTGCTCAGCGAAGTCACCGACATCGACCTGAGCAACGAAGCCTTCCCGTTCATGACCTGGAAAGAAGGTCTGGTGGGTGGTGTGCCGGCGCGGGTATTCCGGATTTCGTTTACCGGTGAACTGTCGTACGAAGTCAACGTGCAAGCCGACTATGCGATGGGCGTGCTGGAAAAAATCGTCGACGCTGGCAAGAAGTACAACCTGACCCCGTACGGCACTGAAACCATGCACGTGCTGCGGGCCGAGAAGGGCTTCATCATCGTCGGTCAGGACACTGACAGCTCGATGACCCCGGACGACCTGAACATGGGCTGGTGTGTCGGTCGCACCAAACCGTTCTCGTGGATCGGCTGGCGTGGCATGAACCGTGAGGACTGTGTGCGTGATCAGCGCAAACAGCTGGTTGGCCTGAAGCCGATCGATCCGAACAAATGGCTGCCGGAAGGTGCGCAACTGGTGTTCAACACCAAGCAAGCCATCCCGATGACCATGGTCGGTCACGTGACTTCCAGTTACCTGCACAACTCCCTGGGTTATTCGTTCGCCATGGGCGTGGTCAAGGGCGGGTTGCAGCGCATGGGTGAGCGAGTGTTCGCACCGCTGGCCGACGGCAGCGTGATCGAGGCGGAAATCGTTTCTTCGGTGTTCTTCGATCCGAAAGGCGAACGCCAGAACGTGTGATTGCCGGATGTGGTTTTGACTGTAGGAGCCAGCTTGCTGGCGATGAACGATAACGCGGTGCATCTGATACACCGCGTCGTTTGGATCGCCAGCAAGCCGGCTCCTACAGGAGGCGACCGCACTATCAACAGAATTCAAGACAGGTGCTTTATGACCGCAGCCAATGTTTACCAACAACGCCCAACCTCCGGGGCCAAGGCCGAGTCGTCGCTGCATCACGCCGATCTCGCCAGCCTGGTGGGCAAGGGTCGCAAGAACGCCGGCGTGATCGTGCGTGAGAAAAAACTCCTCGGCCACCTGACCATTCGTGGCGATGGCCACGACGCCGCGTTTGCCGCAGGCGTGCACAAAGCCCTGGGCATCGAATTGCCGGGTGCGCTGACTGTCATCGTCAAAGGCGAAACCAGCCTGCAATGGATGGGACCGGATGAGTGGCTGCTGATCGTGCCGACCGGTGAAGAACTGGCCGCCGAGCAGAAACTGCGCGAAGCGCTGGGCGATCTGCACATTGCAATCGTCAACGTCAGCGGTGGCCAGCAAGTCATCGAACTGAGCGGCCCGAACGTGCGCCAGGTGCTGATGAAGTCCACCAGCTACGACGTGCACCCGAACAACTTCCCGGTGGGCAAAGCCGTCGGCACGGTGTTCGCCAAGTCGCAACTGATGATCCGCCACACCGCCGAAGACACCTGGGAACTGCTGATTCGTCGCAGCTTCTCGGATTACTGGTGGCTGTGGTTGCAGGATGCTTCTGCCGAGTATGGGCTTAGCGTTCAGGCCTGATCACACCTGACCCTGTAGGAGCGAGCTTGCTCGCGATGGACTTCAGAGCGACGCGTTGAATCAGGAAGTACGCGTCATCGTTGACCTCCATCGCGAGCAAGCTCGCTCCTACAGGAGGCATCTACCGCATTCAAAGGAGTCACCGCACCATGAGCCGCGCCCCAGACACATGGATTCTGACCGCCGACTGCCCGAGTGTGCTCGGCACCGTGGACGCGGTGACCCGCTTTCTGTTCGAGCAGGGCTGCTACGTCACCGAGCACCATTCCTTCGATGACCGGCTCTCGGGTCGTTTCTTCATTCGAGTGGAGTTCCGTCAACCCGATGGCTTCGACGAACAGTCGTTCCGCGCGGGCCTGGCCGAGCGTGGCGAAGCGTTTGGCATGATCTTCGAACTGACCGCGCCGAACTATCGACCGAAGGTGGTGATCATGGTCTCCAAGGCTGATCACTGCCTCAACGACTTGCTCTACCGCCAGCGCATCGGCCAGTTGTCGATGGATGTGGCCGCCGTGGTCTCCAACCACCCGGACCTCAAGCCGCTGGCCGACTGGCACCAGATTCCGTACTACCACTTCCCGCTGGACCCGAACGACAAACCGTCGCAAGAGCGTCAGGTGTGGCAGGTGATCGAGGAGTCCGGCGCCGAACTGGTGATTCTTGCGCGTTACATGCAGGTGTTGTCGCCGGAACTGTGCCGCAAGCTCGATGGCAAGGCGATCAATATCCACCACTCCCTGCTGCCCGGGTTCAAGGGTGCCAAGCCCTATCACCAGGCCTACAACAAGGGCGTGAAACTGGTGGGCGCCACGGCGCATTACATCAACAACGATCTCGATGAAGGCCCGATCATTGCCCAGGGCGTCGAGGCAGTGGACCACAGCCATTACCCGGAAGACCTGATCGCCAAGGGGCGGGATATCGAAGGGCTGACGTTGGCGCGGGCGGTTGGGTATCACATTGAAAGAAGAGTGTTTTTGAACGCCAATCGCACCGTTGTTCTTTAGGTTTTTGGGGCCGCTTCGCAGCCCATCGCCAGCAAGCCGGCTCCTACAGGATTGCGGTCGGCGCAGCGATCCCTTGTAGGAGCCGGCTTGCTGGCGATGAGGCCCACACGAACAACACAAAACACACAGGCAACACCCAGAGCAATCAACGCGGCGCCGATCCCTGGTGACGCGACCGCTACATAAAAACAACAGCGAGGTGAAAGCATGTCTGGCAATCGTGGTGTGGTGTATCTCGGCGCTGGCAAGGTCGAAGTACAGAAAATCGACTATCCGAAAATGCAGGACCCGCGTGGCAGGAAGATTAACCACGCCGTCATCCTGCGTGTGGTTTCCACCAACATCTGTGGTTCCGACCAGCACATGGTGCGCGGTCGTACCACCGCTCAAACCGGCCTGGTACTGGGCCACGAAATCACCGGCGAAGTGATCGAGAAGGGCAGCGACGTCGAGAACCTGCAGATCGGCGACCTGGTATCCGTACCGTTCAACGTCGCTTGCGGGCGCTGCCGTTCCTGCAAAGAGATGCACACCGGCGTGTGTCTGAGCGTCAACCCGGCGCGTCCGGGTGGTGCCTACGGTTACGTCGACATGGGCGACTGGACCGGTGGCCAGGCCGAATACGCCATGGTGCCGTACGCCGACTTCAACCTGCTGAAACTGCCGGATCGCGAGCGGGCCATGGAAAAAATCCGTGACCTGACTTGCCTCTCCGACATCCTGCCGACCGGCTATCACGGTGCCGTGACCGCCGGCGTTGGTCCTGGCAGCACGGTGTACATCGCCGGTGCCGGTCCGGTCGGTCTGGCGGCGGCCGCATCCGCTCGCCTGCTCGGCGCGGCAGTGGTGATCGTCGGTGACGTCAACACCGTGCGCCTGGCTCACGCCAAGGCCCAGGGCTTCGAGATCGCCGACCTGTCCCTGGACACACCGCTGCACGAACAGATCGCCGCCCTGCTGGGCGAGCCGGAAGTGGATTGCGCCATCGACGCCGTTGGCTTCGAAGCCCGTGGCCATGGCCATGACGGTGTGAAACACGAAGCCCCGGCCACCGTGCTCAACTCGCTGATGGGCGTGGTGCGTGTGGCAGGCAAGATCGGCATTCCCGGCCTCTACGTAACCGAAGACCCGGGTGCTGTCGACGCTGCCGCGAAAATGGGCAGCCTGAGCATTCGCTTCGGTCTGGGCTGGGCCAAGTCCCACAGCTTCCACACCGGCCAGACCCCGGTGATGAAGTACAACCGCGCGCTCATGCAAGCGATCATGTGGGACCGCATCAACATCGCCGAAGTGGTGGGTGTCCAGGTGATCAGCCTGGATCAGGCACCGCAAGGTTATGGCGAGTTCGATGCCGGCGTGCCGAAGAAATTTGTGATCGATCCGCACAAGATGTTCAGCGCGGCGTAAGTCTTCACGCAATACAAAACGGCGACCTTCGGGTCGCCGTTTTTTTTGAGCTGTAAATCAGATCTGGTGATCGACATAACCTTGTGGCGAGGGAGCTTGCTCCCGCTGGGCTGCGGAGCGGCCCTGAATCCTGGGTATGGGGTATATCAGCTGTACCGTGGTGGATCGTTTGCGACGGCTGCGCCGCCGAGCGGGAGCAAGCTCCCTCGCCACAGGAAAGATTTATCGCCTTCAGAGCGTCGCCAATGCCCCTTGATACAACACCGGCCCCGTTGGCTGTCCGGTCGGCGAACCACCCTTCGGTTCGAGGCTGACCGCCAGCGCAATCGGTTTACCGATCAGCGCTTTCTGCGCGTCGCTCAGCTCAACTTTGCCTTTGCCGCCCGCCGGGATCACGCCAAGGGAAATGGGTTTGCCGTCCGCCGGGATCGCCCACAACTCCAGGCTTTGCCCCGGTTCTATCGCTGCCAGTGTCAGCGGCTCAACTTGCAGGTAGTCGGCATGGGCAAGAACACGCAACGCCGGTTGGGCGTCGGCGCCGGCCAGGGTCGCGCTGTAGTGGGCATCGTCGCGGGTGTAGATCACACCAAGGGTCAAGGCGATCAGCAGCGAGCAAACCGCCGCCGTCACTCGCAGCCAATTCCAGAACGGCCGTTTCGCCGGCACATGCAATTCTTGCGGGTCGATCCGCGCGGTAATGCCTTGCCAGACGCGATCCGGTACCGGCTGCTCCGGCAGGGCGTCGGTCAGGCTGGCCAGGCTTTCCTGCCAATGCGCCAGTTCCGCGCGCAAGGTCGTATCTTCCAGCAACAGCTGTTCGAAACGCCGGCGCGCGGTGGCGGGCATCAGGCCAATGGCATAGTCGGCGGCGAGGGCGCGGCGCAGGGTCGGGGTTCGATAGTTCATGATTCAAGGCACCTGCGCAGGCGTTCCATGCCGCGGCGAATCCAGGATTTCACCGAGCCCAGCGGCGCGGCCAGGTGTTCGGCCAGTTCCGAGCATGACAGCCCCTGAAAATAGGCGACGGTAATCGACTGGCGCTGCATGCCTTCGAGGCTATCCAGGCAGCGGCTCAAGGCGCTGGCGTCGCGGGCACTGGCCAGTTGCTCGTGGGCCGATGGGCTTTCATCCACGAGCATCTGTTCTTCGAGATCGTTCAATGGCCGATCGCGATGTTTGCGCAACTGGTCGATGGCCTGGTGACGGGTAATGTTGATCATCCAGGTCAACGGTGCCGACAAATGCGCTTCGTAGCGCGATGCATTGTTCCAGATGCGCACGAAGCTCTCTTGCAGCACCTCTTCGGCCAGGTCCGGCCGACCCATGAAGCGCAGCGCTACCCCGTGCAGACGCGGGCCGACGCTGCGGTACAGCGTCTCGAACGCGCGGCGGTCGCCCAGTGAACACTGGGCCAGCAGTTGCCTGAGCTGATCGGCGTCGGTGATGGGAATAGCGGTTCTCCCGGAAAGCGGGGCAAGGGGCCGGTTGCAGGCAGAGGTTAGTTCACGGTGCGCAGTTGTTCCATTCACGGCGAACACCCCCGGGAGTACCGCCGGCCCCGAAGCGCGGGGACGGCGGTATGGCTCAGCTTTTCGGCATCAGCACCTTGTCGATGACCTGTATCACCCCGTTGGACTGGTACACGTCATAGGTGGTGATGTCAGCGACATCGCCCTTTTCATCCTTGATGGTGATGTTGTGCGGGCCGTTCATCATTGCCCACAGTTTGCCGCCGGCAACCGTCGTCAGTTCGGCCTTGCCACCACCGGCCCTGATCTTCTCGGCCAGGGTCATCATGTCGAGTTTTCCGGCGACCACGTGGTAGGTGAGGAGGTGGGTCAGCGTGGCCTTGTTGGCCGGTTTGAGCAGGGTGTCGACGGTACCGGCGGGCAGGGCGGTGAAGGCCGAATTGACCGGGGCGAACACGGTGAACGGGCCTTTACCCTTGAGGGTATCGACCAGGCCGGCGGCTTTTACCGCGGCGACCAGGGTGGTGTGATCGGCGGAGTTCACCGCGTTATCGACGATGTCCTTGCTCGGTAGCATGGTCTGGCCACCGACCATGACGGCGTCGTGGCCCATGTCCGCCGCTAGCGCGGTGTTCAGGACGAGTCCGCCACCAAGGGCCAGGGTCAGCAGGCTGGCAATCAATGGCGCTTTGATCGAAGTGCGTTTCATGGTGATGATCCTTGTGATGAGAATCGGCCAGGAGTGTCTGTCCGTGCTTGATATACGCAGAAGGCGCAAGACTGGATGCAGGGCGCGGGAACTTTTTCCTGTAGGAGCGAGCTTGCTCGCGATGGACTCCAGGCCAACGCGTTAATCCAGGAAGTACGCGTTATCGTTAACGTTCATCGCGAGCGAGCTCGCTCCTACAGGGGGGCTGGGAACAATCCTCGGGGATTCCAGTCCAATGCACAGTTTTTCGCCGCCCATTGCCGGGCGGTGTTCATAGAGGATGTCTGAATGAAGGTTTTACGCGGTTTTGCCCTGGCATCGCTCTTGACCCTGGCGGTCAGCCCGGCCTTTGCACAGTTCAACCTGAGCGATGCGGCCAGCGCGATTGCGGGCATGCAGGGCGGTGACGCGGCTGCGACTGCCGCACCAACGCCGCAGACAGCCGACCTGCTGAGCACGCTCAGTCAATTGAACATCACCCCACAGCAAGCCGTCGGCGGTGCCGGGGCGATGCTGGGGCTGGCGAAGAATCAGTTGAGTTCGACCGATTACTCGGAACTGGCCAAAAGCGTGCCGGGCATCGACATGCTCTCGGGCGGCGGTGAGTTGGGCGCGCTGGCCGGCCTGCTCGGTTCCAGCGGCAAAGCGGCAGGGCTGGATAACGCCCTGGGCAACGTCAAGGACACCAACGACCTGAACAACGCCTTCAGCGCCCTGGGCATGGACAGCGGCATGATCGGCCAGTTTGCTCCGGTGCTCCTGCAATACTTCGGCCAACAGGGCGTCGGCGGTTCGTTGCTGGGCAGCCTGGGCAGCATCTGGGGTGCCGGCACCGACGGTAGCTGATTCAGCGAGACTCGGCGCGCAAGGCGTCGATGCGCTGGTCCTTCTCGATCCAGAGCTGGTTGACCCAGTTCTGGATTTTTTCGCGAAACAGCGGATCGTTTTCGTAATCGCCCTGCCACAGCGTCGGGTCGAGTTCGCGGGTCTTTATGTCGATGATGACCCTTGGCACATTGCCGCTGATCAAGTCCCAGAACCCCGGAATCTTCTGCTGCGGGTAAACCACTGTCACATCGAGAACGGCGTCCAGTTGTTCGCCCATCGCAGCCAGCACAAAGGCCACCCCGCCGGCCTTGGGCTTGAGCAGATGAGTGAATGGCGACTGCTGTTGAGCGCTTTTCACTGCAGTGAAGCGCGTACCTTCCAGATAGTTGACCACCGTCACCGGTTGGCGCTTGAACAGCTCGCAGGCTTGTCTGGTGATCTCCAGATCCTTGCCCGCCAGTTCCGGGTGCTTGGCCAGGAACGCCTTGCTGTAGCGCTTCATGAACGGGTAATCCAGCGCCCACCACGCCAGGCCGAGGAAAGGCACCCAGATCAGCTCTTTCTTGAGGAAGAATTTGAAGAACGGCGTGCGCCGGTTCAGCGTCTGGATCAGCGCCGGGATGTCGCCCCAGGATTGATGGTTGCTGATCACCAGATACGAGGTATCGCGGCGCAGATCGTCACCGCCACGGATGTCCCATTGGGTGGGGATACACAGGCGGAAAATCAGCTTGTCGAATTCCGACCAGGTCTCGGCGATCCACATCACCGCCCATGAGGCGTAATCGCGAAAGCGGCCGGGCAGGATCAGTTTGAGCAGGGCAAACACCATCAACGGCCCGATCAGGACCAGGGTATTGAGCAAAAGCAGCAGGGTCACGAAACAGCCGGTGAGCAGGCGGCGCATAAATCACTCGTGCAAGCGGTTGGGCGCGCCATGATAAGCAGCTTCGGGCGACAGGCCAAATCGGCGGTGACGAATGTTTCACTTTTGCGGCGTTATGCTGGGGCGAAATCGGATCGGCCATAGTGTTGCAGTGTTTGATCTGGCCTCTTCGCGGGCAAGCCCGCTCCCACAGGTGGTTCACTGCAGTCCATTGTGGGAGCGGGCTTGCTCGCGAAGCGAACTCAAGGCGAACGAATAGCGGGCTGACTGTCTAAAATCCCGCGATCGACGCCCATATTCCCAAGGAAGCCCATTACGTGAAATCCCTCCTTGCAGTGCTCTCCCTTATCGCCCTGCCGGTCATGGCCGCCGAGCCGACCCTGTACGGGCGTTACGAATACATCGCCCTGCCGGAAATCGGCGGGCAAGTCCTCAAGGCCAAAATGGACACCGGCGCCCTGACCGCGTCGCTGTCGGCCAGGGACATCGAAACCTTCAAGCGTGGCGGTGAAGACTGGGTGCGCTTCCGCCTCGGCACCAAGGATGCGAGCAACCAGGTCTACGAACACAAGGTCGCGCGCATCAGCAAGATCAAGACCCGTTCCGAAGAGGACGAAGAGGACAACGAAGTCGTCGCGCCGACGAAGCGCCCGGTGGTCGATCTGGAACTGTGCCTGGGCAACGTCAAGCGCACCGTGGAGGTCAACCTCACCGACCGCAGCAGCTTCAACTACCCGTTGCTGATTGGCGCCAAGGCCTTGCGTGAGTTTGGCGCTGCGGTGAATCCGGCTCGGCGGTTTACGGCGGACAAGCCCGATTGCTGATTGACGGGGTCTGAGGCTTGGGGCACCGTTCGCCCACATCCCTGCCGGGCTAGGACGCCATGCCTCATATCCTGATTGTCGAAGACGAAGCGGCCATTGCCGACACCCTGATTTTCGCCCTGCAAGGCGAGGGCTTCAGCACTACCTGGCTGAGCCTCGGCGCGGCGGCGCTGGAGCATCAGCGCCAGACCCCGGCCGATCTGATCATTCTCGATATCGGCCTGCCGGACATCAGTGGCTTCGAAACCTGCAAGCAACTGCGGCGCTTCAGCGAAGTGCCGGTGATGTTCCTCAGTGCCCGGGATGGCGAGATCGATCGCGTCGTGGGCCTGGAAATCGGCGCGGATGATTACGTGGTCAAGCCGTTCAGCCCCCGGGAGGTGGCGGCGCGGGTTCGGGCGATTCTCAAGCGCATGGCGCCCCGCCCGGTGAGCGAACCGTCGACGGAGCTGTTCCGCATCGATGGCGAACGTGTGCAAATCAGTTATCGCGGTCAACTGCTGACCCTGACCCGCCATGAATTCCGCCTGCTGCAATGCCTGCTGGAGCAGCCCGAACGCGTCTTCAGCCGCGAACAGTTACTCGATGCGGTGGGCGTGGCCGCCGACGCCGGTTACGAGCGCAGCATCGACAGCCACATCAAGAGTGTGCGCGCCAAGTTGCGATTGGTGAAGGCCGATGCCGAACCGATCCAAACCCACCGAGGCCTCGGCTACAGCTACAACCCGGGACACAGCTGATGCCGCTGGGAATCCGGATTTTCCTGGTCTACGCCCTGTTCATTGGCCTGACGGGCTACTTTGTGCTCAACACGGTCATGCAAGAGATCCGCCCCGGCGTTCGCCAGTCCACCGAAGAAACCCTGGTCGATACTGCCAACCTGATGGCCGAGATCCTGCGCGATGACTTCAAGGCCGGCACCCTCAACCAGAGCCGCTGGCCGGAGCTACTCAAGGCCTATGGTGAGCGCCAGCCTGCGGCGAAAATCTGGGGCTTGCCGAAGAACCAGGTCAACCACCGCATCTACGTCACTGACGCCAAGGGTATCGTCGTGCTGGATTCCAGCGGGGCGGCGGTGGGGCAGGACTATTCGCGCTGGAATGACGTGTACCTGACCCTGCGCGGTGAATACGGTGCTCGTTCCACGCGCAGCGACCCGAACGATCCGGGGTCTTCGGTGATGCACGTCGGTGCGCCGATTCGCGACAGCGGCCAGATCATCGGCGTGGTCTCCGTGGCCAAGCCCAACAGTTCGCTACAGCCTTATGTGGATCGCACCGAACGCCGATTGCTCGCCTATGGCGCCGGACTGATCGGACTCGGTTTGCTGTTCGGCGCAGTGTTGTCCTGGTGGCTGAGTCGCGCCCTGCGCAAATTGACGGCGTATGCTCAAGGCGTCAGTGAGGGCCGGCGGGTTGAAGTGCCGCACTATCGTGGCGGTGAACTGGATCAGTTGGCCACGGCGGTGGAGCAGATGCGCACGCAGCTTGAGGGCAAGGCCTATGTCGAGCGTTACGTGCACACCTTGACCCATGAGCTGAAGAGTCCGCTGGCAGCAATTCGTGGCGCGGCGGAACTGTTGCAAGGCGATATGCCTCCGGCTCAGCGGCAACGCTTCGTCGGCAACATCGACAGCGAAAGTGCGCGCATGCAGCAGTTGATCGAGCGCTTGCTGAATCTGGCGCTAGTCGAACAGCGCCAGGGCCTGGAGGAACGCGTCGACGTGCCGCTGGCGGCATTGGTGAGTGAATTGCTGAGTGCCCAGGCGGCGCGAATCGAAACCCGTCAGTTGCAGGTGGAGCAGACGATTGCCGCCGATCTGACGCTCAGTGGCGAGCCGTTCCTGTTGCGGCAAGCACTGGGCAACCTGTTGGAAAACGCCCTGGACTTCACCCCGCCCCAAGGCTTGGTGCGCCTCAGTGCCCAACGAATGGACGGTCAGGTCGAGTTCAAACTGTTCAATCAGGCCGAGGCCATTCCAGACTATGCGTTGCCAAGGTTGAGCGAGCGTTTCTACTCACTGCCGAGGCCGGACAGCGGGCGCAAAAGCACCGGGCTTGGGCTGAACTTTGTCGAGGAAGTGGTCAAGCTGCATGGCGGCACCCTGAGCATCGGGAATGTCGACGGCGGAGTGCAAGTGACAGTGCGCCTGCCTTAGGGCTGACCCAGTCTCCACAAAGTCTCCACATTCCCTCCATTCATTCCTCACACAGCCAACCCAGACTTTCCCCATCCAAAACAGGGAGAGTCCCATGAACCGTAGCCTGACCCTAAAACTCGGGGCAATTGCCCTGTTGATTCTGTTGTTGCTGATCCCGCTTCTGATGATCAACGGCGTGATACGTGACCGTCAGCAACTGCGCGACGGCGTGCTCGACGACATCGCCCGCAGTTCCAGCTTCAGCCAGCAAGTCAGCGGTCCGTTGATGGTGGTGCCGTATCGCAAAGTGGTGCGCACCTGGAAGACCCGAGAAAAAACCAACGAGCGTTATCAGGACATCAGCGAAGAGCGCGGTCGTCTGTATTTCCTGCCGGAACGCTTCGAACTCGACGGCCAGGTGCAGACCGAGTTGCGTTCCCGGGGGATTTACCAGGCGCGGCTGTTTCATGCCGACAATCGCATCAGTGGGCATTTTTCGCTGCCGGCGCGGCTCGGTATCAAGGAGGACTTTGCCGATTACCGGTTCGATCAGCCGTTCCTCGCCGTTGGCATCAGCGATATCCGTGGTATCGAAAATGCCTTGAAACTCGAACTCGACGGCCAGAGCCTGGACTTCATTCCCGGTAGCCAGGTCGGCTGGCTGGGTGAGGGCGTGCACGTGACGCTGCCGGCGCTGAATACAGAGCAGGCTGCGGAACTGGATTTCGGGTTTGACCTGCGCCTGCAAGGCACGGGCGTATTGCAGGTATTGCCGGTGGGTAAAACCAGCACAGTCTCGTTGAGTGCCGACTGGCCTCACCCAAGCTTCATCGGCAACTATCTGCCGGCCCAGCGTAAAGTCACCGATCAGGGGTTCACCGCCAACTGGCAGGCGTCGTTCTTCTCTACCAATTTGCAGGAGGCCTTGAGCAGTTGCGTCACTGGCGGTGACTGCGCAGCCTTCAGCGGCCGCAGCTTCGGGGTGAGCTTCATCGACCCGGTGGATCAGTACCTGAAAAGCGACCGGGCGATCAAGTACGCGCTGCTGTTCATCGTCCTGACGTTCGCCGGTTTTTTCCTCTTCGAAGTACTGAAAAGCCTGGCCGTACACCCGGTGCAATACGCACTGGTGGGTGTGGCGCTGGCGTTCTTTTACCTGCTGTTGCTGTCGTTGTCCGAACACATCGGTTTTGGCCTGGCGTATCTGTTGTCGGCGGCTGGTTGCGTGTCGTTGATCGGTTTTTATGTGTGCCATGTCCTGCGCAGCGTCGTGAACGGGTTAAGTTTCTCCGCAGGGCTGGCGGCGTTGTACGGACTGCTTTATGGCGTGTTGAGCGCCGAGGATTACGCGCTGCTGATGGGCTCATTGCTGCTGTTCGGTCTGTTGGGCGTGTTCATGGTGCTGACCCGCAAGCTGGACTGGTACGGGATCGGACAGAAAACGGCCAAGCCTGTGGCGTTTGATGTGGGAGCGGTGGAATGAGCCGGTCGTTGGGGTTGCGCGAGGATCAGCGAGAAGGGAGGGTGTTGGCGACGCTGGTTGCCGGGTTGTTTGCGTTAGATCCAGCTCGCTCCCACATGAGGCCACAGTCAAAGGTGGGAGTGAGCCTGCTCGCGAACAGGCCAGTACCGTCAGCGAAGATTTAAACCTTGGGCATCGTCGCAATCATCGAAGGCCGCTGGCTCACTTCGAAATACCACGCCGCCAACTGCGGGTTCACCGTGCGCCAATCCAGATCCGGATGGCGCAGGTCCAGGTAACCCAGTGCACAGGCCACACTGATCGCGGCCACGTCGAAGTGGCAAGTCAGTTCGGCAATCGCGTCCTTTTCCAGCAATGCCAGGGCACGGCGGATCTTGTCGCGCTGGCCCTCGAGCCATTCGTCCCAGTGTTTTTCCGGGGCGCGCAGGGCGACTTCGTAGCGCACCAGCACGGCTGCGTCCATGATCCCGTCGGCCAGCGAAGCGAGCGTCAGGCGCCGCCAGCGAGCCGAGCCTTCGCGGGGGATCAGCGGGTTGCCGACGTGCTGCTGATCGAGGTAGTCGAGGATGACTCGGCTGTCATGGATGATGTTGCCGTCGGCCAGGCGCAGGGCCGGGATCTTGCCCAGGGGGTTGTCTTCGATCAGCGTGAGGTCGGGATTGACCGGGGTGAGTACGCTGGTCTGCAACGCCACGCGGTCTTGCTGACCGGTTTCGTGCAGCAGCACCATGACTTTGCGAACGAAGGGGGAAAGGGGGTTGTGGTACAGGGTCATGCTCGGGGCGGACATGGCAGCGTCTCGATCGGTGGCGGTGTCACGCAGCATAACGTGTGGATGCGATAGCTCAAGATCACCGTCATCTGTAGGAGCGAGCCTGCTCGCGAAAAACCTGAGGGCGCCGCGTGGTGTCAGGTGCCCAGCGTCATCGTTAACGACCTTCGCGAGCAGGCTCGCTCCTACAGGGGTTGTGTTTTAGCTGGCAGGTTGCAGTGTCTGCCCGGCTTGCGGCCCCGAAACAGCCTGCGGCTTGATCTCACGGGCCACGGTCCAGACGATGAACGCAGCGACGATGTCGAAAATCGCCAGCACCACGAACAGCGGGCTGTAGCCGATCTTGGTCACCATCACGCCAAACACCAGGGTGAACGCGGCCGCGCCCAGGTAACCGAACATGCCGCCCATGCCGGTGGCGGTGGCCACTTCGTTCTTGCCGAACGAGTCAGAGGTGATCGCATACAGCGCGCCGGACAAGGTCTGGTGGGCGAAGCCGCCGATGCACAGCAGCGCAATCGCAGTGTAGGGGCTGGCGACCAGGCCGATGCAGGCCGGGCCGATCATGCACGAGGCGCCGAACAGCAGGACCATCTTGCGCGAGGTGAACAACGACACGTTGCAGTACTTGTGGAAGAGCGGGCTCAGGTAACCGCCGAGCACGCAGCCGAGGTCGGCGGCGAGGAACGGCAGCCAGGCGAACATCGCGATCTCTTTGATGTTCATGTGTCGTTCGGTCATCAGGTACAGCGGAATCCACGCGTTGAAGGTCTGCCAGGCCGGCTCGGAGAGCATGCGCGCACTGGCGATGGCGTAGAAGTTGCGGCTGCCGATGATCTTTTTCCAGCTGCCTTTTTGCTTGGCCGTGTCTTTGAAGTGATCTTCCTGACCGCTGAGGATGTAGTCGCGTTCTTCGTCGCTCAGGCGCTTCTGGTCCCGTGGGTGCTTGTAGAGAATCATCCACAGGAACGTCCAGGCCACGCCCAAACCACCGACGATCAGGAACGCCAGTTCCCAGCCGCTGTGCAGAATCGCCCAGACCACCAGCGGCGGCGCCAGCACGGCACCAATCGACGAGCCGATGTTGAACCAGCCGATGGCCACCGAACGTTCTTTGGCCGGGAACCATTCAGTCGACGTCTTGACCGCCGCCGGCAACCCCGCCGCTTCGGTCAGGCCAAGCAGGCCGCGGACAAAGGCCAGGCCCTGCCAACCGGTCGCCAGGGCTGCCAGCGCGCAGGCAATCGACCAGGCAAAGGCGAAAATGGCGAAGCCCATTTTGGTGCCGATGGCATCGATGATGTAGCCGGCCACCGGTTGCATCAGTGCATAGCACACCTGCCAGGCGACGACGATGTGCGAGTACTGCTCGGTGGAGATGTTCATTTCGCTCATCAGGGTCGGAGCGGCCACTGACAGGGTATTGCGAGCCAGGTAGTTGACCATCAGGCCGGCCGTCACCAGGCCGACCATCCACCAGCGGATGCCTTTGACTTTCATCACTTCACCATCATTTTTTTGGATTTATTTTTGGTGCCGCATTTGTTGTAGGTTGTCGTACAACATGCGTCTTTATAGGAGCGCAAGGGTAAAACTGTCAACAGATATGTCAGAGGATTTGCTGGGAGAGGCGACGGGCGGGGAGTGTTGTCATCGTATGACTGGCGAATACTTGAGACTTGTCACGGGACCTGTGGGAGCGGGCTTGCTCGCGAAAGCGGTGTGTCAGTCGCCATTGATGTTGGTAGACACACCGCATTCGCGAGCAAACCCGCCCCCACAAGGGGTCAGCGGCGTTGCAAGAGACCGCGCAGCCCTAGAATGGCGGGGATCCCCAAGCCCACCCAGCTCAGCGAATCCCATACCCCATCCCCGAGCAGCGCGGCAAACAACCCTGCCGCGCTGAGCAGCGCGATTCCGGTTGGAATGGCAAAGACTTTCCAGAAGTTCGACTGCCGGGGCTTCATGCCGCGCTCTCCGCTTTTTCCAGCACTGGCCGCGCAGCCTTGCGCCGCACTACCCACAAGTACACCCCGCTGCCGAGCACGATGATGGTCAGCACATCGAGGGTCGCCCAGAGGATTTGCATCGGCATTCCGCCGTAGTCTCCGAAGTGCAGAGGCTGCGACATGCCCATGGCGTCCATGTACCACGGTCGTTCGGCCACGGCAGTGACTTGCAGGGTGCTGGCGTCGATCAGTACCGGGGTCAACAGGTGCGAGGTCAGGTGCGTGCTGCCTTTCATGAACACCGCGTAATGGTGCTCGCTGGAAAACCGCGTGCCGGGGAACGCGATGAAGTCCGGCTGCATGCCCGGCGCGACATCCTTGGCGATGTCGAGCAAACGGGTGGCCGGCGCCAGTTGCGTCAGCGGCGGCGCGTCGCGGTAGGGAGCGACCATGGCGCTCAGGCTGTCGTTGCGCCAGGCGGCAATGATCAGGTCGGCGCAGGCACTGATCACGCCGGTCACGCCAACCACCAGGGCCCAGGTCAAGGTCACCACACCGATCAGGTTATGCAGGTCGAGCCAGCGCAGGCGCGTGGATTTGTCCTGGCGCACGGTGGCGAACTTCAAGCGGCGCATGAACGGCAGGTACAGCACCGTGCCGGAAACGATCGCCACCACGAACAGAATCCCCATGAACGCCAGCAGCAACTTGCCCGGCAGTCCGGCGAACATGTCCACGTGCAGGCGCAGCATGGTCAGCATGAAACCGCCGTTGGCCGACGGCGTTTCCAGTGCTTCACCGGTGCGAGCGTCGAGCATGAAGGTGTGGGACGAGTTCGGCTCGGTACCGGCGGTGGCGGCCATGATCGTCAGCACGGCATTGGGCTCATCGTCTTCGAAGCCGAAGTACTGCATGACTTCACCGGGACGGTGTTTTTCGGCCGCTTCTACCAACTGCTGCAAATTCAGGCGTGGAGTGTCCGCCGGCATCTCCTTCACTTGCGGCGCATCGCCCAGCAAGTGGTCGATCTCGTGGTGAAAGATCAACGGCAGGCCGGTCAGTGCCAGCAGTAACAGGAACACCGTACAAATCAGGCTGGTCCAGGTGTGGATCGTGGACCAGCGGCGGATTGTTTTACTTTTCATTTCAAAGCCTTCAGAAAAACCAAGGCCGTCCACGAAGGACGGCCTGGTCATTGGGCGTGTCAGCTCAACGCGTTACCACTTGTAGGTTGCACTGGCGACGACACTGCGCTGGTCGCCGTAGTAGCAGTAGAAGCTGTCGCAAGTCGAGATGTAGTCCTTGTCGAACAGGTTGGTCGCGTTAACGGCCAGCGAAGCGCCTTTGAGGCTGTTGTCCAGGCGACCGAGATCGTAGTGTACCGCGGCGTCGAACACGGTGTAGGCGCCAGCCTTGCCTAGCCAGGTGTTGGCCTCATCGCCGTAGGTGTTGCCGGTGTAGCGCGCGCCGGCGCCGATGCCGAAGCCGTCGAGCACGCCGTTGTGCCAGGTGTAGTCACCCCACACCGATGCTTGCTGGTTAGGCATCAGTTGCAGGCGATTGCCCTTGAACGCGCCGTCTTGCACTTCGGATTTGGCCAAGGTGTAGGCAGCGGTGACCTTGAGGTTTTCGGTCACGTCGGAAACGGCTTCCAGCTCCAGGCCTTTGACTTTCACTTCGCCGGTCTGGCTGGTGACCGTCACGTTGCCCACGTTGTTGGTGACGGAAACGTTTTTCTGGGTCAGGTCATACACGGCCGCCGTCAGCAGGGTGTTGCTGCCCGGTGGCTGGTACTTGATCCCCAGTTCCCATTGCTTGCCCTCGGTCGGTTTGAACGAATCGGTCGGCGAGGCGACAGCATTGCTGGCCGGCTGGAACGATTCGGCGTAGGACAGGTAAGGCACGAAGCCCGAGTCGAACACATAGCTGATCGCTGCGTTGCCGCTGAAGTTCTTGTCGCGCTCGGTGTTGGTGGCATCACCCTTGTTGAAGAATTTGGTGCCGGTATGGACCCAGTCTTCACGACCGCCGAGTGTCAGGCGCCATTGGTCGAGGGCCATTTGGTCCTGGACGTACAGGCCGGTTTGGTGGGTCTTCTGGTCATAGTCATAAAACGCCGAGGAGCGTGGTGGCCGAGTGATCGGCAAGCCATAGACCGGGTTGTTGACGTTGATGGCCGGTGCGCCACCGAAGATCGAGGTGTAGTTGGTGTTGCTGCGCTGGTGGTCCAGGCCGATCAACAGTGTGTGTTGGATGTCGCCGGTGGCGAAGTCGCCCTGGAAGTTGTTGTCCACGGCGAACTGGCTGATGTCCTCGTCGACATTGGTCGTGCCGCGCCCGGTGTTGCCTTCGTCGTCTACGACAAATCCGATAGAAGGAAAGTAGCTGTTGACGGTAACCGTCTGGAACGACAGGTCCGACTTGGTGTAGCGCAGGTTCTGGCGGAACTGCCATACATCGTTCAGGCGATGTTCGAAGGCATAGCCCAGTGCGTAGTAGGTGCGGTCGTAGAAGTCGTAGTCCGGATCACCCAGGTTCTTGTGGTGCGAGATCTTGCCGAACGGCATGTCGATCTTGGTGCCCTGAATCGGATAGAACTGGCTGGTAACGCCGGTATCGTCACGGGTGAATTGCGTCAGCAGGGTGAGTCTGGTGTCGTCGTCGATGTTCCAGGTCAGGCTTGGTGCAATGTTGTAGCGCTTGTCATCGATGTGGTCGATCTGGGTGCCACCGTCACGCACGACGCCACTCACGCCATAGAGAAACCGGCCTTCGTCGTCGATTTTGCCGGTGCTGGCGAAGTTGATCTGGCGATGATTGTCGCTGCCGTATTGCAGTTGGACCTCGCTGCTGGCTTCGGCGTTCGGGCGCCTGCTGACCATGTCCAGCAGGCCGCCTGGCGGGGTCTGGCCGTACACAGACGAGGCCGGGCCGCGCAGCAACGCCAGGCGGTCGAGGTTCCAGGTTTCCTGTTTCGGGTTGGCGTACACGCCTTTTGGCAGTGGCAGGCCGTCGAGGAATTGAGTCGGTTCGAAACCACGCACGCGCAGCCAGTCGGCGCGGGTGTCGCTGCCGTAGCTGCTGGCGGTAATGCCCGGCAAGTAGCGCACGGCGTCATCGAGGGTATGCGCGTTGCGGTCGTCCATCTGCTCGCGAGTGACGACCGAAATCGAGCGCGGTGCTTCGACCAGCGCGGTATCGGTCTTGGTGCCGGCGGCGGTGCGCTTGGCGACGTAGCCTTGCACCGGGCCCCAGGCGCTTTCAGCATCTTCCACGCCGATCACGCTGGTCGCTGGCAGGGCCAACACACCCTCGGGCACAGCCACCAGGCTGTAGGTGCCCGCACTGCTTTGCTCCAGTTGCAACCCGGTGCCACGCAGGGCTTCGCGCAGGGCGCCGGTTGCGTCGAACTGACCGTTGACTGGCGCCGAGGTTTTGCCCGCCGCCAGGGATGGGTTCAACGACAAGGCCAGGCCGGCCTGGCTGGCGATCTGGTTCAGGGTGCTGGCCAACGGTGCGGCTGGCAGGTTGTAGGCGCGGACGCTGGATGCCTGTTCAGCGGCGAACAGTTGGCTGCTGGCCAAAGGGGTGCAAAGGGCAATGGCGACCGCCAGCAAACTGGGGCGCAACAAGGTGTCTAGCGAACGGGACATTACAGCGGCTCCTGAATGTAAATATTTCTCAATTGCCTGTGTGCCGAACGAAAATCAAAAAGTGATAGAGCTGGATGAAAATAATTTCGATTCAGTTATTCAATTGCGGCCAAACTACTTTCGGGATGCGCTTTTGTGGCGAGGGAGCTTGCTCCCGCTCGGCTGCGCAGCAGTCGTAAAATCAGCCAATGCGATTTAACTGGAAAATGCAGGGGCCGCTTCGCGACCCAACGGGGGCAAGCCCCCTCGCCACAGGGTTCTGTGTGGGGATTCAGGGCTTGGTATCGGCCTTGGCCACGACCTTCACCCACCATTGCGTGTGCTGCTCGATCTGCACCGGCAGGGTCGGCAGCAGGGCATTGAGCGCCAGGTCGGTGTCGCGCAGTGGGAAGCTGCCAGTGATGCGCAGGTCGGCCACTTCCGGCGCAACGCCGACGTAACCGGTTCGATAGCGACCGATTTCATGCACCAGGTCTTCCAGTCGCGTGTTATCCACCACCAGCATGCCGCGAGTCCAGGCATCCGCGCCGAGGTTGACGGCCAGAACCGGACCCAGGCCATTATTGCGGATCAACACCTGTTGGCCTTCGCGCAGGATCTGTTCATCCGGGTTGGACTCGGGATGAACCGCCACCGCCGACTGCAACACGCTCAGGCGCGTGCCTTCGTCTTCGCGCTTGACCAGAAACCGCGTACCCAGGGCGCGCATGCTGCCTTCACGGGTTTCGACGATGAATGGCCGGGGATCACCATGGCCGGTTTCAACCAGGATTTCGCCTTCTTGCAGCACGATGCGCCGCTGCTTCTCATCGAAGCGAATATCCAGGGCGCTGTGAGTGTTGAGATTGATCAACGTGCCATCGGCCAGGCGCAAGGTGCGTTGCTCGCCAACGGCGGTGCGCTGGTCGGCCAGCCAGTATTCGATCGGCAGGTAACGTGGCCCGGCAAATAGCGCCAGGCCGATAACTGCCACCACACTCGCCACGCCATTGCCGAGCTTGCGCACCCGTCGGCGAATGCCTTCGCGCGATTGCAGCAGGGCTGTGCGGGCCGGGCCGCTGGCTACGCTGAAGCGCTGGTCGAGCATGCCCAGTTGGCGCCAGGCGCGGGCGTGCTCTTCGTGGGCAGCATGCCACTTGGCGAACTCTTCGCGCTCAACCGGGTTGGCGCCATCCATGGACAACTGCCAGGCAATCGCCGCGTCCAGCACGTTGGCCGATACCGGTTTGGAACTGAGCGGATTCATGTCGGCTCACCATACAGCGCGATGTAGCACTGGCGAATGCCTTGGGCCAGGTACTGACGCACCCGCGGCACCGACACGCCGAGGCGCTCGGCGATTTCTGCATGGCCGAGGCCGTCGAGGCGGTTATAGAGGAACGCCGCCCGGGCCTTGCTGGAAAGCTTGCCGAGCAAACGGTCAATGTTTTTCAGGTCTTCGAGGATCATTTGCTGTTCTTCCGCCGACGGTTGTTCGGCTTCGGGAATCAGCATCAGCTCGGTGAGGTAGGCCTGTTCCAGCGCGGCGCGGCGGAAATAATCGAACAGCAGGCCCTTGGCGATTGCCACCAGAAACGCCCGCGGTTCGCGTAGTTCCTTCAGTTCCTCGCGGCCCAGCAAGCGCACGAACGTGTCCTGGCTCAGGTCTTCGGCCCGCTGCGGGCAGGCGACGTTGCGTCGAAGCCAGGCCAATAGCCAACCGCGATGGTCGCGATATAACGCACCGACGAGCTCACTTTGAGGGCTTGGGACTGACGACACGCAGCATCACCGCTTGGGAAGTGTTAACTAACGAGAATTGTTCGCGATTGTGGCAGAGGCGAGGGGGGGAAGCAATTGGCGTTGGTCGGGTGGGAAGTTGGTGACGGCCCCTGTAGGAGCGAGCCTGCTCGCGATGGACGTCAACGATAACGTTGGCTGCCTGACACCCAGCGGTGTCCTGGAGTTCATCGCGAGCAGGCTCGCTCCTACAGGGGGTGTGCGTATAGGTCAGAAGGAGGGCGCCTGCTGCCTCCGCTTCCACTGACTCAGGCGCTGCTGCAAATTCAACGGGCTATGAATCTGCTGTTGCCGCGCGTGGCTGAACAGGATCAACGCCAGTTCAGCGGTCGCCAGGGCGTCGGCGCTGGCGTGGTGGCGTTCGAAGACTTCGAGCTTGAACCAATCGATCCAGTCGTCCAGCCCGGCCTCGCGAATGTGCGCCTGCGGACACAGCAACGGTGCAATGTCCGCCACATCCAGAAACGGATGCTGCAACTTGCACCCCAGGTGATCTTTCAGCGCACGGCCGAGCATGTGCTGGTCAAACGGCGCGTGGAAGGCCAGCACCGGACTGTCGCCAATGAACGCCATCAGGTCGAGCAACGCCTCTGCCGGATCGCTGCCCGCCGCAATGGCGCTGGGGCCAATGCCGTGGATCAGCACACTGGGGCCGAGTTTTACCTGCGAATATTGCAGGGTGCGTTCGAACTGCTGGCGAAAGTCGATGGCCCCGTCCTCGATCACCACCGCGCCGATGGACAGTACGTGATCCTTGTTCAGGTTCAACCCGGTGGTTTCCAGATCGAGTACCACCCAGCGCTGCTCGCGCAGGCTGCATTCGCCCAGGGCGGCGGCGGTGGGCAAGCGTTCCAGGCGATGTTGCAGGTGTGCGGGCAGGGTGGGGGCCGGCGGGCGCAACCATGAAAACAGGCTCATAGCTGATACCGCAAAGCCAGGCTGCTTTGCAGGCGTTGTGCCTGGCGCAGGGATTCACGCAGGATGCGCCGGTCCAGATGATTGAGGCTGTCGGGGTCGACCCGGTTTGAGTAAGGAAAATTCTCCCGGGTCTGTAGTTGATGTTGCTGCATGCGGGTTTGCTGGATGAAGTGATAGGCCTCTTCGTACGCGGCGCCGTCCAAGGGCTCGATGACCTCTTTGACGACCAGCTGGCGAAAACGCTCCAGGGTGTTGTTCGCTTCGATACCGTGGGCCAGGGCCAGCAACCTGGCGCCGTCGACGAACGGTGCCAGGCCTTGGACTTTCAAGTCCAGAGTGGCCTTCTCGCCATTTTTGCGCGCCAGCACGAACTCGCGGAACCGTCCTACGGGCGGGCGATTGCGCAGCGCATTCTCGGCCATCATGCGCTGGAACAAACGATTGTCGCCGACCTGATCGAGAATGCCCCGACGCAACTGTTCGCAGCCTTGCTCGCTGCCCCAGACCACGCGCAAGTCGAAATAGATGCTTGAACCCAGCAGGTTCTCCGGGGTTGCCTCGCGGATAAACGCCGCAAAGCGTCGCGCCCATTCGGCCCGGGACAGACACAGCTCGGGGTTGCCGGCCATGATATTGCCCTTGCACAAGGTGAAGCCGCACAGTGCCAGGCTCTGGTTGATCTGCTGGGCGATGGGCAACAACCTGCCGCGAATCTCGGCGGCATGGGCCGCATCCCTGGCTTCGAACAGAATGCCGTTGTCCTGATCGGTGTGCAGGGTCTGCTCGCGACGGCCTTCACTGCCGAAGCACAGCCAACTGAACGGCACGCCGGGGTCGCCTTTTTCGGCGAGGGTCAGTTCGATCACACGGCACACGGTGTGGTCGTTGAGCAAGGTAATGATGTGAGTGATCTGCGTCGAAGAAGCGCCGTGGGCCAGCATGCGCTCGACCAGTTGACCGATTTCGCCGCGCAGTGCCACCAGGTTTTCCACCTTCTGTGCATTGCGGATAGTGCGCGCCAGGTGCACCAGGTCGATCCGCTGCAGGGAAAACAGATCGCGCTCGGAAACCACGCCGCACAAACGTTGGTCCTTGACCAGGCAGACATGGGCGATGTGCCGCTCGGTCATGGCAATCGCCGCGTCGAAGGCACTGTGATCCGGCGACAGGAAAAACGGTGCCCGGGTCATGTGCCCATCGATGGCTTCGTTGAAATCACTGCTGCCGTTGGCCACGGTCTGACGCAGGTCGCGCAGGGTGAAAATCCCCAGTGGCGCCTTGAGTTCGTCAACTACCACGATGCTGCCGACCTGTTGTTCGTGCATCAACGTCACGGCTTCGCGCAACGGCGTCTGCGGTCCGCACGTTACCGGGTGGCGCATGGCCAATTCACCCAGCCGGGTATTGAGCGAATACTGGGTGCCCAGGGTTTCCACGGCTTTTTGCTGCACTTGCTGGTTGACCTGATCCAGCAGACTGCTCACGCAGCGCAAAGCGAAGTTGCGGAAGGTGTCCGATAGCGAAAACAGGCGGATGAACGCCGACTTGTTCAGTTGCAGGCAGAAGGTGTCTTCGCCAGCCAGGTGCTCGGTGCGGGTCGCCCGCTCACCCAGCAACGCCGCGAGAGGGAAGCACTCGCCGGTGGTGATCTCGAAAACCGTTTCGGTGCCGCCTTTGGCCGTATGCGGACGCTCGCCCACGACCCGGCCTTGCTTGACGATATAGAAGTGCTCGACCGGGCCGTCGGCGGGTTTGATGATGCTCTCGCCGGGGGCGTAAAAACGCAGCTGACATTGTTCGACCAGAAACGCCAGGTGAGCGTGTTCCATCTGATTGAAGGGCGGGAAGCGTTGAAGGAATTGCAACGTGCCCTGGATGTTCTGCAACACCGCGGTTTTCCCTGCCTGTGTGAAGGCGTCCGCTTTACTCATAACCATTACCGCTGTCTTTTTCGAATTGTTGTAGTCGGATGACGTGGACATGGTCGACCCCTGTGGCCGGGGTGCCCATTGGACGTAAGTCTAGGTAGGCAATCAGTGTGATGGAATGTCGGAAAAACCCTACGTAACTGTGAGAAAAACCTCTCTATTCTGCTATTGGAAAAATATCCGACGAGGTGCACATTGATGGTCTGCTTAGCGATGTCTCACCACTGTGCTAGGGAATTGAATTGAACATGTAGAGAACGCCATGTCCGACCACGATATTTTGAGCGACGCCGAGCGCGAAGCGCTGAGTGCCGTCATGCTGGAACCTGACCTGCCGCAGCAACGGGTGCTCATCGTCGACGACGATAAAGACGCCCGTGAGCTGTTGTCTAAGATCCTTGCGTTGGAGGGCATTCGCTGCGTGACGGCAGCCAGTGGCGAAGCGGCACTCAAGATTCTGGTGACCGATGCAGAGATCAAAAAGCTCACTATCGGCTTGCTGATCACCGACCTGCGAATGGGCCATGTAGACGGCCTCGAACTGATCCGTCAGGTACGCGAGTCAGTACGGGCAGCATTGCCGATCATCATTGTCTCGGGTGACGCCGACGTGAAGGATGCGATCGCCGCGATGCATTTGAGCGTGGTGGACTTTTTGCTCAAGCCGATTGATGCCCGTCATCTGCTGACACTGGTAAAACGCGAATTGGGTATTAAATAACGGGCCTCTTGTAATTGTTAGTTGCATGTTTTAAATGTTTTGGCGGATTTAACTTGCAATTAAGTTTGTGTCTCTGGTTTGCGAAAAAGCTACTCACAAATAGCTTGTTCTCTTTTTTGATTATTCAGCTATCGTCCAGTGCTTGAAAACTGATGCAGGCATTTATCCGATGTCGCGCTTTGTTTGATAATGCCTGTTATAGCACTGTCTAGGTTGCCGGTATGGCTCTCCAGTTTTAGTGGTTTGAGTATGTCGGTGGTTACCGTGTATTCAGTCTGCGGCCAGTTTCTGTAGATAACACTGATAAAGGTCAGGTCATTACTCTTCCTGGATTGTGTGGGTCTGTATCGCACTGAGGACGGAATGATGAAAAAAATGGAGTTTCGCGATCTAGTACTTATTATCGGTGTGACAGTCATGTGGGGCAGCAATTTTACGGTCATTGATATCAGTCTTGACGGTATCGATCCGTTCATATTGACAGCGTTGCGCTTTACTTTCTGTGCATTGCCACTGGTGTTCTTTATCCCGAAACCGAAAGGTGTCAGTACTTTTGTAACTATCGTCTACGGCTTGTTGTTTGGTATCGGAATGTGTTGGCTGATGAACTACGGCATGTTTCTCGGCGTCAGTGCCGGCGTGACATCCTTGCTCTTGCAGTTCAGTGCTTTTTTCACGGTCATCTGGGGAGTACTGCTGTTTGGCGAGAAAATGACGGCAATACAAGTGGCCGGAGTTCTCATGGCGCTGGTCGGGCTGATGTTCATTATTCATGTGACGCAAGGTGATGCCGAAAGCTTTGGTCTTTTTCTGATACTGCTCGGCGCATTGTTTTGGAGTCTTTGCAATGTGCTTGTCAAGAGAAGCAAAGTGGTTGATATATTTTCCTTTGTCGTTTGGTCGAGCCTGTATGCAACACCGCCTCTATATCTGATGACTTACTGGGTCAAGGGAGCAGCTCCTTTCCAGTCGTTGTTGACGGACATAACTGCTCCAGTGCTGGCATCTGTCCTGTTCCAGGCCTATGTGGCGACGGTGTTCGGGTATTGGGTGTGGAACCGAATGATTGAGAAGTATCCGGCGAGCCAGGTTGCACCCTTGTCAGTGATTGTTCCGATATCGGGTATCTTGACCTCGTGGTATGTACTCGACGAACCCATTGGTGGCGCAAAACTGTTTGCTCTCATCATCACTGTCCTTGGCATTGCCTTGTTCATGAATGCATCGAGAATAGGCCGCCACATCGCTGCCAACGCGTTGCGTTACAGGAGATAGTTGTGCATTTGCAGTAAGCAGAAACAAAAATCCCCCGGTTTTTCAACCGGGGGATTGCTGTGGAGAGCGCTGGTTTACAACCCGTTCTTCGCCTTGAACTCGCGACGACGACGGTGCAGGACTGGCTCGGTGTAGCCGTTTGGCTGTTTGGTGCCTTCGACCACTAGTTCGACCGCCGCCTGGAAGGCGATGTTGTTGTCGAAGTTCGGGGCCAGCGGACGGTACAGCGCATCGCCGGCGTTCTGCCGGTCAACCACGGGTGCCATGCGCTTGAGGCTTTCCATGACCTGCTCTTCAGTGACGACGCCATGGCGCAGCCAGTTGGCGATGTGCTGGCTGGAAATACGCAGCGTTGCACGGTCTTCCATCAGGCCGACGTCATTGATGTCCGGCACTTTCGAACAGCCGACGCCCTGGTCGATCCAGCGCACCACGTAACCGAGAATGCCCTGGCTGTTGTTGTCCAGTTCGTTCTTGATTTGCTCGGCGGTCCACTGCGGGTTTACCGCCAGCGGGATGGTCAGGATGTCGTCTACCGATGCATGGGCACGCTTGGCCAGTTCGGCCTGACGGGCGAACACGTCAACCTTGTGGTAGTGCAGCGCGTGCAGTGCAGCAGCGGTCGGCGACGGAACCCAAGCGGTGTTGGCACCGGCCAGCGGGTGAGCGATTTTCTGTTCGAGCATCGCTGCCATCAGGTCCGGCATGGCCCACATGCCTTTACCGATCTGCGCGCGACCTTGCAGGCCGGTGCTCAGACCGATGTCGACGTTGGAGTTCTCGTAGGCGCCGATCCATTTTTCTGCCTTCATGTCCGCCTTGCGCACCATCGGGCCGGCTTCCATGGAGGTGTGGATTTCATCGCCCGTGCGGTCGAGGAAACCAGTGTTGATGAACACCACACGCTCGCTCGCTGCCTTGATGCAGGCCTTGAGGTTGATCGTGGTACGACGCTCCTCGTCCATGATCCCGACTTTGAGCGTGTTGCGTGGCAGGCCCAGCACGTCTTCGATACGGCCGAACAGCTCGTTGGTGAACGCGGCTTCTTCAGGGCCGTGCATCTTCGGCTTCACGATATAGACCGAGCCGGTGCGGCTGTTCTTGCGTGAGCTGTTGCCGTTGAGGTTGTGGATCGCCGACAGGCAGGTCACCAGGCCATCGAGAATACCTTCCGGCACTTCATTGCCATCTTTGTCGAGGATCGCGTCGATGGTCATCAGGTGACCGACGTTACGCACGAACAGCAACGAACGACCGTGCAGGCTCAGTTCACTGCCATCGACAGCGGTGTAGGCGCGGTCGGCGTTCATGGTACGGGTAAAGGTCTGACCACCCTTGGCGACGCTTTCTGACAGATCGCCCTTCATCAGGCCGAGCCAGTTGCGGTAGATCACCACTTTGTCATCGGCATCGACAGCGGCAACCGAGTCTTCGCAGTCCATGATGGTGGTCAGCGCGGCTTCCATCAGGATGTCTTTGACGCTGGCCGCGTCGGTCTGGCCGACCGGGGTGCTGGCGTCGACCTGGATTTCGAAATGCAGGCCGTTGTTTTTCAGCAGGATCGCGGTCGGTGCGGCGGCATCGCCCTGGAAGCCGATCAGTTGCGCGTCGTTACGCAGGCCGGTGTTGCTGCCGCCTTTAAGGGCGACCACGAGTTTGCCATCGACGATCTTGTAGCCGGTGGAGTCGACGTGGGAGCCGGCCGCCAAAGGCGCCGATTCGTCGAGGAAGGCACGGGCGAAAGCGATGACCTTGTCACCGCGCACCTTGTTGTAGCCTTTGCCTTTTTCCGCGCCGTCGGCTTCGCTGATGGCGTCGGTGCCGTAGAGCGCATCGTACAGCGAGCCCCAACGGGCGTTCGAAGCATTGAGCGCGAAGCGGGCGTTCATGACGGGCACCACGAGCTGTGGGCCGGCCATGCGGGCGATTTCGTCATCGACGTTTTGCGTCGTTGCCTGGAAATCGGCCGCTTCTGGCAGCAGATAACCGATGTCTTGCAGGAAGGCTTTATAGGCTTTCGGGTCGTGCACCTGGGCTGTCCCAAGAGCTTTGCGCTGTTGATGCCAGCCATCGATACGAGCCTGGAAATCATCGCGTTTGGCGAGTAGGGCTTTGTTCTTCGGTGCCAGGTCATGGATGACCTTGTCGGCACCGGCCCAGAACTTATCGGCGGTGAGGCCGGTACCGGGAATGGCTTCGTTGTTCACGAAGTCGAACAGGACTTTGGCGACCTGCAGGCCACCGACTTGAACGTGTTCAGTCATTGCTTGCCTCACTCTGCTCAGCTATTTCGCTTTTCAGCTCTTCAATTTAACAATGAAGCCTTTGGCCATTTAAACCACAAACCCCTCTACCAGTACATGCCCATGACGGGCGGCTGGGTTGGGACCAATCAACGGCTTGAGGCCTTGCTGACAGGGCTTTCAGGGTTGCGAACGTGCCTGCGGCAGACATCGATCCAACGTTATGTAGTGCGCGCTGCGGCATACTACATGATGAATTGCGGTTGTGAAAATTAGACTAATCACGTCGTTCTGCGACCCCATGACGCATTGCGGTCACGGCGCGGAACAGGATGTTCTCAAAAAACCAGTGGATTGTTCCAGTTAAATATCAAAAGTTGTACACGATTTGTTGGGTCAGGCAGATCGGCGGTGCACCCATTCGCGAGCAAGCCCGCTCCCACAAGGACGGCGCATGACCCTGTGGGAGCGGGCTTGCCCGCGAAGGGGCCAGCCGGAACACCTTTGATTCCGGATCTGCCCAGGCACCTCTCATCCCTTGCCTATACTTGATTCTCTATAACAAAAGTCATGACCAGAGGGCTGCGCCATGGACCACCTAGTACTCACTGTTTTTGCTCCGGACAAGCCCGGGCAAGTCGAGCGCATTGCCCAATGCATTGCCGAGCACGGCGGTAACTGGCTGGAAAGCCGTATGTCGCGCATGGCGGGACAATTCGCCGGGATTCTTCGCGTGGGCGTGCCGGCCGAGGCCTACGATGAATTGGTCGATGCCCTGCAAAGCTTGTCCGCCCATGGCATTCGCGTGTTGATCGCCGAAAGCGGCATCGAACAATCCTGCACCTGGAAGCCGATCGCCATGGAACTGGTGGGCAATGATCGCCCGGGGATCGTGCGGGACATCACCCGCTTGTTGAGTGAGCAGGGGGTGAACCTGGAGCGGCTGGTCACCGAAGTACGCCCGGCGCCGATGAGCAGCGAGCCGCTGTTCCATGCCGAAGCGATCCTTGCCGTCCCGCTGACACTGTCTCTGGACGTACTGCAATCACGTCTGGAAACCCTGGCTGACGATCTGATGGTTGAGTTGGTGCTGCGCAGCGACCCTTGATCAGGTTATCCAAGTTAAACGTGCACCGGCCTGTGGATAACCTGTAGAGACACCCCGCCAGGCCACGCCGGCCGGGGCTCTTCAGGATCTGATCAAAAAACCAGCAGTTTCAGTCACTTGCGCACAATCGGCGGGGATCACGCTGTGGATAACCTTGGGAAGGAATGATGCAGGCCACGGGAGACGTGGCCTGTAGATATTTGTGTGTTTTTTGATCAGTTGCGGCGACGCAAACTTATCCACGCATCGATGCTGTAAACCGCCAGACCGGCCCAGATAAAGATGAAGGCCACCAATGTGCTGGACGACAAGTGTTCGCCAAACAGCAGCACGGCTTGCAACAGCACCAGCGTCGGCGCCAGGTACTGGAGAAATCCGAGCGTGGTGTAGGGCAAATGCCGCGCGGCGGCGTTGAAACAGACCAGCGGCACCAGCGTGACCGGCCCGGCCGCCACCAGCCACCAGGCTTCTGACGTGGTCCAGAACTCGGCCTGGGCGCTGTGGGCGGTCGGATTGAACAGCAACCAGGCAATGGCGATCGGCACCAGCATCCAGGTTTCCACTACCAGGCCAGGCAATGCCTTGACTGGAGCCTGCTTGCGAATCAGCCCGTAGAAACCGAAGGTCAGTGCCAGCACCAGCGACACCCAAGGCAGACTGCCGACCTGCCACACCTGCTGCGCCACGCCGACGGCCGCCAGGCCCACCGCAATCCATTGCATGCGCCGCAGCCGTTCGCCAAGGATCAGCATGCCCAGCAACACGTTTACCAACGGGTTGATGTAGTAACCGAGACTGGCCTCGAGCATGCGGCCGTTGTTCACCGACCACACATAGGTCAGCCAGTTGGCTGCGATCAATGTACCGCTCAGGGCCAGGATCGCCAGCCGTCGCGGGTTCTCCCGCAACTCGCGCCACCAGCCCGGATGCTTCCAGACCATCAACAACAAGGCACCGAACAGCGCCGACCATAGTACGCGGTGGATGATGATTTCCACGGCGGGCACACTGGCGATGGCTTTGAAATAGAGTGGGAAAAGTCCCCAGATGATGTAGGCACTCAGGCCTAGAATGTACCCGCGGCGCGGGTTGGCGGCTTGCATGCAGAATCCTTGCTTAGGCAGCTAACAAAGAGGGGATTGTAAGGAGATTTGTCTACGAATGTCTTACCTGAATAGGTAGTGCAATTGTGAACACAAAACCTGTGGGAGCGGGCTTGCTCGCGAATGCGGTGGGTCATTCAACATTGATGTCGACTGACACGCCGCCTTCGCGAGCAAGCCCGCTCCCACAATTGGATCTGTGTTGGGTCAGAAGAGTTTTAGTGGCTCTTCTTGAAGTGCCGCCAACTGCTCGCGCAACGCCAACACCTGATCACCCCAATAACGCTCGGTGCCGAACCACGGAAAGCTGCGCGGGAAGGCCGGGTCTTCCCAGCGACGGGCGAGCCAGGCGCTGTAGTGCATCAGGCGCAAGGCGCGCAGCGGTTCGATCAAGGCCAGTTCACGCGGGTCGAAGTCGTGGAATTCGTTGTAGCCGTCCATCAGTTCCGACAACTGGCTCAGGCAATCCTGGCGATCGCCGGCAAGCATCATCCAGATGTCCTGTACCGCAGGCCCCATGCGGCAGTCGTCGAGGTCGACGATATGGAACATTTCGTCACGGCACATCATGTTGCCGGGGTGGCAGTCACCGTGCATGCGGATGTTCTGGTGCGGCGTATTGCTGTAGGCATCTTCCACGCGCTTGAGCAGATCGCGGGCCACCGATTCGTAGGCTGGCAGCAGGCTGCGCGGGATGAAATTGCCGTCGAGCAAGGTGTTGAGTGAGTCGTGGCCAAAGTTCTTTACCGCCAGCGCTTCGCGGTGCTCGAACGGCCGGGTCGAGCCGACCGCATGCAGGCGCCCGAGCAACTGGCCCAGGCGATACAGTTGATCGAGGTTGCCAGGCTCTGGCGCGCGGCCGCCACGGCGAGGGAACAGGGTGAAACGGAAACCGTTGTGTTCGTGCAGGGTTTCACCGTTGTGGATCAACGGCGCCACGACCGGTACCTCGCATTCGGCGAGTTCGGCGGTGAACTGGTGCTCTTCGAGAATCGCTTCGTTGGTCCAGCGTTGCGGCCGGTAGAACTTGGCGATCAGTGGCTCGGCGTCTTCGATACCGACTTGATAGACGCGGTTCTCGTAGCTGTTGAGCGCCAGGATGCGCGCGTCGCTGAGAAAGCCGATGCTTTCGACGGCATCGAGCACGAGGTCTGGCGTGAGGGTTTCAAACGGGTGGGCCATGCTGACTCCTGCGCGCAGCAGGCTGCTGCGTCCGGCCAGGCATGGTAGCGCAGACGGCAGGGCTTTAGGGGGCGGGGTTTAGTTGTGTGGTGTTCGGGCTGACGTCTTCGCGAGCAAGCCCGCTCCCACATTGGATTGTCGGTGTGCATGCGAACGGCGGCACACCATGGATCTCCTGTGGGAGCGGGCCCGCGAAGAGGTCGGATCAGGCGCCGACGATCCCGCCGTCTTCCCGGGTAATCGCCATTACCGATGAGCGCGGCTTGCCATT
This sequence comes from Pseudomonas sp. A-R-19, assembly GCF_019956575.1. NCBI lineage: Bacteria > Pseudomonadati > Pseudomonadota > Gammaproteobacteria > Pseudomonadales > Pseudomonadaceae > Pseudomonas > Pseudomonas sp. A-R-19. The sequence goes on from NZ_JAHBDR010000038.1 coordinate 202,613, forward strand.
GGGCAGATGCTCGGGGAAGGTCGAACCGCCGTTTTCGCCCGGATGCTGAATCCCGACAAACAGGGTTTTCTGGTCCGGCGAGAAGCTGATCCCTGTCACTTCACAACCTACCGGGCCAACCATGAAGCGGCGAATCTCGCCGGTTACCGGGTCGGCACAGAGCATCTGGTTGTTGCCCATGCCGGCAAAGTCACCGGCGTTGCTCACATCACCGTCGGTGAGAATCCACAAGCGTCCGGCCTTGTCGAAGCCCAGGCCGTCCGGGCTGTTGAACATGTTCTGCGGAGTGATGTTCGACGAGCCGGCCTTTGGCGTGCCGGCATGCGCTGTCGGGTTGCCGGCCACCACAAACAGGTCCCAGGCAAAGGTGTGCGAAGCGTGATCGTCGCGTTCGGTGCGCCAGCGCAGGATCTGCCCGTAGACGTTCTTCTCGCGCGGGTTCGGCCCGCCCACCGGTTGCCCGTCTTCGCCGCGTTTGGCGTTGTTGGTCAGTGTGCAGTAGACCTGGCCATCCTTGGGGCTGACCACGATCCATTCCGGGCGGTCCATGCGCGTGGCTTTCACCACGCTGGCGGCGAGACGCGCGTGGATCAGCACTTCGGCCTGATCGGCAAAACCGCTGCTGGCGTCGATGCCGTTTTTGCCGTGGGTCAGTTCGATCCATTCGCCTTGGCCTTTCGGGTGATTGGCATTGCCGTCCCCCGCATCGAAACGCGCCACGTACAGCGTGCCGTGATCGAGAATGTCGCGGTTGGCCTTGGGGTTCTTGTGGTCGATCTTGTCGCGGCTGACGAATTTGTAGATGAACTCACCGCGCTCATCGTCGCCCATGTACACCACGGCATGGCCATCGCCGGTTTCGGCCAGGGCGGCGTTTTCATGCTTGAAGCGACCCAGGGCCGTGCGCTTGACCGGTGTCGACTGCGGATCGAACGGATCGATCTCCACCACCCAGCCGTGACGGTTGAGTTCGTTGGGGTTCTTGGCCAGATCGAAGCGTTCGTCGTGCTGGTGCCAGTTGATCTCTTTGCTGGTGACCACCGCGCCGTAGCGTTTTTGCGCCGGGTCGAATTTCTGCTCGGCATTGCTGCTGCCGAAGCAGTCGGTGAAGTTCTCTTCACAGGTCAGATAGGTGCCCCAGGGCGTCTTGCCGTTGGCGCAGTTCTGGAAAGTGCCGAGGACGTTCTTGCCGTGCGGATCGGTGCTGGTCTTCAGCAGGGCGTGACCGGCGGCCGGACCGCTCATGGTGATCGGCGCATTGCCGTGAATGCGGCGGTTGTAGCGCGAGCCCTGGACGAATTGCCATTGGCCATTCTTGCGCTGCACTTCGATCACCGACACACCTTCGCAGGCCAGCGCCTTGCGCACGTCCTCCGCCGATTGCGGCATGCCGCCATGGGCGTAGAGGTAGCGGTAGTTGGTGTATTCGTTGTTGATCGCCATCAGCGCCCGGTCTTTTTCGCCCGGAAATTCGAACAGGCTCATGCCGTCGTTGTTGTCACCGAACTGGGCTTCCTGATGTTCGGCACTGCCGTTGCCGCTTGGGTCGAACGCCGGGCCGTCCTTGTGCAGAGGCTGGCCCCAGCTGATCAGCACCGAGGACTTGTAGCCCGCTGGCAGGGTGATGGCGTCGCTGGTGGCGGCGGCAATGCTGTCAAAGCCCAGCAACTGGCTGTTACCGGCGCTGACGCTGGCGGCCATCACGCTGCGGCTCAGCAGACTGCCGCCGAGGAACATCGCGGCGCCGCACAGGGCACCTGCGCTGATGAAGCCGCGACGGCTGAGGCCGACCATGGTTTCGAGGTCGGTGGACTGGTTTTCTTCTAATAGGCTCATTTCAGGCTCCCTGCGGTTTTGCTGACACCTTAATGATGAGTAATGAACCTTTTGTTGCAGTTTGCTTAAAGCGGCGTACCCAGCAGAACCCTGGACGGCGAAAACTCCACGCGCACCGGTTTGCCGCAGGTCAGTCCCAATGCCTGCAGATGTCCAGGCTCGTCCAGGGCGCACAGTGTCAGACCGTTGGGCAGGGTAATGCGCACTTCGCTGGGGCCATCGTCGGCGTCGAGAATCTTCTCGATGGTGCCTTTCAGGCAATTGTTTCCCGGCGTTTCGGCGGAATCGATTTCCAACACATCAAGCCAGCCGGCCTTGATCAATGCCACGACTTCGGTGCCGATCTGCAGCTCCAGGCGCTCGGTGCTGTCGTGGGTGATTTGCGCGTCGACGATCACGCCTTCGGCGACTTCCAGGCGAATCAGGTCGTTGCGCCCCTGCGGTTCGATTGCGCTCACCTTGCCGTGCAACTGATTGCGCGCGCTGGTGCGCAGCATCAAACGCCCGAGGAGGTCCAGGTCGCTCGCGTCCTCGGCGGCCTCCAGCACTTGAGCCTGCAAGGCTTGCAGCTTCTGGTACAGCCGCAACACCCGCTCACCTTCGATGGACAGGCGGGCACCGCCGCCGCCCTTGCCACCGACAATCCGCTCCACTAGAGGCTTCTGCGCAAGGTTGTTCAGCTCATCGATTGCATCCCAGGCGGCCTTGTAGCTCAGCCCCGCGCTCTTTGCCGCGCGGGTGATCGAGCCCTGTTCGGCGATGTGCTGCAGCAGGGCGATGCGCTGCGGACGGCGGACAATGTGCTGGGACAACAAGGTTGGCAAAGACATGGCAAGTCGCTTTGGCTGGTAACGAGGGTGAGGACGTTGGCCGCTTGGGCCGCGTGAGTCAAGTCAGGGTGTCTCACCGGGTTTGGGTGTGCGGGCCAGGCAGTAGACGTCAACCCGTGCCGCACCGGCATCCATCAGCAGGCGAGCCAGGGACTGGGCCGTGGCACCGGTGGTCAGGACGTCGTCGACCAAGGCCAGGTGCTGGCCTTTGACGACCGCGCCGGGTGCGAGGGCGAAAGCGTTGCGCAGGTTCTTTCGGCGGGCTTCGGCGTTCAAGGCCTGTTGGGCGTCGGTGTCCTGGGTTCGTAGCAGCACCCGTTCGTCGCAAGAGATATCCAGACCAGCACCCAGCCAGTGAGCCAGCATTGCCGCCTGATTGAACCCGCGTTGGCGCAGGCGCCGGTTGGCCAGCGGTACCGGGATCAGCACATCGGGTCGCTGTAGATCGTTTTCGAAGCGATCTTGCAGGTATTGAACGAGAAGTTCGGCGAGTAGGCGGCCAAACGGCCATTTTGCGTTGTGTTTGAAGCGGGTGATCAGACTGTCTACCGGAAAGCTGTAGGTCCAGGGAGCAATCACCTGTTCGAAGGCCGGTGGCTGCTTCAGGCAATGGCCGCAGGTAAGGCCCGCGGTCGGAAGCGGCAGGGCGCAGGTCATGCAATGCTCGCCGAGCCAAGGCAACTCGGTTTCGCAGGCCGTGCAGACAGGAGGGATGCCGTCGGCCGGCTCATCGCACAAAAGGCATGACTGTTTGTTTTTTAACCAGATGTAAACCTGTCCTGTGTATCGTGGTTGACAGCGCATCACTCTTCCTTAAATATGCCGAAACAACTGTGAAGCGGCTGTGACATTCCATTACCCAGCCGCATGCCAAAGCATAATTCAAAGGAAACGCCCATGAGCGCCAGCACCACTGCAACCCTGCGTCATGACTGGACTTTGGCCGAAGTCAAAGCACTCTTCGTTCAACCATTCAATGACCTGTTGTTCCAGGCGCAGACGGTGCACCGTGCGCATTTCGACGCCAACCGCGTCCAGGTGTCGACCCTGCTGTCGATCAAAACCGGCGCTTGCCCGGAAGATTGCAAATATTGTCCGCAGTCCGGCCACTACAACACTGGCCTGGAAAAAGAAAAGCTGATGGAGGTGCAGAAGGTCCTCGAAGAGGCCGCTCGCGCCAAGGCCATCGGTTCGACCCGCTTCTGCATGGGCGCGGCGTGGAAGCACCCGTCGGCCAAAGACATGCCTTACGTGCTGAAGATGGTCGAAGGCGTGAAAGCCCTGGGCCTGGAAACCTGCATGACCCTCGGTCGCCTGGATCAGGACCAGACTGAAGCGCTGGCCAAGGCCGGCCTCGACTACTACAACCACAACCTCGACACCTCGCCCGAGTTCTATGGCAGCATCATCACCACCCGCACCTACGGCGAGCGCCTGCAAACCCTGGCCTATGTGCGTGAGTCGGGGATGAAGATCTGTTCCGGCGGCATCCTCGGCATGGGCGAGTCGCTGGACGACCGCGCCAACCTGCTGATCCAGTTGGCCAACCTGCCGGAGCATCCGGAGTCGGTGCCGATCAACATGCTGGTGAAAGTCGCCGGTACGCCGCTGGAAAATGCCGACGACGTCGACCCGTTCGACTTCATCCGCATGCTCGCCGTCGCGCGCATCCTGATGCCGCAATCGCACGTGCGCCTGTCCGCCGGCCGCGAAGCGATGAACGAGCAGATGCAGGCCCTGGCGTTCTTCGCCGGCGCCAACTCGATTTTCTACGGCGAAAAACTGCTGACCACCGCCAACCCGCAGGCCGACAAGGACATGCAACTGTTCTCGCGCCTGGGCATCCTGCCGGAAGCCCGCGAAGAGCACGCCGATGAAGTGCACCAGGCAGCTATCGAACAGGCGCTGGTGGAGCAGAAGAGCAGCGAGCAGTTCTATAACGCGGCCGTCTGAGTCTTTGACCGACTTCTCTGGTTGAAATGCAAAACACTTGTAGGAGTTGGCTTGCCAGCGATAGCGGTCTCTCAACTGATGGATATGTTGAATCTGACGCCCTCATCGCTGGCAAGCCAGCTCCTACAGGTTCGGTGTCTACCTTGATTGTTTGTCCGAGGCCTGCATGTCTTTCGATCTCGCCGCACGCCTTGCTGCCCGTCGTGCCGAAAATCTCTACCGTCAGCGCCCCCTGCTTGAAAGCCCGCAGGGGCCGCAAGTGGTGGTCGATGGCCAGCCGTTGCTGGCGTTCTGTAACAACGACTACCTGGGCCTGGCCAATCATCCGCAAGTGATCGAGGCCTGGCGCGCCGGCGCTTCGAAGTGGGGCGTGGGCGGAGGGGCTTCACACTTGGTCATCGGCCACAGCAGCCCGCACCACGCACTGGAAGAAGCCCTGGCCGACCTGACCGGTCGCCCGCGCGCATTGCTGTTCACTACCGGTTACATGGCCAACCTCGGCGCGGTCACGGCGCTGGTGGGGCAGGGCGATACGGTGCTCGAAGACCGGCTCAATCATGCGTCGCTGCTCGATGCGGGTCTGTTGTCCGGTGCGCGGTTCAATCGTTATCTGCACAACGACGCTGCGAGCCTGGCCAAACGCCTGGAAAAAGCCACCGGCAATACGCTGGTGGTCACCGACGGCGTGTTCAGCATGGACGGCGATATCGCCGACTTGCCAGCGCTAGCTCGCGAGGCCAAGGCCAAGGGCGCCTGGTTGATGGTCGACGACGCTCACGGTTTTGGACCGTTGGGTGCCAACGGTGGCGGCATCGTCGAACATTTCGGTCTGAGCCAGGAGGACGTTCCGGTGCTGGTCGGCACCCTCGGCAAAGCCTTCGGTACGGCGGGTGCCTTTGTGGCGGGCAGCGAAGAGCTGATCGAAAGCCTGATCCAGTTCGCCCGGCCCTACATCTACACCACCAGCCAGCCACCGGCGTTGGCCTGCGCCACCCTGAAAAGCCTGGAACTGCTGCGCAGTGAACACTGGCGCCGCGAGCATTTGCAGACGCTGATCCGCCAGTTCCGCCACGGCGCCGAACAGATTGGCCTGGAACTCATGGACAGCTTCACACCGATCCAGCCGATCATGATCGGTGACGCCGGGCGCGCGGTGCGCTTTTCACAAATGCTGCGCGAACGCGGATTGATGGTGACCGCGATTCGTCCGCCGACCGTGCCCGCCGGCAGCGCCCGACTCCGGGTCACGCTGACCGCCGCCCACAGCGAGGCCCAGGTACAGCTATTGTTAAACGGACTGGCCGATTGTTTTCAACAACTGCAGTCGGAGCCAAGCCATGCGTGATCGTCTGATTCTGCTGCCCGGCTGGGGCCTTGGTGTTTCACCCATGGAGCCCCTGGCAGCGGCCTTGCGCGGCCTGAATGAGCACCTGCGGGTCGAGATCGAGCCGTTGCCGGAGTTGGAGTCGAGCGATCTTGAAGAATGGCTCGATGAGCTCGATTCGACGTTGCCGCAAGACGCCTGGCTGGGCGGCTGGTCATTGGGCGGCATGCTCGCCTGCGAGTTGGCGGCCCGGCGTGGCGATCGCTGCTGTGGCGTGTTCACCCTGGCCAGCAACGTCTCTTTTGTCGCTCATGAACAATGGACGGCCGCCATGCCTGGCGAAACCTTCGATGCGTTTCTGACGGGATGTGCTGGCGACCCGCGTGCGACGTTGAAACGCTTTTCACTGCTCTGTGCCCAAGGCGCCGATGACCCTCGCGGATTGTCGCGGTTGATGCTGGGTGGCGCTCCGAATACCCCGGCGCCGGTGCTGCTCAGCGGTCTGCAAGTGCTCGCACAACTGGATACCCGCCAGGCATTGCAATCGTTTCGCGGTCCGCAACTGCATTTGTTCGCCGGCCTTGACGCACTGGTGCCGGCGGAAGCGGCGGGCGAGTTGCTGGCGATGCTGCCGGATGTCGAAATCGGTCTGATTGAACAGGCCAGCCACGCGTTTCTCCTGGAGGACCCCCACGGTTTGGCGGGGGCGATCCAGGCCTTTTTGCATGAGTGCGGCGATGACTGATTTATCCTTCCCCAAACTGCCCGGCAGCTTGCCCGACAAGCGTCAGGTAGCAGCGTCTTTCTCCCGCGCGGCGGCCAGCTACGACAGCGTGGCCGAGTTGCAGCGTGATGTCGGCAGCCAATTGCTCGCGCGATTACCGCAGGACTTCGTCCCGCAGCGCTGGCTGGATCTTGGCTGTGGCACCGGGCATTTCAGTCGTGCCCTGGGTGAGCAATTTGCGGGCAGTCACGGTGTGGCGCTGGACATCGCCGAAGGCATGCTCAACCACGCCCGGCCATTGGGCGGTGCCACGCATTTCGTGGCCGGCGATGCCGAGCGTTTGCCGCTGCGGGACTCGACCTGCGACCTGATCTTCTCCAGCCTGGCGGTGCAGTGGTGCGCGGACTTCGAATCGGTGCTCAGTGAAGCCTGTAGGGTGCTGAAACCGGGTGGCGTTTTCGCGTTTGCTAGTCTCTGTGTAGGGACGTTGTTTGAATTGCGCGACAGCTGGCGGGAAGTCGATGGCATGGTGCACGTCAACCGCTTCCGGGAGTTTGGTGTTTATCAGCAGTTGTGTGCGGCCAGTGGCTTGAGGGTAGTCAGTCTGCAAAACCTTCCCCACGTGCTGCATTACCCGGATGTGCGCAGCCTGACCCATGAGCTCAAGGCGCTGGGCGCGCACAACCTCAATCCTGGTCGACCGGGTGGCTTGACCGGCCGGGCGCGGATTATGGGTTTGATTGAGGCTTATGAGCAGTTTCGTCAGGCCCGGGGCCTGCCGGCGACTTATCAAGTGGTGTATGCCGTTTTGGAGAAACCCTTATGAGCGCAGCCTATTTCATCACCGGCACGGATACCGATGTCGGTAAAACCACAGTCGCCGCCGGGCTGCTGCATGCGGCGCGTTCGGCGGGTTTGAGCACGGCGGCGGGCAAGCCGGTCGCCTCCGGTTGTGATGTGACGCCCAAAGGCCTGCGCAACGCCGATGCGCTGGCGCTATTGGCGCAGTGCTCGCTGCCGCTGACCTATGCACAGGTCAATCCGGTGGCCTTCGAACCGGCCATCGCCCCGCATCTGGCGGCACGCGAGGCGGGCGTGGCGTTGACGGTGCAGTCGTTGCTGGCGCCGATGCGGCAGATTCTGGGCATGCAGGCAGATTTCACCCTCATCGAAGGTGCCGGTGGCTGGCGCGTGCCGTTGGCGGATCAGGACAACCTGTCGGACCTGGCCATCGCGTTACAGCTGCCGGTGATTCTGGTGGTGGGCGTGCGACTGGGGTGTATCAGCCATGCCCTGCTGACCGCCGAAGCGATTGCCCGGGACGGTTTGCAGCTGGCGGGTTGGGTGGCCAACATCATCGACCCGAAAACCTCGCGCCTGGAAGAAAACCTCGCCACCCTTGCCGAGCGCCTCCCGGCGCCGTGCCTGGGGCGAGTACCGAAACTCAAGTCAGTCACGGCGGAAGCAGTGGCGGAACACCTTCAGTTGGATCTGCTTGACTAGGCTTTGCCTATGACAAGGCACTGTGCCATTAGTGTTTTTGACGGGTGTTTTGCCGGTCACTCTGCTTCAATGACCGCTGTTGATCCTTTGAAAGGACGAGTTCTCCCATGGAAATCTCAGGTAACACCGCTTTTTATGCCGGTCTGAGCACCCTTCAGACAGGGCAGAACCGAGTCGATCAAGCCGCCGGGCAGATCGCCAACACCACGATCGAGCGTTCGGTCACCAGCCAGTCCTCCGAGGCGCAGGTCGATCGTCTGCGATCGGTTGATCGCAGCCAGCAATCGGATGTGGCCAGCAACCTGGTCGACATGGCCCAAGGCAAGATTCAGGCGGAGCTGGGCGTGAAAGTCGCCAAGGCCTCCGACGAAGTGCTCGGGACGTTGATCGATACCTACGCTTGATTCCTCGTTGATCCCGCACCTTCCAGCGCCGCGCCTGTTCGCGGCGTTTTTCTGCGTAAGTCTTTCTTGCTCAACTAATCTTTTCAGTGTCGCGGGCTGCTTTGAAAGCGCCGCTGCGGTGTCGTGTGCCTGTGTATCCAAACCGGCGATGACGAACGGCAAAAGATCGACGCTTGACAAGATTTCGGCGTAAACGTATGTTTCAAACAACTGTTTGATCGCAACAACAAATCAATGCGGTCGTTCATTCCCGGTTACATCAGCAGAGGTTTATCGCTATGCCTGACTACAAGGCCCCCTTGCGTGATATTCGCTTCGTTCGTGACGAACTACTCGGCTACGAAGCGCACTATCAGAGCCTTCCGGCTTGCGCCGACGCAACCCCGGACATGGTTGACGCCATTCTCGAGGAAGGCGCCAAGTTTTGTGAGCAGGTGCTGGCTCCGCTGAACCGCGTGGGCGACCTCGAAGGCTGCACCTGGAGCGAGTCCGGCGTTAAGACCCCGACTGGCTTCAAGGAAGCCTACAAGCAATTCGTCGAAGGTGGCTGGCCGAGCCTGGCTCACGACGTAGAGCACGGCGGTCAAGGCCTGCCGGAGTCCCTGGGGCTGGCCATCAGCGAGATGGTTGGCGAGTCCAACTGGTCGTGGGGCATGTACCCGGGCCTGTCGCACGGTGCGATGAACACCATCTCCGAGCACGGTACTCCTGAGCAACAAGAGGCTTACCTGACCAAGCTGGTTTCCGGTGAGTGGACCGGCACCATGTGCCTGACCGAGCCGCACTGCGGCACCGACCTGGGCATGCTGCGCACCAAGGCCGAGCCTCAGGCCGACGGTTCCTACAAGGTTTCCGGCACCAAGATCTTCATCTCGGCCGGTGAACACGACATGGCCGACAACATCGTCCACATCGTACTGGCCCGCCTGCCGGATGCACCGGCCGGCACCAAAGGCATCTCCCTGTTCATCGTGCCGAAGTTCATGCCGAACGCCGATGGCTCGGTTGGCGCGCGTAACGCTGTGTCTTGCGGTTCCCTGGAACACAAGATGGGCATCCACGGCAACGCTACCTGCGTGATGAACTTCGACGGCGCCACCGGTTTCCTGATCGGCCCGGCGAACAAAGGCCTGAACTGCATGTTCACCTTCATGAACACCGCACGCCTGGGTACCGCGCTGCAAGGCCTGGCCCACGCCGAAGTCGGTTTCCAGGGTGGCCTGAAATACGCTCGCGACCGTCTGCAAATGCGTTCGCTGACTGGCCCGAAAGCGCCGGAAAAAGCCGCTGACCCGATCATCGTGCACCCTGACGTACGCCGCATGCTGTTGACCATGAAGGCATTCGCCGAAGGCAACCGTGCAATGGTTTACTTCACCGCCAAGCAAGTCGACATCGTCAAGTACGGCGTGGACGAAGAAGAGAAAAAGAAAGCCGACGCACTGCTGGCCTTCATGACTCCGATCGCCAAAGCCTTCATGACCGAAGTCGGTTTCGAATCGGCCAACCATGGCGTGCAAATCTACGGCGGCCACGGCTTCATCGCCGAGTGGGGCATGGAGCAGAACGTTCGCGACAGCCGCATTTCGATGCTGTACGAAGGCACCACCGGTATCCAGGCACTCGACCTGCTGGGCCGTAAAGTGCTGATGACCCAAGGCGAAGCCCTGAAAGGCTTCACCAAGATCGTCCACAAGTTCTGCCAGACCAACGAAGGCAACGAAGCGGTTCAAGAGTTCGTCGCTCCGCTGGCTGCACTGAACAAGGAATGGGGCGAGCTGACCATGAAGGTCGGTATGGCCGCCATGAAAGATCGCGAAGAAGTCGGCGCGGCCTCCGTGGACTACCTGATGTACTCCGGTTACGCCTGCCTGGCCTACTTCTGGGCTGACATGGCGCGCCTGGCTGCCGAGAAACTGGCTGCCGGCACTTCCGAAGAGGCGTTCTACACCGCCAAGCTGCAGACTGCGCGCTTCTACTTCCAGCGCATCCTGCCGCGTACCCGCACTCACGTCGTAACCATGCTGTCGGGCGCCAACAACCTGATGGACATGAAAGAAGAGAACTTCGACCTAGGCTACTAAGCCTTAACGCAGTCCTTCAAAAAAACCGCCGCTTGTTTTCGCAAGCGGCGGTTTTTTTTGCTCTGTCACCAGACCCCGATCACCATGGCGTTGGAGCCAGAGGACCGACACCGCCGGGTGTACTGGCGCCTTCTCCGTTACGTATGAATGGCAGGTGCCAGAAGTCGTTCGGGACAACGGGATCACCAGGCTTGACGCCTTCCGGAAAGATGAACTCGAACACCGGTGCCACATACTGCCCAGCGACCAGCCCGTTGGCTACGGTCAGCCTGCTTGCGTTCTGGATGCAGCTGTCCACACCAGCCTGAGAGAGCGTTTGCTGTGGAACACACATCGAGCGCGCAACGACACGCAGGGTACGCGTTGGCTGGCTCAAGAGCCCGGCGGGTGCCTTGGTCGCCCGAACCCTGGCGCGTTGTGGCTGAGGACCCGTGTTCTGTGTGGTAATGCCACCCGTGGCGCCCAGGCAACTGGTCGCAAGGGCCAGCGCAGGATTGCACTCACCCGTCATCTCATAGGGTGTAATCCAGCGGTTGGTTTGTGCGCCAGTCGATGGGTTGACATCGATCAGATAAATGTCGACCGGGGTCTTGATGTCGGTGGTTGAAGCTTCAAGGAAAATCCGGTCCTGGGTTTCCTGGGCGACACCGCCGATTGCTGTTACCGCTGGGTCGGCAGTACCGACACCAAATTCCCCGATAGATAGATAGCTCGGTTGGGAGCCGGGCTGAGTGTAGATCCCTACGTTGGCCTCAATCGTGTGCGCAGAGATGAAGTCCGGGGCCCCCGTTGTCGCGGACTTGAACAAGGTGCCGGCCCAACTGATGAAGTCGCCGACTTCGAAGGGGGCCTGTTGAGACGGGTCGGGGTCCGTTGCCGTACGCGAAGCATCGCTGAGTCTCTTCATGACGAATTGGCTGCAATAGGCCTGTCCCGTCACCGGAGGAGAAAGGTCTCCGCTGGCCGGAGGCGTTACGCCGGCCTGGGCGAAGTTGCGGCAGTTGTTGGTCGTGGTCGGAGTGACCGCTTTTGGCCGGTTTTTTTGTGGGCAGAGCGCATCGTCCCCGGAAATCGTGCGCGGCACGCACATCGGGTACCCGGTTGCGGCGTGGATAGTCGGGTTTGCATCATCGACGGAGAAACGTGGGTCGGGGCTTTGAGCGCGGCCAAAACGTCCATTCGGGTCGTTGATCTGCAGGGTCGTGGGCAGCAGTGGATTACCGCTGTCAACTTCGATGTTGCCGTTGGTGTAGTCGATGCGGGTAATGACCCCACTCCCAGCATTCGCGGCTTGCTGGGAGACAAAAATCAGCCCGGCTATTTGTTTGTTGGACACAGAGTTACCCACCACGTGGATCTCGAACGACGGATATGACGTCGGTCCCTTGTTGAGCGCCAGCGTACCGCCCCTGACGAACTCGGCCCATGTCAGGGTATTGGCCGGCATTTGCAGGACCGTATTGCAAGGGACGGTAATCGTTACGCCGTTCAGTTGGACGGTACCTCCATAACGGCCAGGATCGGTGGTGCCAGGGCAATTCACATTGGTGGGATCGAGCGTCATGCTCTGGATAAAGCCTGTAACGTCGAACCCATGTATCGCAGTCGGGTTTGTGAAAACCGGATCGGGCAGTGTGGGAGTCGTGAATGGCGAGGTCGCCCCTGCTGGGGGCTTGGCAGTCCCGCCGCCACCACCGCCGCCACCTCCACCGCCAGCGCCGTTTTTGGCAAATGCATCCGCGCCACCACCAATGGCCAGTGCGACGGTAACGGCAGTGGCGAGCAGGGCATGACGACCGAAAATGCTGTTGAATCGCTTGTGGAGCAGCGGTATGGCGAGCGTTTTTTCGTACGAGGATAAGCTCATGGATCTCTCCAGAATATTGCAGGACCAGTGGCCGGCCAATCGACTCGCAGCTCTGCTGATGCGCTGAATCCTGCGCAAGAAAAGCGCAAAGCCGTGGGTGTCGAATTGGGGCTCGATCCACCGGGACAAGTGCCTGCGTCTGGCCCGACACTTCCCGCCTGGATGCTTTCAACCTGCGTTGCGCCGGCCGGTTACGGGCGCAATCGCGAGAGACATTTCCTTGAGCCTGAGGTGTACAAAGCAGTTGTCGTGCCTGTTACGAAATAATTTGATACAAGTCGCCGCCAATGCACTTGGAATGCGGGCTGCGCGGCCAGGGATGGAACTGCGCTCAACACTGCCGAATTAATATCCACCAACATAGGGGGGGATACATACCCAAGTTCGGGAGTGTGCGAAGTGAAGTTCAGATATTTGCGCGGTGCGTTCTGTCATAAGTACTGAATGAGAAATGTTTTCTATATCTACTCTGGGCGAAAAGACATCGCAAGAAAATGTATCGAAGTATTGGTCGTGTGGTTTTGTGTTGATATCAAATAAAATCCATAGCTCGCGCAGTGCAACTTGCGCACAAGCGGAGTAGTTGTGTTTTGTGATGGTTGACTCCTATTGGTTGTCTGGGCTTGCAGGCGATTATTGTAAGTGCGGTTAGCCCCGGCGAAGTATGAGTAAGCAATTGCTCTGCCAAACTCTCAAGCATTAATCTGTTCATATATTTTTCTTTAAAAACATTGGCTTAAGATTCTTGTGTGAGCCGGTATATGCAAGGCTTTGGGGGCGTTACCCAGTATTGGGGGAAAGTTCACCAAATGTGAGGTCAGTCTTTAGTCTTAGTTTTTTGTGTTGTCAGGTGTGTTTGCAAACACAGTTTTTAATTGTTCTGGCCTGGATAAAAAATTATTGTTTTTTTGCTGTTGAAATGTTTTGTTACAGCTAGAGTGTAGTTAAGCGCACCCGTCGGTGCGACAGAGCAATGTCTTAATCAAGCCTGAGCCAAGAGTGTACTTTTCCAGCCAAGCTTCGCCTTGCCCGAGCGATTTCGAGTAGGGGTAACTATTCGTGCAAGCAGCAAAGTTTCGGCGATGAGTTCATCTTCCAACAGGATAATTACGGAGTCTGGCGACTCCCTACTGAATCGAGAGTGTCATGATGGTCAAGTACTTGAGCCTCTTTCGAATCCCCCGTTTTACCTGTGCGATGGCGGGCGCTCTGCTTGTCATCGGTCTACCGGTCGCGAGTGCCTGGGCCGCTGACCCGGTAGTGGTCGAACCGGCCGTACCGTCCGTACCCGACGTGCCCACTCTGCAATCGCTACGTGGGCTGCTGCCGCCCGACCCTTCGGGAACCGAAGGCGGGCGCAAAGTCGACCTGATGACCGACTACGTGCTCAATCGCCCGGCGGCAGTGCTGCTGGGCAAGGCACTGTTCTGGGACATGGAGATCGGCAGTGACGGTTCTACCGCTTGTGCGTCCTGCCACTTCCACGCGGGTGCCGATCACCGCACCACCAACCAGATCAACCCGGGCCAGGCGAACACCAACGCGAACGTCTCGTCGATCTTCAACAAACCGTTCACCGCCTCCGACATTCCGGGCGATGTACCGACCTACACCACCAAATCCGGAGGCAAGGGCGGTCCGAACTACCAGCTGAAGAAAAGCGATTTCCCAACCCATGTGCTGGCCAATCCGCTGGATCGCAATTCGGCCATTCTCTTCTCGACTGACGATGTGATCGGTTCGCAAGGCGTGTTCGACGCCAACTTCGTCAAGCCCCATCAGGCGCGTTTCGACAAGTGCGTCCAGCAACCGGACGGCATCTTCCAGGTGGGCGGCATCAACGTTCGCCGCAGCACCGGGCGCAACGCACCGACGGTGATCAACGCCGCGTTCAACGTGCGCAACTTCTGGGATGGCCGGGCCAATAACGTCTTCAACGGTTTCTCACCGTTCGGCAATCGCGACCCTGACGCGGGGATTTTCGTGACCAGCGATCGCAGTGGCGTGGCGACCAAGGTCAGGCTGGCGCTCAAGGATGCCTCCGCCGCCTCGCAAGCGGTAGGGCCTCCCGGCAGCCCGGTGGAAATGTCCTGCGGCGGGCGTACCTTCGCTGATATCGGCCGACGCATGCTCGACACCTTGATGCTCAAGCAGCAACGGATCTCGTCCAGCGATTCGGTACTCGGGCCGGTTTCCGGTGCCCGTCGGCCGACTTACCGTGAACTGATCAAAAACGCGTTCCAGCCGCGCTTGTGGAATGCCACGCAGCAGGTCTCGCTGGGCGGCGCGCCATACACCCAGATGGAGGCGAACTTCCCGCTGTTCTTCGGGTTGGCGATTCAGTTGTATGAGTCCACGCTGATCTCGGACCAGGCGCCGCTGGATGCCTACTTACAGGGCGATCACACCGCCATGAATGGGCAGCAGGTCCAGGGCATGAACCTGTTCCTGGGCAAGGGCAAATGCGTCAGTTGCCACGGTGGCGCGGAGTTGACCAACGCCGGCAGCCGCCTGCTCTTCCACCCGCGTGAGCGTATCGAGCGGATGGTCATGGCCGACAACCTGACCACGCTCTATGACAACGGCTTCTACAACACCGGGGTGCGCCCGACCTCGGAAGACCTGGCACTCGGCGGTACGGATGCCTGGGGCAATCCGCTGTCTTTCACTCGCGAGTACAACACCTTGCTCCAGGGCGGCCAGATCCCTGACCCGCTGGAAGTTGATGTGTGCACCTTCGAAGTGCCCTTGAGCCCGGCCATCCCTTGTGATGCGACGCTCAAGCCCAAAGTCGGTTTCCGCGACTCGGTCGATGGCGCCTTCAAGACGCCGACCTTGCGCAACATCGCGTTGACCGGGCCGTACTTCCACAACGGTAGTCGCGCAACGCTGCAACAGGTGATGGAGTTCTACAACCGCGGCGGCGACCGGCGTGGCGAAGATGCCAGCAACACCAGTGGCTTCGAGCACCCGGCGGTCAATCAGCACAACGGCTCCAATCTTGATCCGGACATGACCCAGCTGAACCTGACCCCGGATGAAGTGGATGCGCTGGTCAAGTTCATGGAGGTCGGGCTCACCGATCCGCGAGTGGCGTGGGAGCGGGCGCCGTTTGACCATCCTTCGCTGGTACTGCCACAGGGCGAAAAGGGTGATGAAAACTCGGTCGGGCAAAAACCGGCCAGTCCGAAGATCACTACCCGGCAGGCGCAGGACGCCGACATCCAGCTCAGACCGGTCGGTGCGGAGGGTCGCACACGTCTGGAGGGGCCGCTGCTACCGTTCAACAACGATCTGTAAGAGGATTTCCCCTTGCGCCACTGGCGGCTGATGGCCGCCAGTGGCGCCCTTTTTCAAATACCTCAGTATTTCACTCAGCAAATCGGGGTTTCTGCCGTTACAGTAGTGGGCACATTGCCATCTATTGGTCTGACGGGTCGGAGCTTTACCCTTGTTGCGTTCTTCCGCTGTGCGTTTCAGTCATTTCCTGCCGTCTTTACTGCTGTTGCTGGCGGGGCTCGCGGCTGCATACATCAAGGATCTGAACGTCTTCTTCACCTCGCTGTTCAACGTGCTGCCGACCCTGGTGTTATTGCTCGGTGGCGCCTATTGCGCGGTGTACCGACGTCAGCGTGAACTGTTTCTGATGGTCACGGTGTACATCGCCTACTTCCTGCTCGACACCCAGACTGACTACTACCGCGACAACGGCAAGGTGCGTGAAGATGCCGCCGTGGTCTTTCATTTGTGTTGCCTGCTGCTGCCGCTGCTGTTTGGTGTGTTCGCGGCGTGGCAGGAACGCACTCATCTGTTCCAGGACATGGTGGCGCGTTTCGCGGTATTGCTGGCGGTCGGCAGCGTGGCGCTGGGGCTTGAGCAAAGCTATCCGCACGCGCTGCTGATCTGGCTGTCGGAGATTCGCTGGCCCGCCTTGCATGGCGCCTGGATGAGCCTGATCCAGTTGTCCTATCCGGTATTCATTGCGGCGTTTTTGCTGCTGGCCTGGCAATACTGGCGCAACCCGCGACCGCTGCATGCCGCGCAATTGGTGGGACTGCTCGGGTTGTTCTGGATGTTGCCGAAAACCTTCATCCTGCCGTTCACGCTGAACATCATGTGCAGCCAGGTGATGTTGATGATCGCCGCCGCCGTTGCCCACGAAGCCTATCAAATGGCCTTCCGCGACGAACTGACCGGGCTGCCGGGCCGTCGTGCGCTGAACGAGCGCATGCAACGGCTTGGGCGCAACTACGTGTTGGCCATGAGCGACGTCGACCACTTCAAGAAATTCAACGACACCCACGGCCACGACGTCGGCGACCAGGTGCTGCGGCTGGTGGCCAGCAAACTGTCGAAAATCGGCGGTGGCGGTAAGGCGTATCGCTATGGCGGCGAGGAATTTGCCCTGGTGTTTGCAGGCAAGACCCTGGAAGAGTGCATGCCGCACCTGGAAGTCATCCGCGAGTCCATCGCCACTTACAACATTCAGCTGCGCAATCAGGAAAACCGACCGCAGGACGATAGTCAGGGACGCCAGCGGCGTGCCGGTTCCGGTGTGTCGAGCGTGTCGGTGACGGTCAGTATCGGCGTGGCCGAACGGATCGATCAACGCACCCCCGAAGTGGTGCTCAAGTCCGCCGACCAGGCGCTCTACAGCGCCAAGGGCGCCGGGCGCAACTGCGTGGTGGCGTTCGGGCAGAACCGACGTGGCGCCGTGCGCATGGACGCCGTTACGGTTGAGTGATGATGGCGCATTCAGCGAGCGCAAAGTGATTGTGAGGCAGGGTCGGCGGCAGTAGGTTGAAGAAATCTGCCGACGGAGAATGACCATGCCCGAGTACAAAGCTCCCTTGCGCGACATGCGCTTTCTGATTGACCACGTCTTCGACTTTCACGCTAACTACGCCGCACTGGGGGCCACCGATGCCAGCCCGGACATGGTCAATGCGATCCTCGAAGAAGGTGCGAAGTTCTGCGAAAACGTGCTGTCGCCGCTCAACCGCAGTGGCGATGAAGAAGGCTGCCATTTCGACAATGGCGTGGTCACCACGCCCGCGGGCTTCAAGCAGGCCTTCGCACAATACGTGGAAGGTGGCTGGCATGGTCTGGCGGCGGATCCGGCTTACGGCGGTCAAGGCTTGCCAATCTCTCTCGGTCTGGTCATCAGCGAGATGGTCGGTTCCAGCAACACCTCCTGGGGCATGTACCCCGGCCTGACACACGGTGCGATGTCGGCGATCCACGCCCACGGCACCGAGGAGCAAAAGCACACCTATTTGAAGAAGCTCACCGCTGGCCAATGGACCGGCACCATGTGCCTGACCGAAGCCCATTGCGGCACCGACCTTGGCATCATCAAGACCCGCGCCGTACCGGCTGCCGATGGCAGCTATGCGATTTCCGGCAGCAAGATCTTCATCTCCGCGGGCGAGCACGACATGAGTGCCAACA
Organism: Pseudomonas sp. A-R-19; assembly: GCF_019956575.1. Taxonomy (NCBI): domain Bacteria; kingdom Pseudomonadati; phylum Pseudomonadota; class Gammaproteobacteria; order Pseudomonadales; family Pseudomonadaceae; genus Pseudomonas; species Pseudomonas sp. A-R-19. The sequence goes on from NZ_JAHBDR010000038.1 coordinate 220,589, forward strand.
TCATTCACCTGGTGCTGGCCAAATTGCCGGACGCCCCGGCCGGGACCAAGGGCATTTCGCTGTTCATCGTGCCCAAGTTCCTGCCCGATGCGACGGGCGAGGCGGGCGAGCGCAACGGCGTGTCCTGCGGCTCGATCGAACACAAGATGGGCATCCAGGCTTCGGCCACCTGCGTGCTGAACTTTGACGAGGCCAAAGGCTTTTTGATCGGCGAGCCGAACAAAGGCCTGAACTGCATGTTCACCATGATGAACCACGCGCGGCTGGGCACCGGCATGCAAGGGCTGTGTCTGGGCGAGGCGAGCTTCCAGGGCGCGATCAAATACGCCAATGACCGTTTGCAGATGCGTGCGCTGACCGGACCGAAAGCGCCGGAAAAAGCCGCCGATCCGATCATCGTGCACCCTGACGTGCGGCGGATGTTGCTGACCATGAAAGCCTTCAACGAAGGCAATCGCGCAATGACCTACTTCACCGCGCAGTTACTCGACATTGCACACCTGAGCCCGGACGAAACGGCGCGCCAGGATGCCGAAGACTTGCTGGCGTTCCTCACGCCTATCTGCAAGGCTTTCATGACCGACACCGGGCTGGAGGTGACCAACCACGGGATGCAGGTGTTTGGCGGCCACGGGTTCATTCGCGAGTGGGGGATGGAGCAACTGGTACGTGACTGCCGGATCGCGCCGATCTATGAGGGCACCAACGGCATTCAGGCGCTGGACTTGCTTGGGCGCAAGGTACTCGGCAGCCAGGGCAAGCTGCTGCGCGGGTTCACTAAAATTGTCCACAAGTTCTGTGCGGCGAACGCCGAACATCCACAACTGGCCGGGTATGTGGCGCAGCTCAATCAACTGAATCAACAGTGGGGCGAATTGACCACCAAGATTGGTATGGCAGCGATGAAAAACCCGGACGAAGTTGGCGCCGCGTCGGTGGATTACTTGATGTACAGCGGCTACATCGTCCTCGGCTACCTGTGGTTGCGCATGGCGCTGGTGGCACAGGCGCAGCTCGATGCTGGCAGCGGCGATGGTGATTTCTGCCGGGGCAAACTGGCGACCAGCGAGTTTTACTTCAAGCGCTTGCTACCGCGCACCGCCGCTCATCGGGCGGCCATCGAAGCGGGTAGCGATTGCCTGATGCAACTGCCGGCGGAGATGTTTGCGCTCTGACATCGCCCTCTATAGGAGCGAGCTCTGCTCGCGATGGTCGTCAACGAAAACGCGTAAATCCAGATGCCCGCGGCGTCTTTGGGTTTTTCGCGAGCAAGCTCGCTCCTACACAATCAAATGACTAAAAATAACAAAACGGTCATGAGCTGACCCTATGTGTCACAAAAGTTGTTGAGGTACACTCCGACCCAACGAAAATACTCTTCCTGTGAATCATCTGTATAGATCTTGCGAGGTTTGCCATGGCTGACTACAAAGCGCCCCTGCGCGATATGCGCTTCGTCCTCAATGAAGTTTTCGAGGTCGCCAAACTCTGGGCCGAGCTGCCAGCGTTGGCCGAAACCGTCGATGCGGAAACGGTCGAAGCCATCCTGGAAGAAGCCGGCAAAGTCACCAGCAAAAGCATCGCACCGCTGAGCCGTGCCGCTGACGAAGAAGGTTGCCATTGGGCGGACGGTGCCGTCACCACGCCGGCAGGTTTCCCGCAGGCCTATCAGACCTACGCTGAAGGTGGTTGGGTCGGTGTCGGTGGCGATCCTGCCTACGGCGGCATGGGGATGCCCAAAGCCGTTTCGGCCCAGGTCGAAGAAATGGTCAACTCCGCCAGCCTGTCGTTCGGCCTGTACCCGATGCTGACCGCCGGCGCTTGCCTGTCGATCAACGCCCACGCCAGCGAAGAGCTGAAAGCCGCGTACCTGCCGAACATGTATGCCGGCATCTGGGCCGGTTCCATGTGCCTGACCGAGCCACACGCCGGTACGGACCTGGGCATCATTCGCACCAAGGCCGAGCCTCAGGCCGACGGTTCCTACAAGGTCAGCGGCACCAAGATCTTCATCACCGGTGGCGAACACGACCTGACCGAAAACATCATTCACCTGGTGCTGGCCAAGCTGCCGGATGCACCGGCGGGGCCAAAGGGCATCTCGCTGTTCCTGGTGCCGAAGTTCATGGTCAATGCCGATGGCAGCCTGGGCGCGCGCAACCCGGCAAACTGTGGCTCGATCGAACACAAGATGGGCATCCAGGCGTCCGCAACCTGCGTGATGAACTTCGATGAAGCCGTGGGTTACCTGGTCGGCGAGCCGAACAAAGGCCTGGCGGCCATGTTCACCATGATGAACTACGAGCGTCTGGGCGTCGGTATCCAGGGCCTGGCCACTGGCGAGCGCTCGTACCAGAACGCCGTGGAATACGCCCGTGACCGTCTGCAAAGCCGCTCGCCGACCGGCGCGCAGAACAAGGACAAAGTGGCTGACCCGATCATCGTCCACCCGGACGTGCGGCGCATGCTGCTGACCATGAAAGCCTCGAACGAAGGTGGCCGTGCGTTTTCCACCTACGTGGCGATGCAACTGGACACCGCCAAGTTCAGCGAAGACGCCGTCACCCGCAAGCGTGCGGAAGACCTGGTGGCCTTGCTGACCCCGGTGGCCAAGGCGTTCCTCACCGACCTCGGCCTGGAAACCACCGTGCACGGCCAGCAGGTATTCGGCGGCCACGGTTACATCCGTGAGTGGGGCCAGGAGCAACTGGTGCGCGACGTTCGCATCACCCAGATCTATGAAGGCACCAACGGCATTCAGGCGCTGGACCTGGTCGGGCGCAAGATCGTCGGCAGCGGCGGGGCGTTCTACAACCTGTTCGCCGACGAGATTCGTCACTTCACGGCGACCGCCAGTGCCGATCTGGCTGAATTCACCAAGCCACTGAACGACGCCGTGACCACTCTCGACGAACTGACAGCCTGGCTGCTTGACCGCGCGAAGAGCAATCCGAACGAAATCGGCGCGGCGTCGGTCGAGTACCTGCAAGCGTTCGGCTACGTGGCTTACGCCTACATGTGGGCCCTGATGGCCAAGGCGGCTTTCGGCAAGGAAGCGCAGGACGATTTCTACGCCAGCAAACTGGGCACGGCGCGCTTCTATTTCGCCCGCCTGCTGCCGCGCATTCACTCGTTGAGCGCATCGGTGAAGGCCGGCAGCGAGTCGTTGTTCCTGCTGGATGCCGGGCAATTCTGATGAAGTAACGTTTTGTAAGCATTCTCTTACATGACGTGCTGCTGTTCTCCCATAGAAGCAGATTGGATCCACAGCTAATCTACTTCACATGGACGTAGCGCAGGAAGCGCAAAGCAACAACAGGGACACGTAGGATTCTGCCAGGACGGCGGAGTGAAACGGATGTCAGGGAAACAGTCTGCAAAGCCCCGCTTCGGCGGGGTTTTCTTTTGCCCGAAGAAAAGTTTTAGCTATGTCCATCCAGAGCCTGCGCGCTGTTCAAGCGTCCATCCGGGCCATTTATCACGTCTTCCAGCAATGTCCGCAGCAAGGCCAGCGAGGCCTGCTGCCTTTGTACATCCCGACACACCAAACCGACTTTCAGCGGCACTCGCGGCTCGCTCAGGGGTTTCCACAGCAGTTCGTGGTTGCCATGGGTCTTTTGCGAGCGCCCGGGCAGTACCGTCGCCAGGCGCGTGTGCGGCAGGCTGTCGAGGATGCCGGCCATATTGTTCAGTTCGGCTTGCACCTGTGGACGTCGCCCGAGGCTCGCCAGTTGGCTCTGCCAGATCTGCCTGATCTGGAATTCCTCGCCCAGCAGCAACATCGGCAGTTCGGCGGCCTGGCTCATGGAGACTTTCTTGAATTCACGCAGCGGATGCTCCGCCGGGATGACCAGGGTCAGTTCATCTTCGTACAGCATCACGCCATGCAAACCTGGCTGGCGCGGCGGCAGGTAGCCGATGCCAATGTCCAAAGACCCGTTGAGCAGTCGCCGCTCGATTTCCAGGCCGGTCAGTTCATAGATCTGCACCACCAGATGCGGCTGCGCCTTGCGTACCCGCTCGAGCATCTGCGGCACCAGGCTGGTGTGCACGGTCTGCAATACACCGATGGCCAGGGTGCGCAGCGCCTGGCCCTTGAAGTTGCCGAGCGCCTCCCGTGCCCGTTGCAGGCCATCGAGCAAAGGCAGGGCATGGTTGTATAGCGTGTGGGCCGCGAGGGTCGGCAACAGGCGTTTGCTGCTGCGCTCGAACAGGCTCACATCGAGGTTTTGTTCGAGGTGGCGGATCTGCTGGGACAGCGCTGGCTGGGAGATGGACAGACGCTCGGCGGCCCGGCCCACGTGGCCTTCTTCGTAGACCGCGACGAAATAACGCAGTTGCTTGAAATCCATAAGTATTACTTATCGAAAATGCTGGGAAATCGAAATGGCTCAACGCCTCGTCTGAGCCTAGTCTAACCGCATTCACAAGGCTTACAGGGCCACAGAGCGCGATGAATACCGTTTGTTTCGATGGTGTTTACATAGGTAAGGCAAAAAACCTCAAAAGAGGTTTTTCCCGATGAATCTGTTCAGTCTGCGCCGCAGTCCCCCCAGCCTTGATGATCTGGTCATGGACGCCTCCCAGCCATCCCAAGGCGATAACCTTTCCTGCGAGTACTTGATGCCCAGTGTCGAGCGGCCGAAACAAGTGTTTGTGCGTGGCCAGGGTTCATGGCTGTGGGACAGCGAGGATCGTGCGTATCTGGATTTTTCCCAGGGTGGCGGGGCCAACAGCCTTGGTCACAGCCCTTCGGTACTGGTCAATGCAATCACTGCCCAGGCTCAATCGCTGATCAACCCGGGTTTCGGCCTGCACAACCGCGGCATGCTCAGCCTCGCCGAACATCTGTGTGCCAGTACCGGTAGTGATCAGGCGTACCTGCTCAACACGGGCAGCGAAGCCTGTGAAGCGGCGATCAAACTGGCGCGCAAATGGGGTCAACAGCATCGCGCTGGCGCGTCGCGAATCATTGTCGCCAACAACGCTTGTCATGGCCGTAGTCTGGCGACGATTTCGGCGTCGGACAGTTCGACACTGGCCAACCGATTCGAGCCGCAACTGCCGGGCTTCAGTCATGTCCCGTTCAATGACCTGCCGGCATTACATGCGGCCGTGGATGAGCGGACCGTGGCGATCATGCTCGAACCGATCCAGAGCGAAGCCGGCGTGATCCCGGCCACCGCGCATTACCTCAAGGGTGTCGAGCGCTTGTGCCGTGAGCTCCGCATTTTGCTGATCTTCGACGAAGTGCAAACCGGCATCGGTCGTTGCGGCACTTTGCTTGCGGAACAGTCCTACGGCGTAAGGGCCGATATCGTCGTGCTTGGCAAAGGCCTGGGCGGCGGCGTGCCACTGGCGGCAGTGCTGGCGCGGGGCAAAGCCTGCTGTTTCGAACCCGGCGAGATGGCCGGTACCCACCATGGCAATGCCCTGATGACCGCAGCGGGTCTTGCGGTGCTAGAGAGTGTGCAGGACAAGGGTTTGCTCAACCACATCGCGGAAACCGGCCAGCACATGCGCGAAGGCCTTGGGCGTTTGGCCCATCGTTACGGTCACGGCGAGTTGCGCGGACAAGGGCTGCTTTGGGGGCTGACGCTGTCGGACGACTCTGCTGACGCGGTGGTCAAGGCCGCGCTGTATGAAGGCTTGTTGCTCAATGCCGCGCAACCCGACTGCCTGCGCTTTACCCCGGCGCTGAATGTCAGCAACGCCAACATCGATGAAATGCTCCTGCGCCTGGCGCGCGCCTTCTCCCGAGTACGCACCGCGCAATTGCAGTGCCGCAAAGGGATTGCCGTCTGATCCGAGGCGCCTCACACAATTTCCAGAACCGTCTCGCGGTAAAACGCACGCCTCACGCCCGACACTTTTGGCGTGGGGCGTTTTTTTGGCTCGGGAGAAGAGGGACTGAACCCTGACAAACGGCACGGGTCGATTAGCTGTAGGGCTTGCATGAGCCCACCCCAATCAGGAGCTGCCCCATGGACTTTATTCGCATCATCATCGCCATTCTTTTGCCGCCGCTGGGTGTGTTTCTGCAAGTAGGATTCGGTGGGGCGTTCTGGCTGAATATCCTGCTGACGTTGTGCGGGTACATTCCGGGGATCGTGCATGCGGTGTACATCATCGCCAAGCGCTGAATTGTTGTGGCGCTAGATAGATTGCTTTCGCGAGCAAGCCCGCTCCCACAGGGTTTGTGCGCGCCACAGAACCTGTGGGAGCGGGCTTGCTCGCGAATGGGGCGGCACCGTTTCGGCAATGAACGCAGGCTTCAGTCCACTGAATCCATCACCCGCCGATAAAACAACCACTCCTGCTCCAGCGCATGGGCCTGGTTACCGGCCTTGCGAAAGCCATGGCGTTCGTCCGCATAGTAATGCGCTTCGACCAGGATGCCGTTGTCCTGCAGGGCCTCGACCATGTCGCGGGTCTGTTGAGGGACGACCACGGCATCCAGTTCTCCTTGAAAGAAAATCATTGGCACGCGGATATTTCCCGCATGCAAAAGTGGCGTGCGTGAGGCATAGCGTTCGACATCCAGCAGCGGATCGCCGATCAGCCAGTCCAGATAGTCGCTTTCGAATTTGTGGGTCGCGCGGCCCAGCGCCACCGGGTCGCTGACCCCATACAGGCTGGCGCCGGCGCGGAACACGTTGTGAAAGGCCAACGCGCAAAGGGTGGTGTAGCCGCCGGCACTGCCGCCGCGAATGAACGCGTTGTCGCCATCGATCAAGCCACGCTCGGCGAGATGGCTGACCACCGCGCAAGCGTCTTCGACATCCACATCCCCCCAACTCAAGTGCAGTGCCTGACGATAGGCCCGGCCATAACCGCTGCTGCCGCGATAGTTAAGGTCGGCCACGGCGAAGCCCCGCTGTGCCCAGTACTGGATACGCGTGTCGAGCATCGGGTAGCACGCCGAGGTCGGGCCGCCATGGACGAACACCACCAATGGCGGTTTCGCCGCGCCGGTCATCGCCGGGTAGAAGAAGCCATGTGCTTCGCCTGAGCCACTGGGGTAGCGCAGGGTTTGCGGGCGGCTGATCTGTTCGGGAGCAAGCGGTGCAATACCGCCGGCCAGCACTTGCACTTGCCGGCTCTGGCGGTCGATGGCGATGACGGCGGTTGAACTGATGGGCGACGCGGCGATGCAATAGATGAACTGCTCATCCACGGCGAGATGGCGGAAGCGGCTGTAGTCGCCGGTGAAGTCGGCGCTGGAATCGCCGCCTATGCCCAATCGGCCAAATCCGCCCTCGGTCCAACTGGCCAGATAGCTGTCGCCGCCTAGCGGCAACCAGGTGCTGCCGCCCAGTTGCCAGGGCGCGGGGCCATGGTCGGCAGCAGCACTTGGCAATGGGCTCAGGCCTTTTTCAGATGCTTTCCATGGCTGCCAGTAACCGGCGCGATCCGTCAGGCAATACAAGCGCCCCTCGGCATCGAACCGCGGTTGTTGCACAGACTCTTGAGCGCCGTCGCCCGCCACACAACGAGCTTCGGCAAACCTGCCATTGGCGAGGCGTTCGGCAACCATCAAACGGGTCGCTGTCCATGGTTGATCCGGGCGACTCCATTCGATCCAGGCCAGGCGCCGGGCATCAGGACTGAGCGTCGGCGCCGCGTAGAAATCAGCCCCTTCGACCAGCAGGTGACGTGCGCCATCGAACAGGTCGATTGCCACCAGTCGGTGTTGATTGCGATGCTCCTCGACCGCCAGCACCTGCCCGTTGGCGAACTGCAGATCGCCATAACGGCACGCACCGGATGTCAGCTTTTCCGGCGCTTCGCCTTGCAGTGATTGCCGATACAGTTGCTGGTCGGCCTCGTTGACGAAAACGATACTGTCGTCCGTCAGACAAAATGCGCCACCGCCATATTCGTACACCCGGCTGCGCACGCTGAACCCCGGTGGCGTCAGGCATTTCGCTGCGCCGTCACGCCAGTGCCAGATCCGGCATGCCGCGTCTTCGGGGCGGTACTCGTTCCAGAACAGGCCCAACCGACCGGCCTGCAGTTCGGCAAAATCGATACCGGCAGCGACGGCTTTGGCAGCGCTGAAAGGTTCAGCTTTTGGCGATGAGGCGTGAGTTTCGTTCATTGCGAAAGGCCAGTTGGTCGATGGTCTGGGTCGCGTGTTCGGCTTCTTCGCGAGCCTTGAGGATCACGCCGTGTTGTGGCGATTTGCTGCACACCGGGTCGGCGTTGCTGGCGTCACCCGTGAGCATGAACGCCTGGCAGCGGCAGCCGCCGAAGTCTTTTTCTTTCTCGTCACAGGAGCGGCACGGCTCGGGCATCCAGTCATAACCGCGAAAGCGGTTGAAGCCGAACGAGTCGTACCAGATGTGCTGCATGCTGTGGTCGCGCACGTTGGGAAACTGCACCGGCATCTGTCGGGCACCGTGACAGGGCAGGGCGGTTCCGTCTGGTGTGACCGTCAGAAAAATACTGCCCCAGCCATTCATGCAGGCTTTCGGGCGTTCTTCGTAATAGTCCGGGGTGACAAAAATCAGCTTGCACGGATGCCCTTCGGCTTCGAGTTTGGCGCGGTATTCGTTGGTGATGCGTTCGGCGCGCACCAATTGCTCTTTGGTCGGCAATAGCCCAACGCGATTGAGTTGCGCCCAGCCGTAGAACTGGCAGGTGGCGAGTTCGACGAAGTCCGCCTCCAGGGCGATGCACAGCTCGATGATGCGGTCGATCTGGTCGATATTGTGCCGATGGGTCACGAAGTTCAGCACCATCGGATAGCCGTGGGCCTTCACCGCCCGGGCCATTTCCAGTTTCTGCGCGAAGGCCTTTTTCGAACCAGCCAGCAGGTTGTTCACCTGTTCGTCGCTGGCCTGGAAACTGATTTGGATGTGATCGAGGCCGGCCTTCTTGAAGTCGCTGATTTTCTGCTCGGTCAGGCCGATGCCGGAGGTGATCAGGTTGGTGTAGAAACCCAGCTGGCGGGCTTCGCGAATCAACTCTGCAAGATCCTGGCGCACCAGCGGTTCGCCACCGGAAAAGCCCAGTTGCGCCGCGCCCATTTCCCGCGCTTCACGGAACACCTTGATCCACTGTTCGGTGCTCAGCTCCTTGCCTTGTTCGGCGAAATCCAGCGGATTTGAGCAGTACGGGCATTGCAGCGGGCAACGATAGGTCAGCTCGGCCAGCAGCCACAGCGGCAGGCCGACTTCAGGTGTGGGCGGCACTTGCCTTGATGAATCAGGCAAGTTCGATCCAGTGCTGTGCACGGGCAACCTCCATGAATTGCTCGATGTCGTCTCCGAGTTCGGGCACGCCGGGGAACTGCTGGTCGAGCTCGTTGATGATCGCCGCGACATCCCGTTCACCGTCGATCAAACCGCCGATCAGCGCGGCACTTTCGTTGAGCTTGATCATGCCTTCGGGGTACAGCAGCACATGGCCTTTCTGCGCCGGTTCGTACTGGAAACGGTAGCCGGTGCGCCAGGTCGGGGTCTTGCTGCGATCGAAACTCATAAGGTGATTCCTTTGTGCCAGACCCGTTCCCCGGTCACGCTGTGATACGGCGGGCGTTTCAGTTCGTAGGCCATGCTCATGGCATCGAGCATGCTCCAAAGAATGTCCAGTTTGAACTGGAGAATTTCCAGCATGCGTTCCTGGCCTTCACGGGTAGTGTAGTGCTGCAGCGTGATCGCCAGACCGTGCTCGACATCACGCCGTGCCTGGCCCAGGCGGGTGCGGAAATACTCGTAACCGGCGGGGTCGATCCACGGGTAGTGCTGGGGCCAGCTGTCCAGGCGCGATTGGTGGATCTGCGGGGCGAACAGTTCGGTCAGCGAGCTGCTCGCGGCTTCCTGCCAACTGGCGCGGCGGGCGAAATTGACGTAGGCGTCGACGGCGAAACGCACGCCGGGCAGTACCAGTTCCTGGGAGCGCAGTTGATCCGGGTCGAGGCCGACGGCCTGGCCCAGACGCAGCCAGGCTTCGATGCCGCCATCTTCACCGGGCGCGCCGTCGTGGTCGAGCAGGCGTTGAATCCACTCGCGGCGGATCTCGCGGTCAGGGCAATTAGCGAGGATTGCCGCGTCCTTCAGGGGAATGTTCACCTGATAGTAGAAGCGGTTGGCGACCCAGCCCTGGATCTGTTCGCGGGTGGCCCGGCCTTCGTACATCGCCACGTGGTACGGATGATGGATGTGGTAGTAGGCGCCCTTGGCGCGCAAGGCCGCTTCGAATTCGGCGGGGGACATCGGGGTGTCGGTCATTGCGGTTCTCCGGGGAACAACCGTTGAAATCTTTGGTGTCTGGTCGGACGTCTTCGCGGGCAAGCCCGCTCCCACAGGGTAATGCGGTCAACTGTGGGAGCGGGCTTGCCCGCGAAGGGGCTCTCAGCTACAACACAATACTCATGCCGTCATAAGCCACTTCAACCTCGCGCCGATCCAGCTCCGCGCGCTGTGGTGAATCCTCATCGAGAATCGGGTTGGTGTTGTTGATGTGGATAAGCACCTTGCGCTGCTCGGGCAACTGTTCGAGTACTTCGAGCATGCCGCCGGGGCCGTTCTGCGCCAGATGGCCCATTTCGCGACCGGTGCGCGTGCCGACCCCGCGACGCTGCATTTCGTCGTCATCCCACAAGGTGCCATCGACCAACAGGCAATCGCTGTCGGCCATGATCTCAAGCAGCGGCGCATCGACTTTGCCAAGTCCCGGTGCGTAAAACAGTTTGCCACCGGTGTTCAGGTCTTCAACGATCAGGCCGATGTTGTCGCCCGGATGCGGGTCGAAACGGTGCGGCGAGTAGGGCGGCGCGGCGCTGCGCAGTGGCAGCGGAGTGAAGCGCAGGTTCGGGCAAGCCGGGACGCTGAAGCTTTGATCGAGTTCGATGCGGTTCCAGTTCAGCCCGCCATTCCAGTGCGTCAGCATGGTGAACAGTGGGAAGCCACTGCTCAGATCCTCGTGGACCATGTCAGTACACCAGACCTGATGCGGGCAACCTTCGCGCAGCATGAGCAGGCCGGTGGTGTGGTCGATCTGGCTGTCCATCAGGATGATCGCACCGATCCCGGTATCGCGCAGGGCGCGACCCGGCTGCATCGGGGCGAAGCTCTGGAGTTGCGCGCGGATGTCCGGGGAGGTGTTGCACAGCACCCAGTTCACGCCGTCATCGGAAATTGCGATGGACGATTGCGTCCGAGCCGTGGCCCGCAGGCTCCCGTCGCGAAAGCCTGCGCAGTTCACGCAGTTGCAATTCCACTGGGGGAATCCGCCGCCGGCGGCGGAACCTAGAATCTGGACGAACATGGGCGCTCCATCATTTCAACGCTGAAAATAAAACGCCTCGGATAACCGAGGCGTTGTGCTGCACATCTGCCAAGGCAGAGATTAGCGGCTGGCGAAGTACATGGTGACTTCAAAGCCGATACGCAGGTCGGTGTAGGCAGGTTTGGTCCAGGCCATAAATTGAACTCCTTCGGTTGGGGTAGGACAGCGCTATCTATAGGTATAGGCCACCTCAAAGTCAAAGAGGTTCCAGATAGTTAGGTTGCTATGTTACTCAAAATTTCAAAGAGATTGCCCGTGAAACTTTGAGAAAGCTCCTTACAGCCCCGGTAATGATCATTTTGCCGCTTGCCATGGCGCGCCGGGTACAGCGTTGTTGGCAAGGCACCGCCGGCCGCCTTCGGCCTGATTCAGGCGTTGGGCCGCAGCCAGTAGAGCGGTCCGGTCAATGCGCACAATGGCCTCGGGCAAGTGCATCAGATAATCCGACGAACGGCCGGCCAGCTTGCCCTGCCAGAGCAATTCGGCCGCTTGCCCCGTGGTAAGCGCAGCGCTGGAAAACTGATCCGCCAGGGCCTGGCGTTGAGCGTTGAAGGTGCTGTCGTCGAGCGCGTGAATCAGCTCCGGCAATCGATCCAGGAATTGCTCGATGTGTTGCAGCAGCTCCACAGGTGCAACGCTTGGCGATTGCACGCCGAACAGCAACCCGGTTTGCCCGTGGATTTGCCGCAGGGCGCTGAACACCGCATAGCCGAGTTGCAACTCCACCCGCAGGCGTTGGTAGAACGGCGTCTGGCAGACATGCGCGAGCAACCGCCACGCGGCTTCGTCGGCCATTTCCTGAGTGGCTGTCGGACAGAACAGCAGCAACGCGTGCTCGCTGGAAGTGGTATCGACAGTGCTCCACAGATGCTGTGCAAGGATCGAAGAGGGCGGCGTCGGTTGATTGTCCGGCGTGCCGGGTATGCGGCTCAAGGCCAGGCCCATGGCCGCTTGAGTCTGAGCCGATAACCCGATGGCCAGCCCATCCCAGCGTGCACTCGACCAGAGTTGCTGCACGTCATCCGAGTTCGCGGTGTGCCCGTGGCAGTGATCGGGCAATGTTTTGAGCAGTTGTCGAATCGGTATCAACGCAACGCTGGTCGATGCGGTTTGTGAGACAGCGGCATCGGGTTTTGTCAGTTCTTTCAGCACATGCTCGAGGACGGCGGACATCGGCTCCTGTAGCCCATTTAGTTTGAGCAGCCATTCGTTGCCCGACGCACTGAAGGACAAATCCACACCGGCCTGCCGCGCGTCTTCGCGCAACGGCTGCAGGTTACTTTCCAGCCGTGACTGGAGGCTGCTGCCGGGAGCCGAGTCCAGGCGCCAGCGCAGATAAATCGCGCCTTCAGCGCTGTTGTCCGGCCATGCCTGGCTGAATTGCATCGGCGACCGTTCACGACGGCTGCGCGAACGGTCCTGGGCAAAAGTGCGCAAACCACGATGGGCGCTGGTCTGGCCGCGAATCAATCCGGCGTTGGGCGCCGGTGCTTCGGTACGCAGGAACGGGTTGGGTGCGGGCAATTGCCATGGCCCGCTGAAGTTATCCACAGCGCCGATTTGTTTGAGGATTTGCTTGAGGGCTGTAACGCCTTGCCCGGATAACCCGACTTCGAGTTGCTCGCTGTCCAGTCGGGCCAGTTGCAAGGCGCTGCTGACTTGCTGCTGGCGCTGGAGCAGGGCGACGTACTCTTCGCGCAGCGGGCTCCAGTCTTGCCGGGCGAAGAAGCCCAGCCAATCCATCAGCCGCTCGCGAATCCCGGTTGCGACGGAGTTGGCGGGCAAGGTGAACTCGACGTGCAGCAAGGCTTGCCCGGCGAATTGATACAGCAACTCGGCCTTGAGCTGTTCCGCCAATCCACGCTCACGCAAATCCGCCAGCAAACCACCCGGCTTCTCGGTGTTCAGCCAGTGACACAGGAACAGCAGTGCTTCGGTGGAAGATTCGGGCAGGGCCTCGAGGGCAAACAGCAGATCCAGTCGTTGTTCGCCAGCCTGTTGATAACTTGAGACTGAGGTCGTCATCAGCGGCGCGGGGGATTGTTGTGGGGCTGTTTCACCTTGGGCAAGGGCTTGGCCAAATGCCTCGGCCATCGCTCTCAATTCATCGACACTTTGCGGACCGGCCAGGCTCAAGGTCATCTGCCCTGTCCGATAGAACCGCTGATAAAAATCCTGCAATGCCTGCTGAAATTCGGGTTGCGGCACCGGCAGGCTATCGCGATTGCCCGCGTGGAAACCTCGCAGCGGATGAGCCTCAGAAAGCCCATCGAACAATGCCCGCTGTTGTTGCGCCGCCGGATCTTGTGACCACGCGACAAACTCCGCCTGCAACACTTCCCGTTCTCGCTGCTGATCGTCGGGATTCATACGTGGATGGGCGAGCATGTCTGACAGACGCTCCAGCCCACCGGCAAACGCTTGGGGTGACAGTTCGAAAAAGTAATCCGTGGTGCGTTCGCTGGTCCGCGCATTCACTTGCCCGCCATGACTCTGGACGTAGGCCATCAGCCCTTGTCCCGCAGGAAAACGCACGGTACCGAGAAACAGCAGATGCTCAAGAAAATGCGCCAGGCCAGGCCACGCCAGCGGCACATCATGGCTGCCCGCGGCGACCCGCAACGCGGCTGCGCAGCGCTTCAAATCAGGGGCATGACGCAGCGTCACCCGCAAGCCATTGGCCAGGGTTTCAGTGTGGGGGCGAGGGTGATTCAGCGCGGGCATGGGCACTTCCAGAACAGTGAAGTGCCAATGCTAGCGGATTACAGTGGACTAGCGCTTGCTCAGGTCGCCGTAAAGCTCGGGACGACGATCGATCAGGTAGCGATTGGCGGCGCGGGAGTCGACCATCAACTGACGATCCAGCTCACCGACAATCAATGCTTCATCAAGTCCTGCCTGGGCGATGCGGCTGCCATCCGGCGCGGCGATGCTGCTCTGGCCGCAATAGTGGATGTCGCCTTCGTGGCCGCAATAGTTGGCGTAGGCCACATAGCATTGGTTTTCGAAGGCGCGGGAGCGCACGGTGACATCGGCGACGAAATCGAACGGAATCATGTTCGCGGTCGGCACCAGGATCAGCTCGGCACCGGCCAGGACCAGGCGCCGGGCGTTTTCCGGAAATTCCAGGTCGTAGCAGATCAGGAAACCGAGCTTCCAGCCATTGAGCTCAACGATAGGAAACTCATCGGAACCTGCGCTGAACATCGAGTGATCGAGGTCGCCGAACAAGTGAGTCTTGCGGTAGTTGCACACGCGCTCGCCACTGGCGTCGATCAACTGCACGGCGTTGTAGATCTGCCCGTCGGCGGTGCGCTCGGGATAGCCATACAAAATGGCGATCCCGGCCGCCTTGGCAATGCGCGCGATCTGCTGCGCCGACTCACCGTTATGCACCTCAGCCAGCACACTGACGGCATCGACACCGATGTTGTAGCCGGTCAGGAACATTTCCGGCAGCACCAGCAGGTCGGCACCTTTTGCCTCCAGCGCAAGCTGGTGCAAGCGTTGCAGGTTGCCAGCGACATCCAGAGGCAGCGGTGGGCATTGGTAAAGGGCTACGCGCATTTCGGATTCCTCTTACTCGGGCAGGGCGATCGGTCCGATCTCGTTGAATACATCTCCTGGACCCGGATTCTCGGCGTGAGTTGCACCGCCGAAGTGTTTCATGATGCCCCATACCGCGTTGAGCGATGTCTGCACCGCGCCCTCGACCCAGGCCGGCGTCCACGAAACGTCGTCACCGGCGATGAAGATCCCGCGCTGTTCGGCCGGCATGTCGTCCTGCATGAAGTGCGCGTACATGCGCTGGTTGTAGCGGTAGTGGCCGGGCAGGGCGCCTTTGAACGCGCCGAGGAAATGCGGGTCGGCTTCCCACGAAACGGTGATCGGGTCACCGATGATGCGCGCGGCGATGTCGACTTTCGGGTAGATCTTCTTCAACGCATCCAATGCCAGCTTCACGCGTTTTTCCACCGGCTGCGGCAGCATTTTCAGCGCGTCGCTCATCCACGAGTACGACAGGCAAATCACCCCTGGCTTGTCGTCGCCGTTGTCGAACAGATAAGTGCCACGGGTCAGGCGGTCGGTGAGGGTCATGCTCATCAGATCGCGGCCGGTTTCCGGATCCTTGTCCTTCCAGAACGGGCGGTCGACCATCACGAAAGTCTTCGACGACTGCATGTAGCGGGTGCGGTCCAAAGCCATCCACATCTTTTGCGAAAACAGGCTTTCGTCGCATTCGATTTGAGTGGTGAGCAGCCAGCTCTGGCAGGTGGTCAGCACGGCTGCGTATTCGCGGGTGTCGCCCCAGTTGTCGGTGACGGCGAAACGGCCGCCCGGTGCGTGGGCAATTTTCTTCACGCCGGTGCGCGGTGCGCCGTTGTGCAGCGAGCTGAGGCTGGTGCCGGCCGGCCAGTGTGCGCAATGCTCCGGCACGTGGCGCCAGATGCCCTGCGGAACCTGTTCCACGCCGCCGACCACCAGGTGCTGGTGATCGTCGCAGTTGGTCATGACGACGCGGAAGATTTCCAGCATCGAGTTCGGGAAGTCCGAATCCCAGCCGCCGGTGCCGAAACCGACCTGCCCGAACACTTCGCGGTGATGGAACGACAGCTTGGCGAACGCCTTGGAGGTGGCGACGAAGTCGTAGAAAGTGCGGTCGTCCCACAGCGGTACCAGGGTGTTCCACAGCTCTTTGAGGCGTGGCACGTCGCGGTCGCGGATGGCTTGCTGGATATCCGAGAACTGCGAGCCGGCCTCCAGGGCATCGGCCCAGGCGTCAGCCACTTCCTGGAAAAGTGCAGGAAGGTCCGACAACTTCTGTGCGTAATGGGTCTGACCTTCGAGGTCGATCACCGTACTGCCCGACGCAGGCGTCAGCGGGTTGGGGAAGGGTTTGGTTTCCAGGCCGAGCTTGTCGACATAGTGATAGAACGCAGTGGACGACACCGGAAAGCGCATCCCGCCCAGTTCGGCAACGATGCCTTCGGCACCATTGAACGCCTGGGAGCGCAAGCGGCCGCCCATTTTCGAGGCTTCGTAGACGACCGGTTTCAGACCCAGTTTCATCAGTTCGTAAGCAGCCACCAGCCCGGCGATGCCGCCGCCGACAATCGCCACTTCGGCACCGTGATTGTGCTCTGGAATGCTGCCCAGGCCAGCCGGGTGTTCGATCCAGTCGTCGAAGGCAAAAGGAAAGTCCGGACCGAAAATGGTGACTGGTTTCTTACCGTCTGCAGGATGGCGATTGTTCTTGTTCATGGCTGACCTTGCTGGCGACCCGACGCGGAATGCGCATCTGAGTATAGGAAAAGATGCCAGCCATTCTAGAGAGCACAGAGCACGTTAATAAGACGCAAAGTGTCGTCGTTTTGCTATTGGATTGATCAATGTGACGATCTATAAATACACACTGAGCACTGTGGGAGCGGGCTTGCTCGCGAAAGCGGTGTATCAGTCGCAAGTAGAATCGACTGACACGACGCATTCGCGAGCAAGCCCGCTCCCACATTGGATAGCGTTCAAACCGGCTGCCCCCGATCAATCTTGCTACTCAAGATGATTGACGTCGTAGTCTTCTCTACCCCATCCACACTGCCAATCTGATCCAGCAACTGATCCAGCTGCTCCGGCGAATCGGTGCGCAACCACGCCACATAATCAAATTCGCCACTCACCGCACACAACTGCTGCACCTGCGCCATCGCGCTCAGGCGTCGCAACACCTCCTTGCCGGAACGCGGTTGCACGGTAATCCCTACATACGCCTGCAATCCGCCATCCACCACCCGCTGCCCAAGGCGCACGCCGTAGCCGGTGATCACCTTGGCCTTTTCCAACCGCGCCAGGCGCGAGGTGACCGTGGTGCGGGCGATGCCCAATTGCCGGGCCAACATAGCCACACTCTCGCGGGCGTTGATCTGCAGGGCGGCAATCAACTGGCGGTCGATTTCGTCGAGAACGGGTGGGCGAATGTCAGGCAAAGGGGCTGTCTCCAACGGTACGAATCAATGGCCAAGCATGTTACAGGCACATCCGGCGCAGCGCTCGCGGCGGATATTTGATCTAGCCTCAGTACCGTTCATGACATTTCTGCCTGCGACAAATTGCCATAAGTAACTAGGTAGTACATTATTCCACCCTTGTCACAAATGGGGAAAATTTCCGACATGAACAATTCTGGGGCTGCCGCCGGCAGCAAATGGTTGCTGGCGGGGCTGGGTGTGCTGATTGCACTGATCGGGCTCGGCCTGGCCGGTGGCGGCGGTTATCTGATCGCGCTCGGCGGTAGTGGGTACTTCTTGTTGATGGGCCTGGCCATGCTGGTGTCCGGGTTGATGATTGCCCGGCGTAAGCCGCTCGGCGCCCGGTTGTATGGTGTGGCGTTGGTCCTCACGGCGATCTGGGCCGTTTGGGATGCCGGCCTCGAATACTGGCCGCTGGTCTCGCGGGTACTGACTTTCGCCGTGATCGGTCTGGTTGTAGCGCTGATCTACCCGACCCTGGTCCGCGCTTCGGGCGCGACCGGCGGCCGTGGTGCTTACGGTTTGGCCGGTATTCTGGGTGTGGGCGTCGTTGCGACGATGGCCTACATGTTCGTGCCGACCCACGTGGTCAAAAACACCACTGTACCTGCGATAACGCCGGTCACTCCGGGCACCGAACAGAAAGACTGGGCCCACTGGGGCAACACCACCGCCGGCAACCGCTTTGCCGCGCTGGACCAGATCAACAAGGGCAACATCGACAAGTTGCAGGTGGCCTGGACTTTCCGCACCGGCGACATCCCGCAAAGCACCGGCGCTGGCGCCGAAGACCAGAACACCCCGCTGCAAATCGGTGACACGGTCTACACCTGCACCGCCTACGGCAAAGTCTTCGCCCTCGATGCCGACACCGGCGCCCAGCGCTGGAAGTTCGACCCGCAAGGCACCGCGCCGAACTGGCAGCGCTGCCGTGGCCTGGGCTATTCCGAAACCCCAGTGTCTGCAGACAATCAGCCAACCGCCTGTACGAAACGTCTGTTTCTGCCGACCGGCGATGCACGCCTGATCGCCATCAATGCCGACACCGGCAAGCCCTGCGAAGAGTTCGGCAACAAGGGCACTGTCGACCTGACCACCGACATGGGTGAAGTGAAGCCCGGTTACTACCAGCAAACCTCGACTCCATTGGTCGCAGGGGACGTGGTGATCGTCGGCGGTCGCGTGGCGGATAACTACTCCACTGGCGAACCGCCGGGCGTGGTGCGTGCCTACGACGTGCGCAGTGGTGAGCTGGTGTGGGCGTGGGATCCGGGTAATCCGAACACCACCAAACGTCCGCCGGCCGGTGAGACTTATACCCGTGGTACGCCGAACGTGTGGTCGGCCATGTCCTACGACGCCAAGCTCGGTCTGGTCTACCTGCCAACCGGCAACGCGACGCCTGACTTCTTCGGCGGTCAACGCACCGAGTTCGACGACAAGTGGAACTCGTCCATCGTCGCCATCGATGTGAAAACCGGCCAGGTGCGCTGGCATTTCCAGACCACCCACCACGACCTGTGGGACTTCGACCTGCCGGCACAGCCGCTGCTGTACGACGTGCCGGACGACAAGGGCGGCACCCAGCCAGCCTTGGCGCAAGTCACCAAGCAGGGTGAGATCTTCCTGCTCAACCGCGAAACCGGCGTGCCGATTGCCCGCGTCGAAGAGCGTCCGGTGCCGCAAGGCAAGGTGCCCGGCGAGCGCTACTCGCCAACCCAGCCGTTCTCGGTGGACATGCCGTCAATCGGCAACAAGACCCTGACCGAATCCGACATGTGGGGCGCCACACCGTTTGATCAGTTGATGTGCCGCATCCAGTTCAAAGGCATGCGCCACGAAGGCGTCTACACCCCGCCGGGCATGGACCGCGCGCTGCAATTCCCGGGCTCGCTGGGCGGCATGAACTGGGGCAGCGTCTCGGTCGACCCGAACACCCACTACATGTTCGTCAACGACATGCGCCTGGGCCTGGCCAACTACATGATCCCGCGCGACAAGATCAAAGCCGGGGCCAGTGGTATCGAAATGGGCGTGGTGCCGCAGGAAGGCACACCGTTCGGCGCCATGCGCGAACGCTTCCTCTCGGCGGTCGGCATCCCGTGCCAGAAACCACCGTTCGGCACCATGTCGGCCATTGACCTGAAGACCCACAAACTGATGTGGCAAGTCCCGGTCGGCACCGTGCAGGACACCGGCCCGCTGGGCATCCGCATGCACCTGCCGATCCCGATCGGCATGCCGACCCTCGGCGCATCGCTGGCTACCCAGTCCGGCCTGCTGTTCTTCGCCGGCACCCAGGACTTCTACCTGCGCGCCTTCGACACCGGCAACGGCAACGAAATCTGGAAATCGCGTTTGCCGGTGGGCAGCCAGTCCGGGCCGATGACCTACGTTTCACCGAAAACCGGCAAGCAGTACATCCTGCTGACGGTGGGTGGTGCACGTCAGTCGACGGATCGTGGGGATTATGTGATTGCTTACGCTTTGCCCAAATAAGGCACGGTGAACCCTTGTAGGAGCGAGCTCGCTCGCGATGGACGTCAACGATTACGCGTGCTCGCTGAGTAAACGTGTCGTACTTGAGTTCATCGCGAGCGAGCTCGCTCCTACAGAAGGCGCCTGATGCCTTGATTGCTCAGCACTACGCCGTTGCGCGACGTCGGCTAGCATTGAGGTAATCAAGGGTGCGAGGCGAAAGACATGACGACAAAACTGCCTGACGCTGTACGAGACCACGCCTTGCAGATCGCCCATCACGAAATGGGTCACTACATAGTGGCCCGCACGCTGGGGTTTGAAACGGGTGGTGTGACCTTGACCGTGGCGATGGATCTGCGGCATCAAGGTGGCGCGTCCGTTTCTCTGGTGCGGCCAATCGCTTCGATGGACACCATGAAGGAATATCTGGAAGCCCGGATGATGGTCCTTCTGGCTGGCGCAATGGCGCAGACACTCCCTTCAAAACCTTCCGCCGCCAAACGCGTCGATAAGCTCAAAGCCACCGCCATCCTCAAAGGCGAGCAGGGCGCGGAGCAGGATTACGCAAAGGTCAGGGAGCTTCAGCATCTGCTGCGAAATATCGTCTACCCGGACACTGATCCTGCGTCGGGTGAGCGGATAGCGGCGGAGCTTAAAGAGATGACAGATCGGCTGTGGCTTCGGACTCAAAAAATCATAGAAGATCAGGCCGAGACGATTGCCGAATTGGCCGAGGCGCTGGTGGACGGTATGGTCATCATGGAGCAATGGGGACGGCCGACGGATACGTATGAGGGCATGCTGACGGGGCAGATGCTGGAACGGCGGCTGGTCGTGCAGGCCATGCCTTCATGATGTGTTTGAACTGAAGAACCGAAGCATCTGGCTCTAATCAGTCCCAAAAAGGGAACGCTCGGTCCCTGTTTGGGAATTTTCAGGCTCTGTTTGTTTTATTGATCCGCATGCGCTCTCGTTTGAGCAGGTTTGCGCGTCAACACCTTCACTACATCATCAATCACCGCTTTGCTCATCGCCGTCAGGTAATGCGCGGCCCAGGCGTGGCGTTCGGAGTCTTGGGCGTAGGCGGCGTCCACGGTGAGGGACTTGGCGAGGAACAGTAGGTCGGAGGCTTGGGCTAGGGCGTCGGCGATGGGGACGTCGCGGCAGACGTGGAACAAGGGCTGATCCGAGAGATAAAGGAAGGGGGTGAAGCCGATGGTTTTTAGTTCTGAAGGATCGGACGAGATGGGTTTTGTCATGATGTAACTCCTTAATCCTAGGAGCTGCCACGTTCGTTTCCAAGCGAATGGGTGGCAGCTGTACGCAGGTTGGAAAACCGGGGATCAAGGAAACCGGCACGCCCGAAAGCGTCCCACGCACAGCTGCCATAACACAGTTTCGCAGTCTTAAAAAACGACTGGAGTAGTGGTAGATACTGCTGCGTTTTTGATCCGACGGGTTTCCAAGCCCGATCGCTGAATGGTCAGCGACGTCCGAAGACTATCCCGTCGAAGAAAAGCGCAACAAGGCGGCAAAGTGCCCAAATAGAAGATTCGGAGTTTGCCTACAAGGTCCTAAGGCGTCATCCGATAAAACGAGACATCAAGTAAACAAAACTAAACGCCAGACACGAAAAAGCCTCGTAAAAAGCGGCTTTTCCACCCCGAAGACTGCATTTGAAAACCAAAGCAATCAAAAATATCTTGACGAAGAAATATTTACGATGAGACAAATGTCCACGTTTTATGGAATGTGGACACTTGGGGTTTTTGACTTTATGAAGAGTCAAGATATTTTGCTTCTGTTCAAAATGGCTAGCCTGCACGCACAAGAAGAAAATCTTTATGGGGTGATGGAGTCTGAGTCGAACTCAAACACGGTTGAGGATTTGTTGAAGCTACAACCGATACATCTGACGGCCGGGGGGCGGGTGGGGCAGCCGCTAGTCACCGACGCCAATGATGAAGAAACTGTATTCCGGCGCCAGGAGTTCGACGCCCTCTTGGGTGATGAGGGCGGGTGGGAAGGTTGGTCGCAAACAGTATCTTCTCCACCGCTGGCGAGTTGGAGTGAAGGCTATTCGTTGCGTGCGCTGTCTGCGTCTCTTGGACTCAGCAAAAGCGAGGTTTCAAACTCCATGGTTAGGTGTCGCGAGTCCGGAATGCTCACCAATGATTACGACACCGGGCTTCCGAAAGTGAATAGGCGAGAGCTGCTGAAAATCACCGAGCATGCCCTGAAATACTTTTTCCCCGTGAAGCCAGGCGCAATGGTTCGCGGCATCCCAACAGGCTTCGCAGCGCCAGCGCTTTCCAAAAGTATCAAGAGTGCTGGCGGGTTGATTCCGGTTTGGCCTGATGCTCTCGGAACTGAGCGTGGTCAGGCGATAGTGCCGCTCTACAAGACAGTACCGGAAGCGGTAAAGAAGGACAGAATCCTTTATCACTATCTTGCGCTTGCTGATGCGATCCGACTTGGCGGCCCACGAGAGTCTGGTGTGGCAGTTAACATTCTAAAAGCCGGAATGGGTCTGAAATAACATGTCATCAAATGCGGATCACAACTATGAGCTCATAGAATTTGTCGCAGACGGCTTAGGGGAGTCTTTTCTCAGAGAGGTTGCCTTTGTCGGTGGTTGCACCACGGCCATGCTGGTGACAGATGCTGCTGTGCTGGACGACATTCGTTTTACCGATGATGTTGATCTGGTGATAGAGCTAGCAGGCATTAGCGCTTGGCAACATCTCACAGAGCGCCTTGCAGCTAAGAATTTCAAGATCACAGGTGAAGATGAGGTCAACTGTCGTTTCCGCTTCAACGACGTCGTCGTTGACGTAATGCCTTCTGACCCCGCTGTTCTCGGATACGCCAACCGTTGGTTCGTGGAGGGGCTGGCGAGGGCTGATAAATTTACGTTGCCCAGCGGTACCGTCATCCAGATATTTAAACCGACCTACTTTCTTGCGACAAAGCTAGAGGCGTTTGATGGCCGTGGTAATGGTGACCCCTACCACAAGGATGTCGAAGACATCATTATCTTGATTGATGGTCGTACGGAGCTTTTGGAGGAGGTTCGCCAGGCAGAGCCTGAACTCAAGAAATTCATCACTGCTGGAATTAGAGATCTTGCGGCGCTCAGTGGTATCGACTACGTAATTGAAAGCTCGGGCTCGATACAGGCAAATCCGGGTAGAGGCCGAATCATCCATATGCGCATGAGGGACCTGGGCAACGCATGAGATACGTCACCAGATCCGTAAAAGGAAGAGCCAGGAAAGCCAACAATGACCGTGTTGGAGTTCTCTGCGATGGCGAAAGTGGGCTATTCGTTATCACGGATGGTACGTCGAAGACTGGCAGTGGCCAACTGGCTGAACACTTCGTAAAAGGTGTTTTAGCGGCCTACCAAAAACAGTTAGATCAGGGGGGTGATATCACTGAGCACGAAGCGGTAGAGCAGCTACTTTGTTCAGTGCTGAGTGAGCTTCACCCCACATTGTTTGCGGAGCAGACAGGGACGATGTGTTACTTGGTCGGTGTTGTTGCTCATGGGAAGCTCACGCTTGCGTATGAAGGTGACTGTTCGTGTGGAGTTGTGACACCGGCAAGCACGATCGAATGGGTTACGCCGCCCCACTGCAAGGCCAATTGGAGGCGCGCCAGCTCACACCGTGAGCTGGCGCAAGATCCGGCCCGAAACTGGATAACTCGATGTTTGAAGGCTAATCGTGCCCCGGCTCCTGACTTTGTTTTTCATCAAGTGGTCGTCGGTGAGCGATTGGTGTTCGTAACCGATGGCTTCTGGGCGGAGTTAACGGAGTCGCAGCAAAGCAATTTGCTGGTGGCACCTGATAGCGACTTTATTGCTGTTGAAGATGACATTACGTGGATCGATGTCCAGTTCTAATCCCAGGGGTGTGAGGTCATGCCATGCTGGGAATTACTTTTTTCTTGTAGTGCGTATCCCTCTCTGATTTCAACTCAGCCAATAGACCCCTCCGACCATTTCGGGGTTGTATCTGTGGAGAACCACCCAGACACGCAAAAGCCGCGCATTGCGCGGCTTTCTTGTTTGGTGGGCCCACACGGACTTGAACCGTGGACCAAAGGATTATGAGTCCTCTGCTCTAACCAACTGAGCTATAGGCCCTCAGTAGGTCGCGGATTATAGCGACGGTTTCGCGGCTGTGCTATCCGAAAAAGCCATTACTGTTGTACGAAGAAACGTTGCGGCAAATTCGTCGGCGGGCAGGGGCAGGCTGACGATGTAGCCCTGGATTTGCGAACACCCCTCATAGGCCAGGAATTGCTGCTGCGCCTGGGTCTCGACCCCTTCGGCAATGACGGTGAATTGCATGCTGCGGCCGAGGGCGATGATGGCGCGGACGATTGCTGCATCGTGGGGATCGTCTGGCAGGCCGCGGACGAAGGACTGGTCGATCTTGAGGATGTCCAGCGGCAGGCGCTTGAGGTAACTCAAGGAGGAGTAACCGGTGCCGAAGTCATCGATGGCCAGTTGTACGCCCAGATTTTTGAGTTGATGCAGTACCGCCAGCGCTTCTTCGGCCTGGCTCATGATGAAGTTTTCGGTGATTTCCAGTTGCAGGAAACCCGGGTTGAGACCGTTGTCCTTGAGCAACTGTTCGATACGACCCAGCAGGTTGGGCTGGCGCAATTGGGCGCCGGCAAGGTTGACCGACAGCGGTCCGGGACTTTCGTACAGCCGGTGCCATTCGGCCATCTGCCGGCAGGCGGTTTCCAGGACCCAGTCGCCGATCTGCAGGATCATGCCGTTTTCTTCAGCCAGCGGGATGAAGTGTTCCCGCGGCACGTCGCCAAAGGTCGGATGACGCCAGCGGATCAGGGCTTCGGCGCCGACCAGGCTGTAGTCTTCGAGGCTGATTTTCGGTTGGTAGCACAAGTGCAACTCGTTGCGTTCGATGGCGCGGCGCAGTTCGTGTTCCAGCGCCACACGTTCGCTGGCCTGGGCGGTGAGGTCGCGGGTGTAGCTTTCGACGCGGTTGCGGCCCTTGGCCTTGGAGCGGTACATCGCGGCGTCGGCGTTCTTGATCAGTGTGGCAACGTCGCAGCCATCCTTCGGATAGAGGCTGGTGCCGATGCTGGCGCTGATGAAAAACTCGTGTTCGCCGGCCTGGAACGGCGCGGCGAAACAATTGAGCAGTTTGGTGGCGATATTGTCGGCATCACTGGGTTGTTGCAGGCCCGGCAGCAGGATAATGAACTCGTCACCGCCCAGGCGTGCCACGGTGTCGATGTCACGCAGCTGCTCCCGGAGACGTACGGCGATGCCCTTGAGCAGCAGGTCGCCGACCGGGTGGCCGAGGCTGTCGTTGATGTGTTTGAAGCGGTCAAGGTCGAGGAACAGCACGGCGCCCTGGCCGCCATGTTCCTGCTGGCTGGTGAGCGCCGTCAGCAGGCGGCTTTCGAACAGCGTGCGGTTCGGCAGGCCGGTCAGCGGGTCGTGGTGCGCCTGGTAGTCGAGTTTGGCCTGGGCATGCTTGAGGCTGGATATGTCGGCGAACACCGCGACAAAGTGGGTGATGAACTTGTCGCGGTTGCGCACGGCGCTGATGGTCAGCCAGCTCGGGTACAGCTCGCCATTCTTGCGCCGATTGGAAATTTCGCCCTGCCAGTGACCTTCAGCGGTCAATTGATGCCACATGGCCGCATAGAACGCGCTGTCATGCAGGCCCGAGGCGAGCAGGCGCGGTGTGTGCCCCAGCGCTTCGCTTTCGCTGTAGCCGGTGATCTCGGTGAAGGCCCGGTTGACTGCGCTGATGTGCTGCTGAGTGTCGGTGATCAACACGCCTTCGGCGGTGCTTTCGAACACGGTGGCGGCCTGCTGCAGTTTTTCCTGCATCAAGTGCCGCTCGGTGATGTCCCGGGCGATGGTCAACATGCAGTCCTCATCGCCAATCGGCAGCGGACGGCTGGACACTTCGCAGAGGCGGAT
Source organism: Pseudomonas sp. A-R-19 (assembly GCF_019956575.1). Lineage (NCBI taxonomy): Bacteria > Pseudomonadati > Pseudomonadota > Gammaproteobacteria > Pseudomonadales > Pseudomonadaceae > Pseudomonas > Pseudomonas sp. A-R-19. The sequence goes on from NZ_JAHBDR010000038.1 coordinate 246,365, forward strand.
CTGTCCGTCGCTGCGGCGGATATGGCAGCTGAAGTCACGGACAAAACCGTCCCGGTGCAGCAGGTCGAGCATTTGCTTGCGTTCATTGAGGTTGACCCAGATCCCCAGTTCCAGCACCGAGCGATCCACCGACATGGCGCTGTTGAATCCGGTGATGCGGCTGAAACCCTCGTTGACCTCCAGCAGCAAACCGTCACTTTGCCGCGACAGCAGCAGGCCGTCGGGGGATGCATGGAAGGCCTTGGCGAACTTTTCTTCGGACGTTTGCAGTTGTTGCTGGGTTTCCTTGAGCTGGGTGATGTCCCGCACCACGACCACCAGCGCCGGTGTCATGTCCAGGTCAAAGGGCTCGGCGGAGATCAGGCCGGTAAACACCTGGCCGTTGCTGCGCCGAAAGGGCATTTCCAGGTTGCGGATGCTGCCGGCCTGCAAGCGTTGCAGCAGGCCTGGCCCGACACCGGGAATCCCCCAGATGTTCAGGTTGGTGGCGGTCTGGCCAATGACGTCCTCGGCCTTGAGGCCGATCTGTTCTTCGAACGCTTCGTTGACCTCCAGCAGGCAACCGTCGCTCAGGCGCGCGATCACCAGAATGTCAGGGCATTGCTGGAACACGGAAGCGAATTTCTGTTCCGACAGGCGCAGCGCTTCTTCGGTGCGCTTGGCCTCGGTGATGTCGATCATCAACCCGCGCATCACCGGCTCATGCCCGTGTTCGATCAGGCTGACGATATCGCGTACCCACAGGCAGCGGCCGTCGGCGGTGATCACCCGGTAATCGAGGCTGTGATCGCGTCCGGCCAGCACTTCGTGATCACAGAAAGTCTGGGCGCGGATCAGGTCGGCGGGGTGAATGATGTTGCGCCAGAAGCCCGGAATCAGCCAATGGGACAGGGGATAACCGAGCAGGTCTTCGGCGTGGGGCGATACATAGCTGTAGGTGTAGTCGGTGACTTTGGCTTCCCAGGCGATGGCTGACAGGCTCTCCACCAGGCCGCGGTAGTGGTACTCGCTGCTGCGCAGTTCCTGTTCAAGATCGACCCGGCGGGCGATTTCCGAACTCAAGCGGCGGTTGATGCGGATAACTGCCGCCAGCACCATGGTCAACAGCAGCAATCCGGGCAGACCATACACCAGCAGGTCATTCCAGAATGTTCGATGATCGAGGACGTTGCCGACCCAATGCTCCTGAATGGCGCTGATTTCGGCGGGACTCATGTCCGCCAGGACTTTGTCAAGAATGCCAACGAGTATTGTGTTGTCGCGTGGCACAGCCATGGCCATTTGATAGCGATAGGGGGTTTCACCGCTGACATACAACCCGTCGAGCTTGAGTTGGCGCAGGCTCCAGACGCTGGATGCCAGATCGCCCACCACGGCATCCACTGCGTCGGTGGCCAGCGCCTGCAACGCCGAGCTGACGTTGGGCATCGCCACCAGGTTCAGGTCGGGATTATGGGTGCGCAACAGTTCGTGGGGGGCGTAGTTTTCCACCACGGCGATTTTCAGGCCGTACAAGTCTTCCAGGTTGTGTGGCTGGGGGCCCCCGACGTGGGCCAGGATGACAATCGGAAAGTCCAGGTAGGGGCGGGTGAATGACAGGTAGTTCTGACGCTCTGGGGTCGACATGATGCCGGGCAGCAGGTCAATTTTGCCCTTTTTGGCTTGCTCCAGGACGACGGTCCAGCTCACCGGCTCGATGGGCGTAAGCCGGGTCGCCAGCCTTTTGCGGATGACCTCGATGTAATCCGCGGCAAGGCCCTGGTAGCGGCCTCCATCGTCACGAAACTCGAAAGGCGGCCACGACGCATCGACACCCAAGCGCAAGTCCGGGTGAGCCGCCAGCCAGCTACGTTCATCGTCAGTGAGAGTCAGAGCGCCAGCCGTTGCGGTCCAGGTCATCAGCGACAGCAAAAAAAGCACGGTCGGCAGTCTGGGCATAACGGTCTCGTTATGGCTCGGGGGAATGTTTCGAGTGTAGACGGCTACGAGGCGGAGGGGGTGCTGAGATATTAATCTGCCATAAAACAAAACCCCCGGCCTGGGCCGGGGGTTCTGGTATCACTCGTCGAGGAAGGAGCGCAGATGCTCGCTTCTCGTCGGGTGGCGCAGCTTGCGCAGCGCCTTGGCTTCGATCTGACGAATCCGCTCACGGGTAACGTCGAACTGCTTACCAACCTCCTCGAGGGTGTGGTCGGTATTCATGTCGATACCGAAGCGCATGCGCAGTACCTTGGCTTCACGGGCAGTGAGGCCGGACAGCACTTCGCGAGTCGCTTCTTTAAGGCTCTCAACGGTTGCAACATCGATTGGCGACTGCATGGTCGAGTCTTCGATGAAGTCACCCAGATGGGAGTCTTCGTCATCACCGATCGGGGTTTCCATGGAGATCGGCTCTTTAGCGATCTTCAATACCTTGCGGATCTTGTCCTCAGGCATTTCCATGCGTTCGCCCAGCTCTTCCGGCGTCGGTTCGCGACCCATTTCCTGCAGCATCTGCCGGGAAATGCGGTTGAGCTTGTTGATCGTCTCGATCATGTGCACCGGAATACGGATGGTGCGGGCCTGGTCGGCGATCGAGCGAGTGATCGCCTGACGGATCCACCAGGTGGCATAAGTCGAGAACTTGTAGCCGCGACGGTATTCGAACTTGTCTACCGCTTTCATCAAGCCGATGTTGCCTTCCTGGATCAGATCGAGGAATTGCAGGCCACGGTTGGTGTACTTCTTGGCGATCGAGATCACCAGACGCAAGTTCGCTTCAACCATCTCTTTCTTCGCGCGGCGGGCCTTGGCCTCACCGATCGACATGCGACGGTTGATGTCCTTGATTTCAGCGATGGTCAAACCGGTTTCGGTTTCCAGCGCGGTCAGCTTCTGCTGGCAACGGATGATGTCCGGCTGCAGACGACCAATGGCTTCAGCGTATTTGCCTTTGCCTTTGGCCAGGGCATCACTCCAGCTTTCGTCGACTTCGTTGCCCGGGAACTGGCGCAGGAAGTCTGCACGCGGCATGCGCGCATCACGAACGCAGAGCTGCATGATTGCGCGCTCTTGCTGACGCAGGCGATCCAGGGCACTGCGAACACGCTCGACCAGGCCTTCGAATTGCTTCGGCACCAGTTTGATCGGCATGAACAGCTCGGCCAGGGCCAACAGTTCGGCAATCGCTGCCTTGTTGTTGCGACCGTGCTTTTTCAGCGCCTTGCGGGTGATTTCCATCTGATCGGCCACAGCGCCAAAACGCTGGGCAGCGATGATCGGATCCGGGCCGCTTTCGGCTTCTTCTTCGTCATCGGAAGATTCGGCTTCATCGTCGTCGGAGTCGTCATCCGCTTTAACGGCTTTCGCGTCGATCGGCGGCGGCACTTCTGCCGCAGGCGGCGCGATGCCGTCGTCCGGGTCGATATAACCGCTCAGGACGTCGGACAGGCGACCACCTTCGGTGGTGACGCGGGTGTACTCGGAGAGAATATGATCAACCGTGCCAGGGAAGTGCGCGATTGCGCTCATCACCTCACGGATGCCCTCTTCAATACGCTTGGCGATTTCAATTTCGCCTTCACGAGTGAGGAGCTCCACCGTACCCATTTCGCGCATGTACATGCGCACCGGGTCGGTAGTGCGACCAATGTCGGTCTCGACCGCAGCCAACGCTGCAGCGGCCTCTTCGGCTGCGGCTTCGTCGGTATCGGCGTCGGCCAGCATAAGGGAATCCTTATCTGGCGCAACCTCGAATACGTTGATCCCCATGTCATTGATCATGCGGATGATGTCTTCCACCTGTTCCGGATCTGAAATATCCTCCGGCAGGTGGTCGTTGACCTCCGCGTAAGTCAGGTAGCCCTGCTCACGACCAAGTGTGATCAACTCTTTGATACGAGACTGCTGTTGCGCTTTTCCGGACATAACACCCTATCCACTGAAGGTCTTGGCGGGCAAAAAACAAGCCGAGGATTATACCTGAGCTATGACCTCACGCGCCAGTTGAGGTCGGGTTTGATGCGGAAACATTGCGACTCAAGAGGTCGCGCAGTTGATTTTTCTCTTCGCTGGTCAATTCGCTTTGACGCGCTTTTCTGAGAAGTTGTTCCAGGTTTCGCTCGCGTTGGCGGGCTGACAAGCTAGTAATGGTGTCGAAAAACTGTTGTTCAAGGTTATCTCCATCAATCAGCCATTCCTTTTCCGCCAGGGCCTTGAGCAGGCGGCCTTGTTCTGTGCCGTGCCAACGGGCAATCAGCTGAATTGAGTTTAGCTTGGGATTCTTCTGCACGGCTTCGAGCAGCGCCACCAGCAATTGTGTGTTGGTGTGATCCTCGGCGGCGAAGTGCCCGGCATCCTCGACTTTTTCGGCCAGTTGCGGGTGATGCAGCAACGTGCGCAAGGCGGCGAGGGTTGGCGGTTCTACGGCGGCGGGCACCCGTGGCGCGCGGGGTTGATCACGATCACCGCCCCGTTTGCCATTCTTGTCCCACGGTTTCTTGTCCCATTTCTTGCCTCCTGCACCGGGCTTCTTCGGCGTCCATTCCTGCTGCGGCACATACATTTCCTGTGCCTGCGGCTGATGATAGTCGCTGTAATCGGGCATTGCGTCGTAATCGATGCCCGGGTCGTAGGCCGGCGGTGCTTCCTGCGGGGCGCTTTGTGCCAGCTGGCTCACCGCTTCGCCACTAAGGCCGGTGATTTCGCTCAGGCGCTGACGCATCAGGGTGCGCAGGTTGGCGCCCGGGACTTTGTCGATCAGCGGCGCGGCGAGGGTGGCCATGTGCGCCTTGCCCTCGAGCGAGCGCGGATCGGCTTCTTCGGTCAATTGCTGGAAGAAGTAATCGGCCAGAGGCTGCGCATGCTGGTTGATCCGTGCGCGGAAGGCGTCGGTGCCTTCGGAGCGCACCAGGGTGTCCGGGTCTTCGCCTTCGGGCAGGAACAGGAAACGTGCACGGCGACCGTCCTGCAAGCTCGACAGTGTCGCCTCCAGCGCCCGCCATGCGGCATTGCGGCCGGCCTGGTCACCGTCGAAACAGAACAGCACGCTCGGTACGACACGAAACAGTCGCTTGAGGTGCTCCTCGCTGGTGGCGGTGCCCAGGGTCGCGACGGCATTGCGCAGGCCTTGCTGGGCCAGGGCAATGACGTCCATGTAGCCCTCGACGACGATGATCTCGTCGAGGTTGCGGTTGGTCTTGCGCGCTTCGTACAGGCCGTAGAGTTCCTGGCCTTTATGGAAAACCGGGGTTTCCGGGGAGTTCAGGTATTTCGGCTTGTCGTCGCCCAATACCCGGCCGCCAAAAGCGATGACGCGCCCGCGACTGTCGCGGATCGGAAACATCACGCGGTCGCGGAAGCGGTCATAGCGTTTACCGCTTTCGGCGTTTTCGATCAGTAGGCCGGCATCGATCATGGCTTTTTGTTGCAGGGTATCGCTGCTCAAGTGCTTGAACAGGTTGTCCCAGCCGGGTGGCGCAAAGCCGAGGCCGAAGTCCCGGGCGATTTCGCCGGTCAGCCCGCGACCTTTCAGGTATTCCACGGCGGCCTTGCGCGATGGATGGCTTTTCAGGGCCTGGCGATAAAAGTCGGCAGCGGCGCTCAGGAGCGGGTACAGCGGCGAATCGGTCGGCTGCCGTGGTTTATGCGGTCGGCCGCTTTCTTCGCGGGGGATTTCCATGCCGGCGGCTTTGGCCAGTTCTTCGACAGCCTGGACGAAATCCAGGTTGTCGTGGTCCATGATGAAGCCGAGGGCGTTGCCGCCAGCGCCGCAGCCGAAGCAGTAATAGAACTGCTTGTCGGGGCTGACGCTGAACGACGGAGTCTTTTCTTTATGGAACGGACAGCAGGCAGTGTGGTTCTTGCCGGCTTTTTTCAGTTGCAGGCGCGAGCTGACCACGTCGACGATGTCGGTGCGGTTCAGAAGGTCGTCAATGAAGCTCTGGGGAATTAACCCGGCCATGGCGTTCTCGTCATCTGCGCTGAAAGGGACCCGAAACGTACGGCGACCGAACGCGGTCATTGCTTGAGGCGCGCAAAGTGTGCGGCTCGACCAGTGTCGTCTGCGTAATCGCTGTCGGGAAGTGTATCTGCCGAAAATCCACTGACGTTAATGCCATCAGTATTCGACTGTTCGAATGTGTTGCGCTGAATCCGGCTGCGGCCAGTAACAGGCCTCGGATAGCTCATCATTTGGCACGCAAGCAGGCGCCTTGGGCTGATCGTCGTGAGAGGAATCAGTGGGTGTGCTCGTCAGTAGCCTTGAAAGGCTCGTCAGAAAAGACGTGCACCGCTGGCAAAAGAGCCAGGTCTGACGCGGTGAAGCAGATTTGTCTCGGTCGCGTCTGCGGCTTCGACAGTGAAGCATCAAGCGTTTTACGCAAATGCCATAAGCCCGGCTGAGGGCCGGGCTTGGCAGAAGCTTGCTACGATCGTCTGTGTATTAGTACAGACGAACGGCGCGGCGCTGTTCGCGCTGAACTTTCTTGGCGTGACGCTTAACAGCGGCTGCTGCTTTGCGCTTACGCTCAGAAGTTGGCTTCTCGTAAAATTCGCGGCTACGAACTTCAGCCAGTACACCGGCTTTTTCGCAGGAGCGCTTGAAACGACGCAGAGCTACGTCGAAGGGTTCGTTCTCTTTTACTTTGACGGCTGGCATCCAGAGCTACCTTCATTCATTACCGGGGTCAACATCCTCGCGGCAAAAGAGCACTTGAAGACGTCGGTTTTTAAGGGTTGCGGATGTTAACCCCTCATCGCTCGGAATGCAAAGCCTCTGATCGAAAACCGCTGGTCGGGGCATCACGCGACGACTATTATGCGCGCCTTCGAATTCAGCCTAAACAAGGCGCAAACCCATGCTAGTACTGGGATTAGAAACCTCCTGCGACGAAACTGGTGTCGCATTATATGACAGTGAACGCGGCCTGCTGGCCGACGCGCTGTTCAGTCAGATCGACCTGCACCGCGCCTATGGTGGCGTGGTGCCGGAGCTGGCTTCGCGCGATCACGTCAAGCGCATGCTGCCCTTGATTCGTCAGGTGTTGGCCGAGGCCGACTGCGTGCCGACCGAGATCGATGCGATCGCCTACACCGCGGGTCCTGGCCTGGTCGGTGCCTTGCTGGTAGGGGCTTCCTGCGCCCAGGCGCTGGCCTTTGCCTGGGGCATTCCAGCCCTCGGCGTGCATCACATGGAAGGCCACTTGCTGGCGCCGATGCTGGAGTCGCAACCGCCAGAATTCCCGTTCGTCGCTTTGTTGGTGTCCGGTGGCCATACGCAACTGGTTCAGGTCGACGGAATTGGTCAGTACACGCTCTTGGGCGAGACCCTGGATGACGCTGCCGGCGAAGCTTTCGACAAGACGGCCAAGATGATGGGCCTCAATTATCCGGGCGGACCGGAGATCGCTCGCCTTGCAGAGCAGGGTGTTGCAGGACGTTTCGTCTTCCCACGTCCGATGTGCGACCGCCCGGGCCTGGATTTCAGCTTCAGTGGCTTGAAAACCTTTGCGTTGAACACCTGGCAACAGTGTGTCAGCGCTGGGGACGACGGCGAGCAAGCCCAATGCGACATCGCGCTGGCGTTCCAGCAGGCCGTGGTGGAGACTTTGACCATCAAGTGCAAGCGTGCCCTGAAGGCCGCCGGCATGAAGCGCCTGGTGATCGCTGGGGGCGTCAGTGCCAACAAGGCGTTGCGCACTTCCCTGGAAAAAATGCTCGGCGATATGAAGGGCGATGTTTTTTATGCCCGTCCGCAGTTCTGCACCGATAACGGCGCGATGATCGCCTTTGCCGGCTGCCAGCGCTTGCAGGCCGGCCAGCAGGAAAGCCTGGCGATCAGCGTACAGGCGCGCTGGCCGATGGAGCAGTTGTCGGCGTTGTGATGAGCGGTGCTCGTGTCTGGTCGCTAGAAATGCCGTTCGCGCCCGGCGAACAGGTCGCGTAGATTGCCGCGATGACGCCAGACGATCAGCCCGGTGAGCGTGCTCATGGGCAGCAGGGCGGCCGGCTCTTGCCAGGCCAGCAGCGGCAGGGTCAGGGGCGTGGCGATCAGGGCGGCCAGGGAGCTGGTGCGGGTCAGGTAGAACGTCAGGAGCCAGGCGCAGACCGCCAGAAGGGCTGCGGGCGGGTATAGCCCCAGCAGCATGCCGGCCGCGGTGGCGACACCTTTGCCGCCGCGAAAGCGGAAGTACAACGGAAACAGATGGCCGATAACGGCATAGACGCCGATCCAGGCCTGTTCCTGCTGCGAAAGACCGGCAAGACGCGCAATCAATACCGGCAGCAGGCCTTTGCAAAGGTCGCCGAGCAGGGTCAGGATGGCGAGTTTCTTGCCGGCCAGGCGCAACATGTTGGTGGCGCCGGCATTGCCCGAGCCACTCATTCGCGGATCGGGGTTACCGGTCAGGCGGCTGAGCAAAATGGCAAAGGACAGAGAGCCGAGCAGGTAGGCGAGGATCGCCAGTAACCAAAACATGCTAACTATTCCGGGCGAGGACGCCCTGATTCTAACGGCGCATTGCGCCCTTGTCGTGTAGCGGAGAGAAGTGCTTGGACAGAGTGTTTATCGAGGGCCTGGAAGTCGACACGGTGATCGGTGCCTACGACTGGGAGCGAGGCATCCGACAGTGCTTGCGTCTTGATCTGAGCTTCGCCTGGGATAATCGCCTGGCCGCAGCCGGTGATGACCTGACCCTGGCGCTCGACTACGCCAGTGTTTCCTCGCGCATCCAGGTATTTGCCGAGCAGGCGCAATTCCTGCTGGTCGAAACCTTCGCCGAACGCCTGGTTGAAGTGCTGATGAGCGAATTCAAAATCACCTGGATGCGCCTGAAGCTGACCAAGCCCGGTGCCGTCCCGGCTGCCATTGGCGGTGTGGGTGTGGAGATCGAGCGCGGATGTCGCTGACTCAGGTGTACCTCGGGCTCGGTAGTAATATCGAGCGTGAAACCCATTTGCAGGCTGGGCTCGATGCATTGGCGGCGTTTCTTGTGGAAATCCGCTGTTCTGCGGTGTTCGAAAGTCAGCCTGTGGGCATCAAGAGCGGGCCGTTCTTCAATTTTGTGGTGTCGGCCTATACCGATCTGCCGCTGATTGAGCTTGATCGTCGATTGAAGTTCATCGAGGCGGATAACGGTCGTTATGCGCCGGATCGCCGAGGATTGCCTCTGGATATCGACGTGTTGTTGTTCGGTGACCTGGTGGGCAACTTCGATGGCCTGGTCTTGCCTCGGGCAGAAATCCTGAAAAATGCGTTCGTTCTGTGGCCGTTGTCGTTGATAGCGCCGGATCGCGTGCACCCGGGCGTAGGCAAGAACTTTGCGACCTTGTGGAGTGAAGCGCAGATTGATCAGGTGCTGGCGCCGGTAGCTTTCGAGTGGCGTGGCGAGCAATTGACGCCTTCAGATTTGTTGTGACCTGACCGGCCTCTTCGCGAGCAAGCCCGCTCCCACAGGTACGATGCGATCCCTGTAGGAGCGGGCTTGCCCGCGATGGCGTCAGTCAGGTCGACGCAGTCTCTTTGTAAGCCTTCAAGGCTTTTAGCCGCTCACGCTTGATCGCCTCACCCAACTCCGGCCCCTTGAAGCCTTTCTCCAGCAAGGGCTGAACCGCCACGCTACGAGCCGCAGTTGCCGCGCCGCGCAAATAATCCGCCTGTGGATAACTTCTTTCTTCCAGCCCTTCGCGCCCACGCGCATCCATCTCGCATGCCGCGATGAACTCCTCAAACCGTTGTGGCCGACGGTAAATGTCGAAGCTCTGCAGCAACTCCAACAGCGTCGATGGCTTCAGCTCAAGGGCGCGATGGCCATGGGTGTGATACTCGCCCACCAGCAGCGCCAGTTCCTGGCAGTCCCTCGGCACCTTGAAGCGTTCATTGACCGCTTTGATCAGCTTCAGGCCCTTGAACTCGTGGGCAATGTGTCGCGGCCATTCTTCCTCTGGCGTCAGGCCTTTGCCCAGGTCGTGCAGCAGGCAGGCCCAGCGCACGGTCAGCGGTTGTTTGTGAGTGGCGGCTTGCTGCAACACACTCAGGGTATGCGCGCCTGTATCGATTTCGGGGTGATGGGCGGGTGGTTGCGGTACCCCAAACAGCGCATCTACCTCCGGCATCAGCACCTTGAGGGCGCCGCAGGCGCGCAAAACCTCAACGAATACCTGCGGCTGATCTTCCATCAGGGCGCGGGAGATTTCCTTCCAGCTGCGCTCCGGGGTCAGTGCTTCAAGCTCGCCTGAGTCGCTGAGTTGGCGCATCAGTTCCAGGGTTTCCGGGGCGACGGTAAAGCCCAGCGCCGCATAACGCGCCGCAAAGCGGGCAACACGCAGGACCCGGAGTGGATCTTCGGAAAATGCTGGGGAAACATGGCGAAGCAGGCGTGCTTCGAGATCACGCTGGCCGTGGTACGGGTCGGTCAGGTTCTGCTGATCGTCTTCGGCCATGGCATTGATGGTCAGGTCGCGACGGATCAGGTCTTCTTCGAGGGTGACCTCAGGGCTGGCGTGAAAGGTGAATCCGCCGTAACCGCGTCCGCTTTTGCGCTCGGTGCGGGCAAGGGCGTATTCCTCACCGCTTTTTGGATGAAGGAACACCGGGAAATCCGCACCTACCGGGCGGAAACCCTTGGCGAGCATTTCTTCGGTGGTGGCGCCGACCACGACCCAGTCGATATCGGTAACCGGTTTGCCCAGCAGGCGATCACGAACCGCGCCACCGACTTTATAAATACGCATAAAAAACCTCCGTTAGCTCGACAGGATAACCGTTGCATCGAGCTTTCGGAGGTACAAGCCGGATCAAAGATGGATGACAGCCAGGTCCAGGCGCCCGTAATCACCTTCGCTGTGCTCGTTTCTGGGTGGTACATGGTGGGTTTTCATCACGGTTTCCCCTTGCAGGGTTTCCAGGTGAATGTCGAATCCCCACAAGCGGTGCAAGTGTTTGAGTACTTCTTCGGTCGACTCCCCTAGCGGTTTGCGGTCGTGTTGCTGGTGACGCAGGGTTAGGGAGCGGTCACCACGCCGGTCGATGCTGTAGATCTGCACGTTGGGTTCGCGATTGCCCAGGTTGTACTGCGCCGCGAGGGTTTCTCGGATGATGCGGTAGCCACCTTCGTCATGAATGGCGGGTACCAGCAGGTCGTCCTTCTGGTCGTCATCGAGAATGCTGAACAGCTTCAGGTCGCGGATCACCTTGGGCGACAGGTACTGCAGGATGAAGCTCTCATCCTTGAAGCTGCTCATGGCGAACTTGATGGCTGCAAGCCAGTCGGTACCGGCAATGTCAGGGAACCAGCGGCGATCTTCTTCCGTAGGTTCTTCGCACATGCGCCGGATGTCGCGGTACATGGCAAAACCCAAGGCGTAGGGGTTGATACCGCTGTAGTAAGGGCTATCGAAGCCCGGCTGGAACACCACGCTGGTGTGGGACGTCAGGAACTCCATCATGAAGCCGTCGGTGACCAGGCCCTCGTCGTACAGGTCGTTCATCAGGGTGTAGTGCCAGAACGTGGCCCAACCCTCGTTCATCACCTGGGTCTGACGCTGTGGATAAAAATACTGGGCGATCTTGCGCACGATGCGCACGATTTCCCGTTGCCATGGCTCCAGCAGCGGTGCATGTTTTTCGATGAAATACAGGATGTTTTCCTGAGGTTCGGCGGGGAAGCGTGCGTTGTCCTTGTCGCTGTACTTGTCCGCGCCCTTGGGAATGGTGCGCCACAGATCGTTGATCTGTTTCTGTAAATGCTCCTCCCGGTCCTTTTGCCGGCGACGTTCTTCTTCCGCGGAAATCGGATAGGGGCGTTTGTAGCGGTCGACACCATAGTTCATCAGCGCATGGCAGGAGTCGAGCAGGTCCTCGACCGCGTCGATACCGTGGCGTTCTTCGCACTGCATGATGTACTGCTTGGCAAAGACCAGGTAATCGATGATCGAGCTGGCGTCGGTCCAGGTGCGGAACAGGTAATTGCCTTTGAAAAAGCTGTTGTGGCCGTAGCAGGCATGGGCCACCACCAGCGCCTGCATGCAGATGGTGTTTTCTTCCATCAGGTAGGCGATGCACGGGTCGGAGTTGATCACGATCTCGTAGGCCAGCCCCATCTGGCCGCGGCTGTAGGACTTTTCAGTGCTGAGGAAGTGTTTGCCGTAGGACCAGTGGTGATAACCCAGCGGCATACCGACCGAGGCGTAGGCGTCCATCATCTGTTCGGCGGTGATCACTTCGATCTGGTTGGGGTACGTATCGAGGGCATAACCGGCCGCAATACGACTGATTTCGCGGTCGTACGCCTGGATCAGCTCGAACGTCCATTCGGAGCCGGTGGAAATGGGTTGGCGCTTCTGCTCTTTGGCGGTCATGTCACTAACCTGCGCTGGAAGAGTTCACGGAAGACCGGATAGATATCCCCGGCCGAGACCAGTTGTTGCTGGGCAAACGTGTCGGAAAAGGCTTCGGCGATGCGCTCGTATTCGAACCATAGGGCCTGGTGTTCGCGCGGGGTGATCTCAACGTAAGTGTAGTACTGCACGAACGGCATGATCTGGTTGATCAGGATGTCACGGCAGATCGGCGAGTCGTCGTTCCAGTTGTCACCGTCGGAAGCCTGGGCGGCGTAGATGTTCCACTCGTTGCTCGGGTAACGCTCGGCCATGATTTCCTGCATCAGTTTCAGGGCGCTGGAGACAATGGTGCCGCCGGTCTCCCGGGAGTAGAAAAACTCCTCTTCATCCACTTCGCGGGCACTGGTGTGATGGCGGATGAATACGACGTCGATTTTGTCGTAGTTACGCTTGAGAAACAGATACAGCAGGATAAAGAAGCGCTTGGCGATGTCCTTGGTCGCCTGGGTCATTGAGCCGGACACGTCCATCAGGCAGAACATCACGGCCTTGGAGCTGGGATTGGGTTGTTTGATCAGCAGGTTGTACTTGAGGTCGAACGTGTCGAGGAACGGGATGCGATGAATGCGCGCACTGAGTTTTTCGATTTCTTCTTCGACTTTCTGAATATCGCCGAAGTTATCGGGTTCTTCCTGCTTGAGTCGCAGAAGTTCTTCCTTGGCTTCGCGCAGTTTTGCCCGGCTGCTGCCGGACAGGGCGATCCGTCGGGCATGGGCTGAACGCAGGGTACGGATGATGTTGATCCGCGACGGGTTGCCCTCGCTGCTGATCCCGGCACGTACGGTCTTGAAGGTATCGGTGCCGGTCAGGTTGCGCTTGACCAGGTTTGGCAGCTCAAGGTCCTCGAACATGAATTCGAGGAACTCTTCCTGGGTGATCTGGAAGACAAACTCATCCATCCCTTCGCCGGAATTGCCGGCCTTGCCGGGACCTCGACCGCCACCACCTCCCGGTGGGCGGGCGATATGTTCGCCGCTGGTGAATTCCTTGTTGCCCGGGTGCACGACCGTTTGCTTGCCGCCGCGCCCGTGGTGGAGCACCGGCTCGTCGATGTCGCGGCCGGGAATGCTGATTTGTTCGCCGTGTTCCATATCGGTAATGGAACGCCGACTGACCGCCTCTTCGACAGCCTTCTTGATGTGATCACGGTAGCGTCGCAGAAACCGCTGGCGGTTTACCGTGCTCTTGTTCTTGCCATTGAGACGTCGGTCGATCACATAGCTCATGACTGCTCCTTAGAAGCTGTCCTGAAAGGGGCGAGCGGTGATACAGCATCGAACCGAGAGCCGAGGGATATTGAACGCTCCCCCAAGCGCTTTGGATGCTGCCTGAACTCGCTACCGACTTTCGAACACCTTCCAGAGGCCTGTGTAACAGAAAAAGCGCACACAGGTCTCTGGCTGACGACAACCGGTCTGACCGGCAGCGGGTTATTGTGATTTTCTGACCCGCAAGTACCACTCGGACAGCAGTCGTACCTGTTTGTCGGTGTAGCCCCGCTCGACCATCCGTGTGACGAAGTCGTTGTGTTTCTGCTGGTCCTCTTTGCTGGCCTTGGCATTGAAGCTGATGACTGGCAGCAGGTCCTCGGTGTTGGAGAACATTTTCTTCTCGATGACCACCCGCAGTTTTTCGTAGCTGAGCCAGGTAGGGTTCTTGCCGTTGTTGTTGGCCCGGGCACGCAGGACGAAGTTGACGATTTCGTTGCGGAAATCCTTCGGATTGCTGATGCCGGCCGGTTTCTCGATTTTCTCCAGTTCTTCGTTCAGGGCTACGCGGTTGAGGATTTCGCCGGTTTCCGGATCGCGGTATTCCTGGTCCTGGATCCAGAAGTCGGCGTACAGCACATAACGATCGAAGATGTTCTGGCCGTACTCGCTATAGGACTCGAGGTAGGCGGTCTGGATCTCCTTGCCGATGAATTCGATGTAGCGCGGTGCCAGGTACTCCTTGAGGAAGCGCAGATAGCGTTCGCGGGTCTCGGCCTGGAACTGTTCCTGTTCGATCTGTTGCTCCAGCACATAGAGCAGATGCACCGGGTTGGCGGCGATTTCGTGCGGGTCGAAGTTGAACACCTTCGACAGGATCTTGAACGCGAAGCGGGTGGAGAGACCGTTCATGCCTTCGTCGACACCGGCGTTGTCGCGGTATTCCTGGATCGACTTGGCTTTCGGATCGGTATCCTTGAGGTTCTCACCGTCGTACACGCGCATCTTCGAATAGATGTTGGAGTTTTCCGGCTCCTTGAGGCGCGAGAGCACGGTGAACTGGGCCAGCATCTTCAGGGTGTCCGGCGCGCAGTGCGCCTTGGCCAGCGAACTGTTGAACAGCAGCTTGTCGTAGATCTTCACTTCGTCACTGACCCGCAGGCAGTACGGCACCTTGACGATATAGATCCGGTCGATGAAGGCTTCGTTGTTCTTGTTGTTGCGGAAGGTGTGCCACTCCGATTCGTTGGAGTGGGCCAGCAGGATCCCGGTGAACGGAATCGCGCCGAGGCCTTCGGTACTGTTGTAGTTACCTTCCTGGGTGGCGGTCAGCAGTGGGTGCAGCACCTTGATCGGTGCCTTGAACATCTCCACGAACTCCATCAGGCCCTGGTTGGCCCGGCACAGGGCGCCCGAGTAGCTGTAGGCGTCGGCGTCGTTCTGCGGGAACTCCTCCAGTTTGCGGATATCGACCTTGCCCACCAGCGCCGAGATGTCCTGGTTGTTTTCGTCACCAGGTTCAGTCTTGGCCACGGCGATCTGATTGAGGATCGACGGGTAGAGTTTCACCACGCGGAACTGGCTGATGTCGCCACCGAATTCGGCCAGGCGCTTGGTCGCCCATGGCGACATGATGGTGTTGAGGTAACGCCGTGGAATGCCGAAGTCTTCCTCGAGGATCGCTCCATCTTCAGTGGAGTTGAACAGACCCAGGGGCGACTCGAACACTGGCGAGCCCTTGATCGCATAGAAGGGCACTTTTTCAATCAATTGTTTCAGCTTCTCGGCCAGGGACGATTTACCGCCACCGACAGGGCCGAGCAGGTAAAGGATCTGTTTCTTCTCTTCCAGGCCTTGAGCAGCGTGGCGGAAATACGACACGATCTGGTCGATGCATTCTTCCATCCCGTGGAAGTCTTCAAAGGCCGGATAGCGGCGGATGACTTTGTTGGAGAAGATGCGCGACAGTCTCGAGTTGGTCGAGGTGTCGAGCAGTTCCGGTTCACCGATGGCCAGCAGCAGACGCTCGGCGGCGGATACGTAGGCGCTGCGGTCCTTTTTGCACAGCTCAAGATACTCCTGCAGAGAGAGTTCTTCCTGGCGTGTGGACTCGAAGCGTTGTTGGAAGTGGCTAAAGATACTCATGACGTCACCTCGCTCGATACGTGGAGCCGACGCCGGATCACTCAGTCGATGCTGGCAGCAACCGTACAGGCGATTGCTGTTTACCCCCCAGAACTCTCCCGGAGCTGACGACTCCGAAAGCTACTCCCGATGACCCGTGCGCCGGTGTACCGGCTCTCCCCTGTTTTGGATGGCCTGGGCTTAAGGATAGTTGGGAATTCGGGAGGTAAAGGCGAGATACGTAATTAGTTGTGGCAGACCGTTCGTCTGCCACCGTGCTAGCCCGCGGGAGCCGGGGCCTGCAACGTTACAAAAAAATTATTCGGAAGTGCCTTGCGCCGTTTCCGCAGGATAGGTCGTACGCCACAACTCGAATCCGCCATCCATGCTGTAGACGTCGGAGAAGCCCTGGCTGATCAGGTAGGCGGCCGCACCCTGGCTGGAATTGCCGTGATAACAGACCACTACGGTCGGTGCATCGAGGTCGGCACCCTGGATGAAAGCGTGCAGGGAATGATTGTCCAGATGCTTGGAGCCTGCGATGTGCAGGGCGGCAAAAGTGGCCGGGTCGCGGACGTCGACCACCACTGCGCCTTGTTCGCGCAGGGTCTGGGCCTGTTCCGGGGGGATACGTTTGAATTCGCTCATGGCGGGCTCCTGTGGCTCGGCTGAATGGGCAGTCTAGCGCGGCGCGCTGGCTGGCGATGTTTGGGAAATGGATAAGGCGACTGGCGGCACGGCATGGCCGTGTTCGTCGCATTTGCAGGACAGGCGCTCAAGGCTGTCGACGTTCATCAGGGTCAGGGCGCCGCCCCAGACGCAGCCGGTGTCGAGGGCCGAGATGCCCGGCTCATGGACGTTACCTTCAAGCGCGGCCCAGTGGCCGAAGATGATTTTCACATCCTTGGTCTTGCGATCCTTGTGCTGGAACCAGGGCTTGTACCCAGGTGGCGCGGTATCGAGGCCTTCCTTGCTCTTGAGATCGAGTTTGCCTTCGGCGGTGCAAAAGCGCATGCGCGTGAAATAGTTGGTGATCACCCGCAGGCGCGTCACGCCTTTGAGGTCGTTGTCCCATTTCGCCGGGTCGTTGCCGTACATGCCATCGAGGTAGGGCGGCAACAGGTTGTCGTCACGCAAGGCAGTCTCGACTTCGGCGGCACATTTCAAGGCTTTGCGCAGCGACCACTGCGGTGGAATGCCGGCATGGACCAGTGCAACGTTGCGCTGTTCGTCGTAGTGCATGAGCTTTTGCTGGCGCAGCCATTCGAGCAGTTCGGCGCTATCGGGCGCGTCAATGATCTCGCGCAGGGTGTCGGCCTTCTTCAGGCGTTCGATGTTGCGTCCGGCCGCCAGCAGGTGCAGGTCGTGGTTGCCGAGCACGCAAACCAGCGATTCGCGGATGCTATAGAGGAAGCGCAGGGTTTCCAGCGACTGCGGGCCGCGGTTGACCAGATCGCCCACCAACCACAGGCGATCCCGTTGAGGGTCGAACGCCACTTGCTTGAGCAGGCATTGCAGGGCTTGAAGGCAGCCTTGCAGGTCGCCGACAGCGTACGTAGCCATCAGTGCAGGGCTCCGGGCACCGCCAGGCGGAAGGGCGCAATGATGGCATCGAAATGTTTGCCGTCGTCGGAAAGCATCTGATAGGTGCCTTGCATGGTGCCGACCTTGGTGGTCATGACCGTGCCGCTGCTATAGGTATGGCTCTTGCCGGGGTCGATCAATGGTTGCTGGCCGACTACGCCTGCGCCGCGCACTTCTTCGACATGCCCGTCACCATCGGTGATGACCCAATGCCGTGAAAGCAGTTTGGCGGGCATTTCGCCATTGTTTTGCACGGTGATGGTGTAGGCGAAGGCAAAGCGGTCGTGCTCGGGTTGCGATTGTTCTGCCAGATAGCGGGTGACGACGCTGACGTCGACCTGATAGCGAGGATCGGACATGCAAGGGGCCTTAAAAACGAAGCGGGACGCGGGGCGTAGCTGATGGAGTTCAGTCTAGGCCAAGTATCGGGTAGTAGACCAGAGTGGCGTCCTACCCGATAGCGCTCATCGCTTGTCAGTCAGTGGCAGGCTTTTGTGGCGCTTGCTCGCTGAGCTTGTCGGCCAGGCGCACGAAGGCGGCCAGGTCGAGCTGCTCGGGACGCAGGCTGCCATCGACGCCAGCGGCTTCGATTTCGGCATTGCTCAGCAGCAGCTTGAGGGTGTTGCGCAGGGTTTTGCGGCGCTGGTTGAACGCTTCGCGCACGACGCGCTCCAGCAAGCGGTGATCCTTGGCCGGGTGCGGCAGTACCGCGTGGGGCACCAGGCGCACGATGGCCGAGTCGACTTTCGGTGGCGGGTTGAACGCGCCCGGGCCAACGTTGAACAGGTGCTCGACCCGGCAATGGTACTGAACCATGATCGACAGGCGGCCCCAGTCACCACCGCCCGGGCCGGCAGCCAGACGCTCGACCACTTCCTTTTGCAGCATGAAGTGCATGTCGCGAATCAGGTGCGAGTTATGCAAAAGGTGAAAAATCAGCGGCGTGGAGATGTTGTACGGCAGGTTGCCGACCACTCGCAGGCTGCCTGGCGCGGCGTTCAGGCTGTTGAAGTCGAACTTCAGCGCATCGCCCTGATGCAGGTTGAAGTTGCTCTTGCCGGCAAACTGCTGGTTGAGGATCGGGATCAGGTCCTTGTCCAGCTCCACCACGTCGAGTTGCGCGCCGCTGCTGAGCAGGCCTTGGGTCAGTGCGCCCTGGCCCGGGCCGATTTCCAGCAGGCGGTCGTCGCTCTTGGCATGGATGGAGCGCAGGATGCGGTCGATAACGCCGGCATCGTGCAGGAAGTTCTGGCCAAAGCGCTTGCGCGCCTTGTGTTGGTATTGCTCGGTCATAAACGGGTCTCGGCCATCTGGTAGGCGGTTTCCAGGGCGACTTGCAGGCTGCCGGTGTCGATCTTGCCGCTGCCGGCCAGGTCCAGGGCTGTGCCGTGGTCGACCGAGGTGCGGATGATCGGCAAGCCGAGAGTCACGTTGACTGCCGCGCCGAAGCCTTTGTACTTCAGCACCGGCAGGCCCTGGTCGTGGTACATCGCCAGCACCGCATCGCAGTGCTCCAGATATTTGGGGGTAAACAGAGTGTCGGCGGGCAGGGGGCCACGTAGGTCCATGCCCTCGCCGCGCAAGCGCTCTAATGTGGGTTCGATGATATCGATTTCTTCATGGCCCAGGTGTCCGCCTTCGCCGGCATGCGGGTTGAGCCCGCACACCAGGATGCGTGGCTGGGCGATGCCGAATTTGTTTTGCAGGTCGGCGTGCAGGATCCGCGTGACGCGCTCCAGGCGCTCTGGCGTGATCGCATCGGCAATCTCGCGCAGGGGCAGGTGAGTGGTCACCAGGGCCACGCGCAAGCCGCGAGTGGCTAGCATCATCACCACTTGCGCGGTGTGGGTCAGGTCAGCGAGGAATTCGGTGTGCCCGGAAAAGGCGATGCCGGATTCGTTGATCACGCCTTTGTGCACGGGGGCGGTGATCATGCCGGCGAAATCCCCGTCCAGGCAGCCTTGGCCGGCGCGGGTCAGGGTTTCGAGGACAAAGGCAGCGTTGGCCTTGTCCAGTTGCCCGGAGACGACCTTGGCATTGAGCGGTGTATCCCAGACATACAGGCTGTTGGCGGGCGCGGGTGCATCCGGCCAGTTGTCCGGGGAGACCGGCAGCAAGTCGACAGCCACGCCCAGTTGCGCGGCCCGCTCGATGAGCAGGTCGCGGCTGGTAATGGCAATCAGGGGGTGGGGCTGGGCTTGCGAGGCGAGCAGCAGGCACAGGTCGGGACCTATGCCGGCTGGTTCACCGGGTGTCAGCGCGAAACGTTGGGGTTTCACTGCGCTGCCTGGTCGGCGCCAGGGAGTTTGATTTCCACGTACGCTTCGTCACGGATCTGACGCAGCCAGGTTTGCAGCTCTTCGTCGTATTTACGGTTACGCAATACGGTCATGGCTTGCTGCTCGCGAGCCTGGGAGGTGCTGTCGGTGGCGCGACGGCCAAGGACTTCCAGAACGTGCCAGCCGTATTGGGTCTGGAACGGCTTGGACAGCTGACCTTGCGGGGTCTTGGCCATCACTTCGCGGAACTCGGGCACCAGCGCGTTCGGGTCGATCCAGTTCAGGTCGCCGCCGTTGAGGGCCGAACCCGGGTCTTCCGAATAGCTTTTCGCCAGCTCGCCGAAGTCTTCGCCAGCCGCGATACGGCTGTAGAGCGATTCGGCCAGGGCCTTGGTTTTCGCTTCGTCGCGGATCGGGCTCGGTTTGACCAGGATGTGACGCACATGCACTTCATCGCGCATCTGGGTCTCGCCGCCACGCTTGTCGAGGATCTTCAGGATGATGAAGCCGCCCGGGGTACGCATTGGCTGGGTGACGTCACCCACCGGCATGGTGCTCAGCAGGCGATCGAACGGCGGAGGCAGTTGAGCGGCTTTACGCCAGCCCATGTCGCCACCTTCCAGTGCGGTTTCGCTGGCGGACTTGGCGATTGCCAACTGACCGAAGTCAGCGCCTTGCTTGAGCTGCTGGTAAATCGCATCGGCCTGTTTGGCTGCATTCTGAATCGCTTCGGAATTGGCGCTTTCCGGCGTTGGAATCAGGATGTTGGCAAGGTGAAACTCTTCGGACAGCTGCATCTTGCCAAGGTCCGATGCCAGGAAGTTCTTCACTTCCTGCTCGGAGACCTGAATGCGTTCGGCGACCCGACGCTGGCGCACGCGGCTGATGACCATTTCGCGGCGAATCTGCTCACGTGCGTCGTCGTAGGACAGGCCGTCGCGAGTCAGGGCGGCGCGGAACTGCTCGACCGACATGTTGTTGCGTTGGGCAATGGTGCCGACAGCCTGGTTCAGCTCTTCATCGGTAATGCGGATGCCGGAGCGCTCGCCGATCTGCAATTGCAGGTTTTCGACGATCAGGCGTTCAAGTACCTGCTGCTCCAGCACGCTGGACGGCGGCACGGCAGAACCACGCTTGGCAATGGTTTGCTGAACTTCACGGACACGGTGGTCCAGTTGGCTCTGCATGACCACGTCGTTGTCGACGATGGCCACCACTTTATCGATGGACTGTACGGCAGCACTGGCCGCCGTAGTCAGGAACAGCGCGCCCAGCATCAGCGGGCGCAGACAATCAGAAAGCTTGGTCTTCACGTTCACGATAACCTTGAATGCCTTTGTCGAGGAAGCTCTCTACCTTGGCGCCAGTCACGCCGCCGAGTCCCTTCAGAACAATTTGGAGGAAGACGCCATGGTCGCCTTTTTCGTTTTGCGGTGCTTCCTGGCTGAACTCGTCGTAATCAACGAAGTAGCGGTTGATCAGGCGCAGCTTCCAGCAGCAGTTGTCGTACTCGAAACCACCGAAGGCTTCCAGGGTACGGTTGCGGTTGTAGTCATACTGCCAGCGGCTGATAGCGCTCCATTGCGGCACGATCGGCCAGATCACCGAGAAGTCGTGCTGTTCGATCTTGTAGTAATCCTTCACGTAGCCAGGCTGGCCAGGGGTGCCGTAGTCACCGCCGCCCACAGTCCATTGACCGGTGTTCTGGTCATAACGGATCTGGTCGTTGCGATAGCGATAGCCGACGTTGACCACCTTGTTCGGGTTGTCTTCAGGCTGGTAGTGGAACATCGCGCTGCCCGAGCGAGGGCTGCGGCTGTCCGGGTCCCAGTTGTAGTCGGCCGTGGTACGCCAGTCGCGGTTCCAACGATACTCGTATTCCAGGGCGTAAGGTGAAACGCTGGCTTGCGTATCCTTGCGGGTCTTTGCATCGATACCCGGCAACTGAACTTCGCGGTCCTTGAAGTACAAGGCCTGGCCGACACTGATGCGTTGACGCTCGAAACCGTCGTCTTCGATCCAGCGGCTGGTCACGCCCAGGGACAGTTTATTCTCGTCGCCGACACGGTCGGAACCGGAGAAGCGGTTGTCACGGAACAGCGACGCATAGTTGAAGGTGTATTCGCTGGTATCGAATACCGGGATGTCTTCCTGGTCGACCTCGGGCACGTACAGGTAGAACAGGCGCGGCTCGAGAGTCTGGCGGTAGTTCTTGCCGAAATACTGGGTATTGCGATCGAAGTACAGGCCGCTGTCGATGCTGGCGATCGGTACGCCGCGGTTCTGGTTGCTGTCGAACTGGCCGTTGAGGTTTTGAGTCCCGTTTGCAGCTGCGGCTTGATTCTGAGCCGCGATCTGGCTTTTGCCGAGGCCGTCCAGGTCCAGTTGGTACTGGGTGTACTGGTACTTGAGCTTCGGCGTCAGGAAACCGTACGTCGTGTTCATCGGCAGGCTGATGGCGGGCGCGAGATTCAGGCGGTCGCCGTTGGCGCGAGCCAGGCCTTGAACGTTGTTATCGAGGCGAGGACTGCCGACGCCGTCCTCGTCAAAGTATGTCCCGCTCTGCAGATCGCGATCAAACCGCACAAGTTCGGTGTTGTAAGTGAAATCCAGGCCTTCCGGATGGTAAGGCAGCATGCCGTCGAGGGTGAGCTGCGGCAGGCGGTCGTACGGCGTAATGTTCGATACGCTCGCCAATTCGTACGCCTGGGCATTCGCGCGAGCGGTATAGCTCTCGCCGCGATAGGTCACGGAACCCTGCTGGTTCACGTAGTCGTTGTTTTTTATGCCAATCTGGTCGGTCTGCAGATCCTGGAAGTAATACGGATCGCTGATCTTGGTGTAGTCGACTTGCGTGAGCACTCGCGAGTCGAGACCACCCTTGTGCTGCCAGTTGTACATGTAGCGGGTTTTTTCGGCGTCGCTCTGCTTGTCGCGATCGTTGCTTTCGTCGTTGAGGTACGCCGCACCGAACTGGCCTTCGCTGGACTTGGTCAGGTAGCGGAATTCGCCTTCCATCAACAAGCCGTGCTTTTCCATGTAGCGCGGGTACAACGTGGCATCGTAGTTCGGCGCCAGGTTGAAGTAGTACGGGGTGACCAGCATGAAGCCGGTATCGCTGCCGGTGCCAATGGTCGGCGGCAGGAAGCCGGACTGGCGACGGTCATCGATCGGGAAATAGATGTACGGCGTGTACAGGACCGGAATGTCCTTGACCCGCAGTGTCACGTTGGTCGCCGTACCGAAACCGGTGGCCGGGTTCAGCGTGACGTTGTTGCCCTTGAGTTGCCAGGCGTTGCTGTTCGGTTCGCACGTGGTGTACGTACCATCCTTGAGGCGGATGATCGCGTTCTCGGCACGTTTGGCGTACAGCGCATTACCGCGGATGCGTGATTTGTGCATCACGTATTCGGCGTTGTCGACCTTGGCTTCACCGGTGTCGAGCTGCACGTCGGCGTGGTCGCCGACGATCAACGCGCCATTGTCGCGAATGCGCACGTTGCCGCTCAGTTCGCCACGGCTCTCGGCCTGGTAAAGGTTGGCTTCGTCGGCTTCGACCTGCATGCTGCCCTGACGCATGACAACGTCACCGGCCAGGGTCGCGACCTGCTCATCCTGCTTATAGCGGGAGGCTTTTGCGCCGATAAAGGTAGGTGCGTCACTTTTATTCGTCTTGTCATTCATGCCAGGACGAATCGGTTCGATATAGGAACCAGAGCAATAAGGACCGGTTTCGGCCAATTGTGCGGCGGTGAGCTGCTCGCGGGGAACCCAGTCGAGGTGACTGTAGTCTGCGCTACGCGACTTCAGGCCACGGCCTTTGGATTCGGTGACCAGTACCGGCTTGGCGCCAGTGTCTTCACTGGAACCATTCTCGGCCCGGGCTTCGCCGGTGGCGGAAACTGCGCTGCCGTCATGCACGGGACGCGGTGGCAATGCAGCCGCCGGCGCCTTTGGCGCACAGTCCCAGGAACCCGAAGCAGAGACTGAGCAGTCAAACTGTTCCGCGGCGACCACATAGGAAGTGGCGAGGGGTTGCAGGGCCAGCAAACTGCCGGTAACCAACAACGGAAATTTTTTACGAAACGCGGGGGATTTCAATGCCATCTTATTAGTCCGGGCTTCCTGCGTGCCATCTGCCCGCGGTGTGGGCCGCACGCCTCTCGATGGTCTGAAAAAGATGCTGGATAATAAAGCATGACCCGCTTGACGGCTAGCGCCGTCGGAGACCCTTGCAATGCCTGATCAAGATGTACGCTTGCAACACCTGAAAGTTTGGCTCGATGAACAATTGGCGACCCTTTTTGCCGAGCAGGGCTGGGGCGCCGTCCCCCCGGCCACATTGACTGCGGCCAGTAGCGACGCGAGTTTCCGGCGGTATTTCCGTTGGGAAGGCGGTGGCAAAAGTTTCATCGTGATGGACGCGCCGCCGCCCCAGGAAAACTGCAAACCCTTCGTGGATATCGCCTTTTTGCTGGCGAAATCCGGAATAAATGTGCCGAAAATTTACGCCGAAGACCTCGAGCGCGGTTTTCTTTTGCTCAATGACCTGGGCAACAAGACCTATCTGGACGTCATCGACAGCGAAAACGCCGACGATTTGTTCAAGGATGCCCTGCAAGCGTTGCTGGCTTTCCAGCAGTTGCCGATGGTTGCGCCACTGCCGAGCTATGACGTGGCGTTGCTGCGTCGTGAACTGGAGCTGTTCCCCGAGTGGTACGTGAAGCGCGAATTGGGCATCGAGTTCGACGCGGCGCAGCAAGTGCTCTGGCAGCAGGTCAGCGATCTGTTGATCGACAGCGCCCTGGCACAGCCAAAAGTCCTGGTGCATCGGGACTACATGCCGCGCAACCTGATGCTCAGCGAGCCCAACCCAGGTGTGCTGGATTTCCAGGATGCGGTGTATGGCCCGGTGACCTACGACGTGACCTGCCTGTTCAAGGACGCCTTCCTCAGCTGGCCCGAGGAGCGAGTGCACGCCTGGCTCGAAAGCTACTGGCAACAAGCGGGCGCCCTCGGAATTGCGGTTCAACCCGAGTTCGAGGACTTCCTGCGTGCCAGCGACTTGATGGGCGTGCAACGTCACCTGAAGGTCATCGGTATTTTCGCGCGCATCTGCCATCGCGACGGCAAACCGCGTTATCTGGGCGATGTGCCGCGTTTCTTTGCCTATATAGAGGCGGTAATTGCTCGCCGCCCTGAACTGGCCGAGCTGGATGTACTGCTGGCCAGTCTGCGTGCCGGAGTGAAAGCATGAAGGCAATGATTCTGGCCGCGGGCAAAGGCGAGCGCATGCGCCCGCTGACCCTGACCACGCCAAAACCGTTGGTGCGTGCCGGTGGCGTACCGCTGATCGAATATCACCTGCGAGCGCTGGCCGCCGCCGGGTTCACCGACATCGTGATCAATCATGCCTGGCTGGGCCAACAGATCGAAGACTACCTGGGCGATGGTTCGCGCTATGGCGTGAGCATTCAGTACTCGGCGGAAGGTGAGCCCCTGGAAACCGGCGGCGGGATTTTCCGCGCGCTGCCGTTGTTGGGGGATGAAGCGTTTGTCGTGGTCAATGGCGACATCTGGACCGATTACGACTTCAGCGTGCTGCATCAGCCCATCAATGGCTTGGCGCATCTGGTCCTGGCCGGCAACCCGCCGCATCATCCGGCGGGGGACTTCAGCCTGGTCGGAAACCAGGTGCACGACGGTCAGCCGCAGGCCGCCACCCTGACCTACAGCGGTATCGCCGTGTTGCATCCGCAACTGTTCGACGGTTGCACGGCGGGGGCCTTCAAGCTCGCACCGCTGTTGCGCAAGGCCATGGCCGACGGTCAAGTGACCGGCGAGAAGTTGAGGGGGCACTGGGTGGATGTCGGCACCCACGAGCGTCTGGCCGAAGTTGAAGCATTAATAGAAGCGAGCCGCTGACATGCTGTGGCCAGGGACTCTGATCGGAGCCGGAGCGGGTTTTGCCATAGCCAGCATTCCGGGGGCCATTCTTGGCGCGTTGTTGGGGCAGGCGCTGGATCGGCGCTTGCACCTGCAGAGCTGGGGGCAGTTGCGGGAAAAGCTGGGCGGTCGCCCGGTATTGCGTAACGATGAATTACTGTTTGTCTTGTTGGGGCGCCTGGCCAAGTGCGACGGCCAAGTGATGGCCGGGCACATCGATCAGGCCCGGGCGGAAATGCGCGCGCTGGACATGTCCGGGCCGGCCCAGCGTCGTGCGATTGCCGCGTTCAATCGCGGCAAGTCGGGCCGCGACCGGTTGCGCGGTTATCTGCGTCGCCTGAGTGCCCAACCCCATGCGGCAGAAGGCGTGTTGCGCGCCTGTTGGCGGATGGTATGGGCCGATGGTCGGGCCGGCAGCAGTGAGCGCGAGCTGATCGGCCAATGGGGCCAGTGGCTGGGCTGGACGACCTATCAGGTACAGGCGCTTGCTCATGACTATGAACCGCAGAAGCGGCCCGTGGGCAACAGTGTGCCAAGTTATCAGGACGCCTTGAGGCTTCTGGGGGTGTCGGCCACCACTGAACCGGCGCAGATCAAGCGTGCTTACCGGCGCCTGCTCAGTCGCCATCACCCGGACAAGATTGCCGGCAGTGGGGCGACGGCTTTGCAGGTTCGTGAGGCGACAGAGCGAACGCGTGAGCTGCATAGCGCCTATACGCTGATTCGGGAGCGGCGGGATTTTCGCTAGTCAGGAATGTATGCGTTGGATGTGATGGCCCCTTCGCGAGCAAGCCCGCTCCCACACTGGATCTTGGGCGTTAGAAGTTTCAGTGTGGGAGCGGGCTTGCTCGCGAATGAGGCGACTCGGTCTATCAGTCCGCCGTGTTCTGCGGATTCAACCAGCCCCGCACCCGGCGGAACAATTGTTCCTGCTCTGCCTTGTTGTCCGGCAACGCCTTGAGCGAAACCTGGCTGAATGCCGATGACTTCAAGCGCTTGCTGGCCTGCAGACGGGCCAGCGCCGCGTTGCGATCCAGCACTTTGTCGTTATAGAAGATATCGGCGGTCGGCAGCTTCAAAGTCGGGGTCAGCTCCGCCAGTTCCGGTTTCGCCGTCACCGGTGTCTGCGCGGCAACCATCATCAGCTTTTCGACTTGCGACGGCTGTTTCTCGCTCAGGTAGCGCGCCGCCCAGTAAGCGCCCGTGCCATGCCCCAGCACCACGATGCTGCGTGCGCTTTGCTGTTCAGCGAACGCGATCGCGGCGTCGATCCGGGAAAAAATGCGCTCGGCATCTGCCTTGGACTGTTCTTCGGTGCTTTCGACGATGGCCTTGTCGGCCACATCGGCCTCGCCACCGGCCACCTGTTCGATGGGGGCCGCGGTGGTCGAGTCTTTGCTCGCGGTCTCGGGGGCCTTGGGCGCCGGCGCGGCCTCCACGACTCGTGGTGCAATGGCATCGCTTTGCAGGTCGGGCAAGGTGATACTCAGGCTGCTCCACTCGGCGTCCGGCAATTTACGCCGCAAAGGACCGACTGCTTGCGGCCAGTCAACGCTTTCGCCGGCGCCCGGGATGATAATCACCGCGCCTTTGGGTTCGGCGCTATTGGCGGGTTTCCACAAGGCCAGAAACGTGTCGGTGCCCGCTTGCAGTTGCTGCTGTTCCTGAGCCGGGATTTTTCGCTCAAGTGCAGTCGCTTCTTCCTGGCTACGCTCAGGCAGCGGTTGACGTTCGAGCGGTTTTTCTTCGGTGGTTTTGTCCGCTGCGGCAGGCGCCAGGTCGGCCGCCTCGACGGAAAAAGCGCAAGGCAGGATCAACGACAGGCACAATGCTGGCAGTGCCAGGCGGTAGACAGGGGGCATCGGATATTCCAGGCCAGAAGTGGTTCCGGCAGCCTAATGGGTTGGTCAGTGTTTGTCAGTGTGTGAGAGTTCAATGATGCGTTTTCGCTGCCTGTGGGTTATCGGCTGTTTGTGGTTTCCCTTGATGGGCTGGGCGGCGGCCGTGCCCCCGGCGCACGTTGCCCAGTTGACCCCGAAGCAACAGCACTGGCTGGCGCAACAGAGCGAGTTGCGCGTCGGCCTGGTGTTGCAGGCGCCCTATGCGCAATACGATCGCCGCTTGCAGCGTCTGTCCGGGGTGAATGTCGACTTGATGAAGTGGCTGGCAAAGACTCTCAACGTCGAACTGAGCTGGCGTAACTTTCCCGACCTTGAACAACTTGAGGCGGCTGCACGCGAGGGCGAAATCGACATTGCCCCCGGGCTGACCCAAACCCCTGGCGGGTTGCGCCTCTGGCAATTTACCGACCCCTACATGCGAGTACCGCAACTGGTGGTCAGCGACCAGAAAAGCGCCGGGGCGGTCGAACTGGAAAAGCTCGACAGCCAGACCCGCGTCGCCGTGCGCATGCCCAGCGCCATCGCCGATTACCTGCACAGCAACTATCCGCACCTGAATTTGCAAGGCGTCCCGATGGAACGCCAGGCATTGCAATTGTTGGCTGGCCAGCAGGCGGCTTATGCGGTGGTCGATGAGGCGCAATTGGGGCGCCTGTCCGTCGAACCGGAGTTCGCCGGATTGGTAGTGGTGGGGGATGTCGGCTTGCCGCAGCTGTTGCGGGTGGCCACGCGGCGTGACAAACCGGAACTGGCGGGCATCGTCGAAAGTGCTTTGCGGGCGATCCCGGCCAAGGATCTGGAGCAACTGCACAATCAATGGCTGCAACCCAAGTATCCGCGGCTCACCGAGTCCCCGGGGTTCTGGCAGAACCTCTGCCTGTTGCTGGTCGTGCTGGCGTTGAGTTGCATGGCCATCGTGTTCTGGCAGCGTCGCCAGCAGCACAACCTGGAGCAGCGCTTGATGGCTGCGCAGGAAGACATTGCCTTGCGCGCCGCCAGCGAAGAGGCGTTGCGGCTCACCCAGTTTTCCATCGATCAAAGCACCGTCGGCATCCTCTGGGTCAACTGGGACAGTCACGTGCGCTACGCCAACCGTGCGGCGGAAGGCATGCTCGGCTACCCGCCCGGCGGGATCATCGATCGGCCCCTGATCGATTTCGAACCCGGCCTGCACATGGACCGCTGGCTCAATCTGTGGAAGCGCGCCCGATCCAGTGAGGACGGTCCGCAAAGCTTCGAAACCAACTGCGTGCGCGCCGATGGCAGCATTCTGCCGGCCGATGTCTCGTTGAGCTTTCTGCGCTTTCGCGATGGCGAATACCTGGTGGTTTACCTCAACGACGTCACCGAGCGGCGCCGCGCCCTGGCGGCCTTGCAGGAAAGCGAGGCACGGCTGCAAGGCATCGCCGCCAACGTTCCGGGGTTGGTTTTCCGGCTGGAGCGGGCGCCGGTGACCGGCCAGATCGACTTTGCCTACATCAGCGAAGGCAGCGAAAGCCTGGTGGGCTACTCGCCGGCCACGCTGGCGCATCGCGACAAAGGGCTGCGCAGCCTTGTGCATCCGGATGACAAGGCCAGCTATCACCAGACCCAGGATCATGCGCTGGATACCGACAGCGACTGGTCGTGGCAGGGGCGAATCCTTACGCGTCAGGGCGAGCAGCGTTGGGCGGAAATCAAGGCCATCACCCGTCAGCTGGAAGACGGCGCCTATGTCTGGGACGGCATCGTCTGGGACATCAGCGAGAGCAAGCGCGTCGAACTTGAACTGGCCAGCTCACGGGCACAACTGCGTGAGTTGTCCGCGCACCTGGAAAGCGTGCGCGAAGAAGAAAAAGCGCGCATCGCCCGGGAAGTTCACGATGAACTGGGCCAGATGCTGACCGTGCTCAAACTGGAAACCTCCATGTGCGAACTGGCTTACGCACAACTGGATCCCGGCCTTAACGAGCGCCTTGGCAGCATGAAGCGCCTGATCGCTCAACTGTTCCAATTGGTTCGCGACGTGGCGACCGCATTGCGCCCACCGATTCTCGATGCCGGCATCGCCTCGGCCATCGAATGGCAGGCTCGGCGTTTCGAGGCGCGTACGCAGATTCCGTGCCTGGTGCAGGTGCCGGACAATCTGCCGGTGCTCAGCGACGCCAAGGCCATCGGCCTGTTCCGAATCCTTCAGGAAGCGCTGACCAATGTCATGCGCCATGCCCAGGCGCATACTGTCGAACTGACACTGGCGCTGGAAGGCGACGAGTTGTGCCTGACTGTCGCCGATGATGGCGTAGGATTTGTCGCTGCGCCTGGCAGGCCAACGTCCTTTGGGATTGTCGGAATGCGTGAGCGGGTGTTGATCATGGGTGGTGAGTTGTCGCTGGAGAGTGAGCCGGGTGAGGGCACGAGCCTGAGTGTGCGAGTGCCGCTGGATGCTGCCTGAACAGGCTGGGTTGACTGTACCGACGCTTTCGCGAGCAAGCCCGCTCCCACATTGGCGTTGAGTTGCTCACAAATCCCCTGTGGGAGCGGGCTTGCTCGCGAATGATCTTGAATCTGGAGAAGAACGTGATCCGTGTACTGGTAGCCGAAGACCACACCATCGTCCGTGAAGGCATCAAGCAGTTGATCGGCCTGGCCAAGGACTTGCTGGTGGTGGGGGAGGCGAGCAATGGCGAGCAGTTACTCGACACCTTGCGTCATGTGCCCTGCGAAGTGGTGTTGCTGGACATCTCCATGCCGGGCGTCAACGGCCTGGAAGCCATTCCGCGGATTCGCGCCCTGAACAATCCGCCGGCGATCCTGGTGTTGTCGATGCACGACGAAGCACAGATGGCTGCCCGGGCACTCAAGGTTGGGGCGGCGGGTTATGCGACCAAGGACAGCGACCCGGCGCTGCTGCTGACGGCCATTCGCAAGGTGGCGGCAGGCGGGCGTTACATCGACCCGGAACTGGCCGACCGCATGGTTTTCGAGGTCGGCCTGACCGACTCGCGTCCATTGCACTCGTTGCTCTCCGAGCGCGAATTTTCCGTGTTCGAGCGCCTGGCCCAGGGCGCCAACGTCAACGACATAGCCCAGCAACTGGCGCTGAGTAGCAAGACCATCAGCACCCACAAGGCGCGGCTGATGCAAAAGCTCAACATCACCTCGCTGGCGGAACTGGTGAAGTACGCGATGGAGCACAAACTCCTCTGATACCGCTGATCCCCTGTAGGAGCCGGCTTGCTGGCGATGGCGTTCTTGAGGTCGCTATCGCCAGCAAGCCGGCTCCTACAGGGATAACGCGACGCCATATCCATTTACGACATGCCGAACAACCGCTTTTGCCATTACTTACGGCTTGTAGCTGAGCGCTGCCCGTGCATTTGCCAAAACGCGCCATCCTTGTAGGGCAATCCCTACCCCCAGCCTTCCATCCGGCTGAGGCGAATCTCTCTTGCCCCCCGATTTGCGCGGTCCCCAGCGTCCACTAGGCTTAATCCCACAGCAGTCATCAATAACAAAGGTGTGGGTATGAGCCAGGTCGATTCAAGCGCAGGGGCCAATGATGTTCTGGTCAGCTTTCGTGGAGTGCAGAAGAGCTACGACGGCGAGAACCTGATCGTCAAGGACCTCAACCTGGACATTCGCAAAGGCGAATTCCTCACGTTGCTCGGGCCGTCCGGTTCCGGCAAGACCACCAGCCTGATGATGCTCGCCGGCTTTGAAACGCCGACCGCGGGCGAGATCCTGTTGGCCGGTCGCGCCATCAACAACGTGCCGCCGCACAAGCGCGACATCGGCATGGTGTTCCAGAACTACGCATTGTTCCCGCACATGACGGTGGCCGAGAACCTGGCGTTCCCGCTGACCGTGCGCGGCATGAACAAGAGCGACGTCAGTGCGCGGGTCAAGCGCGTGCTGAGCATGGTCCAGCTCGATGCCTTTGCCCAGCGCTACCCGGCGCAGCTTTCCGGCGGTCAGCAACAGCGTGTGGCATTGGCCCGCGCGCTGGTGTTCGAGCCGCAATTGGTGCTGATGGACGAACCCCTCGGCGCACTCGACAAACAACTGCGTGAACACATGCAGATGGAAATCAAACACCTGCACCAGCGCCTGGGCGTCACCGTGGTCTACGTGACCCACGATCAGGGCGAAGCCTTGACCATGTCCGACCGTGTGGCGGTGTTCCATCAGGGCGAAATCCAGCAGATCGCGCCGCCGCGCACTCTCTATGAAGAGCCGAAAAACACCTTCGTCGCCAACTTCATCGGCGAGAACAACCGCCTCAATGGCCGACTGCACAGCCAAACCGGCGACCGTTGCATTGTCGAGCTCGGACGCGGTGAAAAAGTCGAAGCCCTGGCGGTCAACGTCGGCCAGACCGGCGAGCCGGTGACCCTGTCCATTCGTCCGGAGCGAGTGAGCCTCAATGGCTCCAGCGACCAATGCGTCAACCGCTTCTCCGGGCGGGTCGAGGAATTCATCTATCTGGGCGACCACGTCCGGGTGCGCATGGAAGTCTGCGGCAAGACCGACTTCTTCGTGAAACAACCGATTGCCGAGCTTGATCCCTCGCTTGCGGTCGGCGACGTGGTACCGCTTGGCTGGCAGGTCGAGCACGTTCGTGCACTCGATCCGCTTCTAGAGGCGAACTGATCGCCCCGGCAATACCAACACCAACCCTGCACGTGGAGAGAACAATAAATGTTGAGATCCCTGAAATTCACCGCTTTGGCACTGGGCATGATGGGCGCGGCACACGCAATGGCGGCCGGCCCGGACCTGACCGTGGTGTCCTTTGGCGGGGCGAACAAGGCGGCTCAGGTCAAAGCCTTCTACGCACCGTGGGAAGCGGCAGGCAACGGCAAGATCGTGGCCGGTGAGTACAACGGCGAAATGGCCAAGGTCAAGGCCATGGTCGACACCAAGAGCGTGTCCTGGGATCTGGTAGAGGTTGAATCGCCAGAACTGTCCCGTGGTTGCGACGAAGACATGTTCGAGCAACTGGACCCTGCGTTGTTCGGCAAGACCGAAGACTACGTCAAGGGCGCCATCCAGCCTTGCGGCGTGGGCTTCTTCGTATGGTCGACCGTGCTGGCCTACAACGCCGACAAGTTGAAAACCGCGCCGACCAGCTGGGCGGATTTCTGGGATACCAAGCAGTTCCCGGGCAAGCGTGGCCTGCGTAAAGGCGCCAAGTACACCCTGGAATTCGCACTGATGGCCGACGGCGTTGCGCCCAAAGACGTCTACAAAGTGCTGGCCGGGAAAGACGGTCAGGACCGCGCGTTCAAGAAGCTCGATGAACTCAAGCCGAACATCCAGTGGTGGGAAGCCGGCGCACAACCGCCGCAATACCTCGCCTCCGGTGACGTGGTCATGAGCTCGGCGTACAACGGTCGTATCGCAGCCGTGCAGAAAGAAAGCAACCTGAAAGTGGTGTGGAACGGCGGCATCTACGACTTCGACGCATGGGCCATTCCAAAAGGCCTGGACGCCAAGCGTGCTGAAGCGGCGAAGAAATTCATCGCTTACTCGGTACAGCCACAGCAGCAGAAAACCTACTCGGAAAACATCGCCTACGGCCCGGCTAACACCCAAGCCGTACCGTTGCTGGCCAAGGATGTCCTGAAAGACATGCCGACCACCCCGGAAAACATCGCCAACCAGGTGCAGATCGACGTCAGCTTCTGGGCTGACAACGGCGAGCAACTGGAACAGCGCTTCAATGCCTGGGCTGCGAAATAAGCAGAACCTTGTAATGGTGGGCTTGCCCCACCTGTGAGAGCGGGCTTGCTCGCGAAGACGTCAGCACATTCAGCATCATTGTTGACTGACACTCCGCCTTCGCGAGCAAGCCCGCTCCCACAATAACGATCGAGGTGGTTTCCCATCTCTGTAACGATCAAAGATTCCCGGAGTACGTCATGGCTATCGCCGTTCCCCTGAACGAGGGCACCAGCCCCACCTTGAAGCAGCGGCTCAAGCACGCCGAGCGGGTCAACCGCTGGAAGGCCCAGGCGTTGATCGCGCCGCTGGTGCTGTTTCTGTTGCTGGTGTTCCTGGTGCCGATCGTGGCGCTGCTCTACAAAAGCGTTGGCAACCCGGAAGTGGTCGGCGGCATGCCGCGCACCGTGACGGCCATCGCCAGTTGGGACGGCCGCGGCCTGCCCGCTGAACCGGTTTACAAAGCAGCGGCCGAAGACCTCGCCGAGGCTCGCAAGAATCAGACCCTGGGCGATCTGTCCAAGCGCCTGAACATGGAGCTGGCCGGCTACCGCAGCCTGCTGACCAAAACCGCCCGCGCCTTGCCGCTTGCCACTGAACCGGCCTCCTATAAAGAAGCGCTGGAAGGCCTCGACGAGCGCTGGGGCGACCCGGCCTACTGGCAAGCGGTACGCCGCAACACCAGCAGCATCACCCCGTATTACCTGCTGGCGGCCGTCGATCACCGCATCGACG
The DNA here is from genome assembly GCF_019956575.1 of Pseudomonas sp. A-R-19. Lineage (NCBI taxonomy): Bacteria > Pseudomonadati > Pseudomonadota > Gammaproteobacteria > Pseudomonadales > Pseudomonadaceae > Pseudomonas > Pseudomonas sp. A-R-19. The sequence goes on from NZ_JAHBDR010000038.1 coordinate 280,220, forward strand.
ACCTCGGCGAAATCGCCCCGGCCACCCCGGATCAGGCGATCTACCTCGACATCTTCGCTCGCACCTTCTGGATGGGCCTGATCATCACCGTGATCTGCCTGGTGCTGGCATACCCATTGGCTTACTTGCTGGCGAACCTGCCGTCGCGGCAGAGCAACCTGCTGATGATCCTGGTGCTGTTGCCGTTCTGGACCTCGATCCTGGTGCGGGTCGCGGCGTGGATCGTGCTGCTGCAATCGGGCGGCCTGATCAACAGCGGCCTGATGGCCATGGGCATCATCGATAAGCCGATCGAACTGGTGTTCAACCGCGTCGGCGTCTACATCTCGATGGTGCACATCCTGCTGCCATTCATGATCCTGCCGATCTACAGCGTGATGAAAGGCATCTCGCCGACCTACATGCGCGCCGCGATCTCCCTTGGCTGCCATCCGTTCGCCAGTTTCTGGCGGGTGTATTTCCCGCAGACCTATGCCGGTGTCGGCGCCGGTTGCCTGTTGGTGTTCATCCTCGCCATCGGCTACTACATCACCCCGGCTTTGCTGGGCAGCCCGAACGATCAGATGGTCAGCTACTTCGTCGCCTTCTACACCAACACCAGCATCAACTGGGGTATGGCGACCGCACTCGGTGGGCTGCTGTTGCTCGCGACGGTCGTGCTTTATCTGATTTACAGCTGGCTGGTGGGCGCGAGCCGCCTGCGCCTGAGCTAAGGGGAGAACGAAATGCTGAGTCCTTATATGTCGCCCATCGAACGGGTGTGGTTCTACAGCTTGCGGATTCTCTGCGGCTTGATTCTGTTGTTCCTGATCCTGCCGGTGCTGGTGATCATTCCACTGTCGTTCAACTCCGGCAGCTTCCTGGTGTACCCGCTGCAGGGCTTCTCGCTGCAGTGGTATCACGACTTCTTCGCTTCGGCGGAATGGATGCGCGCCCTGAAGAACAGCATCATCGTCGCTCCGGCGGCCACGGTGCTGGCGATGGTCTTCGGTACGTTGGCGGCCATTGGCCTGACCCGTGGCGACTTCCCCGGCAAGGCACTGGTGATGGCGCTGGTCATTTCGCCAATGGTGGTGCCGGTGGTGATCATCGGTGTGGCCAGTTACTTGTTCTTCGCACCGCTGGGGTTGGGCAACAGCTTCTTCTCGCTGATCGTGGTGCATGCGGTGTTGGGTGTGCCGTTCGTGATCATTACCGTGTCGGCGACCTTGCAGGGGTTCAACCACAATCTGGTACGGGCCGCCGCGAGCCTGGGCGCTTCGCCGCTGACTACGTTCCGCCGGGTGACCTTGCCGCTGATTGCCCCGGGCGTGATCTCGGGGGCGTTGTTTGCCTTCGCGACGTCGTTCGATGAGGTGGTGGTGACGCTGTTCCTCGCAGGTCCCGAGCAAGCGACCCTGCCACGGCAGATGTTCAGCGGTATCCGCGAGAACCTCAGTCCGACCATCGCCGCCGCCGCGACGCTGCTGATTGCCTTCTCGGTGATCCTGCTGCTGACCCTGGAATGGCTGCGTGGGCGTAGCGAGAAACTGCGTACCGCGCAGGTCTGATCTGATCCCCTGTAGGAGCGAGCCTGCTCGCGATGAACGTCAACGATAACGCGAGAAACCTGAAACCCCGCGGCGTTCTCGGGTTCATCGCGAGCAGGCTCGCTCCTACAAGTGTTTTTGGCAGTCTTCGGGAGGTCCGGTCATTCACGACCTGAATGGCAGACAAACCCCATTCCCCAGCTACTATTGTGCCCAGCTCCCCTACCTATAAGAGGCTGCGCACATGAGTCTTTCCTCTTTCAAAATTGCTCACAAACTGATCACCGGCGCAGGTGCCATCGAGCAGCTGTCCGCCGAACTGACGCGACTGGACATCGACCACCCGCTGATCGTCACCGATGCCGCCCTGGTCAAATCCGGCACGGTAGAACTGGCACTGGCACAGCTGGGGGATCGGACTTACGAGATCTTCGATCGGGTACTGCCCGATCCGGAAATCGCCATCGTCGAAGACTGCATGCGGGTCTACCGCGAAGGCGGGCATGACGGCCTGATCGGCCTGGGCGGCGGCAGTGCCATCGACATCGCCAAGAGCGTGGCGGCCTATGCCGGCTACCACGGCGCGCTGGAGGATCTGTTCGGTATCGATCAGGTGCCGCGCAAAGGTCCGCCGCTGATTGCCATCCCCACCACAGCCGGCACCGGTTCGGAAGTGACCAACGTCGCCATCCTTTCCGACAAGGTCGCGCAATTGAAGAAGGGTATCGTCAGCGACTACCTGTTGCCGGACGTGGCGCTGGTCAGTCCGCAAATGACCCTGACCTGTCCGCGCAGCGTCACGGCGGCCAGCGGCGTCGATGCGCTGGTGCATGCCATCGAGTCCTATCTGTCGGTCAACGCTTCGCCGATTACCGATTCACTGGCGATCGGCGCCATCAAGCTGATCGCCAAGGCGCTGCCCAAGGCCTACGCCAACCCGTCGAACCTGCAAGCCCGGGAAGACATGGCCACCGCCAGCCTGATGGCCGGCATGGCGTTCGGCAATGCCGGGGTTGGCGCGGTGCATGCGCTGGCGTATCCGTTGGGCGGGCGTTTCAATATTGCCCACGGGGTCAGTAATGCCTTGCTACTGCCCTATGTCATGACCTGGAACAAGATGGCCTGCATCGAACGCATGCAGGATATTGCCGAAGCCATGGGGGTGAAGACCGCTCATCTGAGTGTCAATGAAGCGGCCGACAAAGCCGTGGAGGCCATGACCGAATTGTGTGCGGCTGTGGAAATTCCTCAGGGCCTGCGCAGTTTTGGGGTTCCCGAAGATGCCATCCCCGCCATGGCAGTGGAAGCCGCGGGCATTGAGCGCTTGATGCGCAACAATCCGCGCAAATTGAGCGCGATTGATATCGAGAAGATCTACCGCGCTGCCTACTGATCATCGCGCTCACGGTGCGCGCGTCAAAGCATGAGGTATACAATGCGCGCCATCGTGATTCTGCTCAGAAAAGGTGCGTCATGCAGCCCTTCGTAATTGCTCCGTCGATTCTCTCCGCCGACTTCGCCCGCCTGGGTGAAGAAGTGGACAACGTCCTGGCCGCCGGCGCCGACTTCGTGCATTTCGATGTCATGGACAACCATTACGTACCGAACCTGACCATCGGCCCGATGGTCTGCTCGGCATTGCGCAAGTACGGCGTTACCGCACCGATCGACGCGCACCTGATGGTCAGCCCGGTGGACCGCATCGTCGGTGACTTCATCGAAGCCGGCGCGACCTACATCACCTTCCACCCGGAAGCCTCGCAGCACGTTGACCGTTCCCTGCAATTGATCCGCGAGGGCGGCTGCAAGTCGGGTCTGGTGTTCAACCCGGCGACCCCGCTGGACGTGCTCAAGTACGTGATGGACAAGGTCGACATGATCCTGCTGATGAGCGTCAACCCGGGCTTTGGTGGGCAGAAGTTCATCCCCGGTACCCTCGACAAGCTGCGCGAAGCGCGGGCACTGATCGATGCTTCGGGCCGCGACATTCGCCTGGAAATCGACGGTGGCGTGAACGTGAACAACATCCGCGAAATCGCTGCGGCCGGTGCTGACACCTTCGTCGCCGGCTCGGCCATCTTCAATGCACCGAACTATCAGGAAGTCATCGACAAGATGCGTTCCGAACTGGCGCTGGCTCGCCCATGAGTGGCTTTGAGCAGCTGTTCCCGGGGCAACTGCCGCGGCTGGTGATGTTCGATCTGGACGGTACTCTGATCGACTCGGTCCCGGACCTGGCAGTGGCTGTGGACAAGATGCTGCTCAATCTCGGTCGCCAACCCGCCGGTCTGGAAGCGGTGCGCGAGTGGGTCGGCAATGGCGCGCCGGTACTGGTGCGTCGTGCGCTGGCTGGCGCTATTGATCATTCGGCGGTCGATGACGCCGAGGCCGATCGGGCGCTGGAGTATTTCATGCAGGCTTATGGCGAGAGCCATGAGTTGACCGTGGTTTACCCCGGCGTGCGCGACACCCTCAGATGGTTGAAAAAGCAGGGTGTCGAGATGGCACTGATCACCAACAAGCCGGAGCGTTTCGTCGCGCCGCTGCTGGATCAGATGAAGATCGGCCGCTATTTCCGCTGGATCATCGGCGGCGATACCTTGCCACAGAAAAAACCCGATCCGGCCGCGCTGTTTTTCGTGATGAAGATGGCCAACATTCCGGCTTCGCAGTCGTTGTTCGTTGGTGACTCGCGCAGCGATGTGCTGGCGGCGAAAGCGGCGGGGGTCAAGTGCGTGGCCCTGAGCTACGGCTATAACCACGGCCGGCCGATAGCCGAAGAGTCGCCGGCGCTGGTCATCGACGACTTGCGCAAACTAATTCCCGGTTGCCTGGATCCGGCCGCTGAGATAACGTTGGCCGACGCTGTCCAACCCCCTTCTGGAAACGCCATCGTGGTGGTCACTCGCAAACTCTGGATGAAAGTCATCAAGGCCCTGGCCCGCTGGCGTTGGCGCGCCTGACTTGATCCTGGCCGGTTATCCGGCGCGTTTGCATACCTGACTGTTCGACCCTCAAGCCACGAGGCACCTCATGATCCGCGAAGAATTCCTGCGTTTGGCCGCTGCCGGCTACAACCGCATTCCGCTTGCCTGCGAAACCCTGGCCGACTTCGACACACCGCTGTCGATCTACCTGAAGCTGGCTGACGAACCCAATTCCTACTTGCTGGAATCCGTACAGGGCGGCGAGAAGTGGGGCCGTTACTCGATCATCGGCCTGCCGTGCCGCACCGTGCTGCGGGTTCACGACCATCACGTCAGCGTGACCGTCGATGGCGTCGAGGCCGAAAGTCACGACGTGGAAGACCCGCTGGCCTTCGTCGAGGCCTTCAAGGCTCGCTACAACGTGCCGACCATTGCCGGCCTGCCGCGCTTCAACGGTGGCCTGGTAGGGTATTTCGGTTATGACTGCGTGCGTTATGTGGAAAAGCGCCTGGGCAAATGCCCGAACCCGGATCCGCTGGGCGTGCCGGACATTCTGCTGATGGTCTCCGACGCCGTCGTGGTGTTCGATAACCTGGCTGGCAAGATGCACGCCATCGTCCTGGCCGACCCGGCTCAGGAAGATGCTTTCGAGCAAGGTCGCGCCCGCCTGGAAGAGCTGCTGGAAACACTGCGCCAGCCGATCACCCCGCGTCGTGGCCTGGACTTCAGCAAGCAGCAAGCAGCTGACCCGGTGTTCCGTTCCAGCTTCACCCAGGACGATTACGAAAAGGCCGTCGACACCATCAAGGAATACATCCTGGCCGGTGACTGCATGCAGGTCGTGCCGTCCCAGCGCATGTCGATCGACTTCAAGGCGGCGCCGATCGATCTGTACCGGGCGCTGCGCTGCTTCAACCCGACGCCTTACATGTACTTCTTCAACTTCGGCGACTTCCACGTCGTCGGCAGCTCGCCGGAAGTGCTGGTGCGGGTCGAAGACAACCTCATCACCGTGCGCCCGATTGCCGGCACCCGTCCGCGGGGCGCCAGCGAAGAGGCTGACCTGGCGCTGGAACAAGACCTGCTGTCGGACGACAAGGAAATCGCCGAGCACTTGATGCTGATCGACCTCGGTCGCAACGACACCGGGCGGGTATCGGAAATCGGCTCGGTGAAGCTCACCGAGAAAATGGTCATCGAGCGTTACTCCAACGTGATGCACATCGTGTCCAACGTCACCGGGCAACTGAAAGCCGGACTGACGGCGATGGATGCACTGCGGGCGATTCTGCCGGCGGGCACTTTGTCCGGTGCGCCGAAAATCCGCGCGATGGAAATCATCGACGAACTGGAACCGGTCAAGCGTGGCGTCTACGGCGGTGCCGTCGGCTACTTCGCCTGGAACGGCAACATGGACACCGCCATTGCGATCCGCACGGCGGTGATCAAGAACGGTGAGCTGCACGTGCAGGCCGGTGGCGGCATCGTTGCCGACTCGGTACCGGCACTGGAATGGGAAGAAACCCTGAACAAGCGCCGCGCGATGTTCCGCGCCGTTGCCCTGGCCGAACAAACCCCGGAAAGCTGAGCTCACGTGGTGAGGGAGCTTTTGTGGCGAGGGGGCTTGCCCCCGTTCGGCTGCGAAGCAGTCGCAAACCTCGCACTCGGTGTACCTGATACACCGCGACTGCAGATCTTGGGGCCGCTTCGCGACCCAACGGGGGCAAGCCCCCTCGCCACAAAAGTATTCACCTCAATAAAAAACGCGGCGCCTGTAAGGGCGCCGCGTTTTTTATTGCCTGCACATCAGAAGTCCAGCGCAACACCTACGTTGATGCCCTGTTGGGTGAAGTCGTCGTCCTTGCGGATGTTGTAGCTGGCGCGCAATGCCAGATCGCGGGTGAGGTTATGGCTCACGCCCAGGTTCACCCGCTGCAAGTGGCTTTGCGGGGTGTAGCCTTCCAGAGTGAACTGGTTGTTCGGCAAGGTGTTGAGGTTGATGCCCACATCCTGGGTATCGTCGTTGTACTCACGCTCGATTGCCGCTTCGCCGAACACCTGGGTTTGCGGGGTAATCTGGTATTTACCCTGCAGGCCAGCGCCCAGGCGTCGGGAAATAACCTCCTGATCGGCAAAGGTCAGCGCCGTGGAATTGTTGCCGTCCTCCGAGTAGCCGTCGACTTTCGCCTTGGAGAAATCAGCGCTGATAAACGGCGACACATGCCAAGGGCTGCTGGCTTGTTGCGCAATGTCGTAACCCAGGCGAGCGCTGAAGGCCTCGACGTAGCCACTGGTGTCGCCTTTTTCACCGCGTTCGTTGACGCCCAACTGGAACTTGCGCTTGAGGCTGTCGTAATCCAGATGCCCTGCCGTCAACGCCACGTCAGCCCAGACACGGTTTTGCTGGTATTGGGCGAATGCCGTGCCCAGATAGGTGTTGAGCTTGTAGTCGGAGTCGTTGCTGCCGGCCTCGAGCTTCTGGTTATAGAACCCGGCCGCCAAGCCGACGCGCCAGGCATCATCGATACGGTAGCTGCCACCGATGTTCAGGTTGGCTCCGTTGCCGTCGGCACTGACCGCGCTGTCCTGACTGTCAAAGTCCTGGTGCTGTCCGCCCCCCGAAACAATGGCTCGCCATTGACCGACGCCCTGCCAGTTTTCCCAATCGGCCAGCCATTGATTGCGCAGTTCATCCTGGTGCGCGCGTACAGTGCCCTGGGCCATTTCCGGCAGCAGGGTCAGCTCCCACGGCGCCGCCAGCAGGGAATACGCGTAATCGGCAATCAGGCGCTGTCCGGCTTCGGTGGGGTGCACCGAGTCGTTGTAGATCAGCTTGGTCGGGTCCGGCGTGGCGCTGTTGATGCCGAAGCGGGCATTCTCGGTACAACCGTTACCGCTGAAGCAGGTGGCGATGAGGTTCTGGTCGGTGGCCAGGCCAAACTGCGCCGGGTTGGCGAACGTCTCTTTGAGCAGTACCGGAATGTTGAGCGGGATGACTTCGGCATTGATGTTCTGCAGTCGGCTCACCAGTTCAGTGTTGAACTGTGCGCTGAGCTGGGACGTGAAGGCTTGCAGCGGGGTGCCGTTGAACGCCGGGGTAAAGCCGATATCGGGCAGCAACCAGACCATGACGTATTTGGCGCCGGCGGTTTGCAGAGTCTGCACGCTGTCGGCCAGGCGGTCGGCGGCGGCACTGGCCTGGGGCAAGCTGGTGACGCGACCTTGCAGGAAGTCGTTGCCGCCACCCGACAGGTAATACAGCGCGTTCGGGTCGGCGCGGAAGTTATTGGATGGTAGATAGCCGGCCCGGGTGCGTTCGCCGGTGGCGGAGGTGCTGGTGATCGAATCCAGAATCTGGTCGGTACGGTAGCCACCCACAGCCCAGTTGTTACCATCGGGCTGGCCGTTGCTGGCGCGCACCGCCGACGATGAAGATGCGGTCTGATCCGCCGAGTAGCCCAGTTTTCCACCCAGTATCTGCGTGGAGTTGAGCGAGCGGACTTCGCCGCTGCCATCCAGGTACACCGGCCCCGTCCGGTTGGTAAAGCGCTGCGTCGACCCGGCAGGCCCGCCAGTGTCGGCAAAGGTCCCGGCATCGTTGAGGCTGTCCCCGAAGACCACGAAGCTTGTATAAGGATTGGGTGCGGCGTTCGCCTGGGCGCATGCCATCGCGAGCAAGCATCCTGCGAGCGGTACAAACAACGACTGTTTGATCATGAGCAAGTCCGTTTATTTATTGTTTTAGTGAACGAAACGACAGTACCAAAAACGTTCGGCCTTTTGCCATCTGTCGCGAAGCCTTTAAGAGTTTCGCGGGCAGTACCCCCGGCGATATTGCACGCTCTGCCCAGCTAAGTTACTGTGCCGGGACGTACGAACGAGACCTTCCCCGTGTTGATCATCAGTAAACTCCTGGATCAAGTCATCAAGGCACACGCCCGCTGGCGTTGGCGCGCCTGAATTCTTTTGCCGGCTTCGCCGGACCTGTACCGCTTCGCCTTCTTCACCCGTTTGAAATGCCGCTTTGCTGGCGCTACTCCAGCACCTGACAAAGCGCAGCGCTCTGCGGGTCAATCATTCGAAGGCCATCTTAAAAGTCAGTGAATTCAAGAGGTTCTAAACGCCATGTTGCTGATGATCGATAACTACGACTCCTTTACCTACAACGTTGTGCAGTACCTGGGCGAGCTCGGCTCCGAGGTCAAGGTCGTGCGCAACGATGAACTGACCATCGCTGAAATCGAAGCCCTCAACCCCGAGCGCATCGTTGTGTCCCCCGGTCCTTGCACCCCGACCGAAGCCGGCATCTCGATTGAAGCGATCAAGCATTTCGCCGGCAAGCTGCCGATTCTTGGCGTCTGCCTCGGCCACCAATCCATCGGCCAGGCCTTTGGCGGTGATGTGGTGCGCGCCCGTCAAGTGATGCACGGTAAGACTAGCCCGGTATTTCACGAGGACAAGGGTGTCTTCGCAGGCCTGAATCGTCCGCTGACGGTGACCCGCTATCATTCATTGATCGTCAAGCGCGAAACCCTGCCCGATTGCCTGGAGCTGACGGCCTGGACCCAACTCGAAGACGGCTCGGTCGACGAGATCATGGGCCTGCGTCACAAGACCCTTAACATCGAAGGCGTGCAGTTCCACCCTGAGTCGATCCTCACCGAGCAGGGCCACGAGCTTTTCGCCAACTTCCTCAAACAAACCGGCGGCACGCGCTAAGGACTTATCATGAACATCAAGACAGCCCTGAGCCGTATCGTCGATCACCTCGACCTCAGCACCGATGAAATGCGCGATGTCATGCGCGAAATCATGACCGGGCAATGCTCGGACGCGCAGATTGGCGCGTTCATGATGGCCATGCGCATGAAGAGCGAAAGCATCGACGAGATCGTCGGCGCGGTGTCGGTGATGCGCGAGCTGGCGGACAAGGTCGAGCTCAAGACCCTCGACGGTGTGGTCGATGTGGTGGGCACCGGCGGTGACGGTGCCAACATCTTCAACGTGTCGACCGCTTCCGCTTTCGTGGTTTCGGCGGCCGGCTGTACGGTGGCCAAACACGGCAACCGTGCTGTTTCGGGCAAGAGCGGCAGCGCCGACCTGCTGGAGGCGGCTGGCATCTACCTGAACCTGACGCCGGTGCAAGTGGCGCGCTGCATTGACAACGTTGGTATTGGTTTCATGTTTGCCCAGACGCATCACTCTGCGATGAAATACGCCGCAAGCCCGCGTCGTGACCTGGGCTTGCGCACCTTGTTCAACATGCTCGGCCCGCTTACGAATCCGGCCGGTGTGAAGCATCAGGTAGTTGGCGTATTCACCCAGGCCTTGTGCCGACCGCTGGCGGAAGTGTTGCAGCGTCTGGGCAGCAAGCATGTGCTGGTGGTGCATTCGAAGGATGGCCTGGATGAGTTCAGCCTGGCAGCACCGACCTTCGTGGCAGAACTGAAAAACGACCAGATCACCGAGTATTGGGTCGAGCCGGAAGACCTCGGCATGAAGAGCCAGAGCCTGCATGGCCTGGCGGTGGATAGCCCGGCGGCGTCCCTGGAATTGATTCGCGATGCCCTGGGCAAGCGCAAGACCGAGAACGGTCAGAAGGCGGCCGAGATGATCATGCTCAATGCCGGTGCCGCACTTTACGCGGCGGACCATGCCAGCAGCCTGAAAGAAGGCGTTGCCTTGGCGCACGATGCGCTGCACACCGGCCTCGCTCGAGAAAAGCTTGAGGAGCTGGGTGCATTTACCGCGGTATTCAAAGTGGAGAATGAGGGATGAGTGTACCGACGGTTCTGGAAAAGATTCTGGCGCGCAAGGTCGAGGAGGTCGCCGAGCGTAGCGCTCGCGTGAGCCTTGCCGAGCTGGAAAACCTGGCCAAGGCGGCCGATGCACCCCGTGGTTTTGCCAAGGCCTTGCTGGCTCAGGCCAAGATGAAGCAGCCGGCAGTCATTGCCGAAATCAAGAAAGCCTCGCCGAGCAAAGGCGTGATCCGCGAGAACTTCGTTCCCGCCGATATCGCCAGAAGCTACGAGAAGGGCGGCGCGACTTGCCTGTCGGTACTCACCGACATCGACTACTTTCAGGGCGCTGACGCCTACCTGCAGCAGGCCCGTGCGGCGTGCCAGCTGCCGGTGATCCGCAAGGACTTCATGATCGATCCGTACCAGATCGTCGAAGCCCGAGCCCTGGGTGCCGATTGCGTGTTGTTGATCGTGTCCGCGCTGGATGACGTGAAGATGGCCGAACTGGCAGCCGTGGCCAAAAGCGTCAACCTGGACGTGCTGGTGGAGGTCCACGACGGCGATGAGCTGGAGCGGGCCCTGAAAACCCTCGACACTCCGCTGGTTGGCGTGAACAACCGCAATCTGCACACCTTCGAAGTCAGCCTGGAAACCACTCTCGACCTGTTGCCGCGCATTCCTCGTGATCGCCTGGTCATCACCGAGAGCGGCATTCTCAATCGCGCCGATGTCGAGCTGATGGAAATCAGCGACGTCTACGCATTCCTGGTCGGCGAGGCATTCATGCGCGCCGAAAGCCCGGGTACCGAGTTGCAGCGTCTGTTCTTCCCTGAGCGCGGCGTGCCTGTCAGCGGTTCGACCCTCGACTGATTGCACGCAGACCGAGGCGACTCCTTCGCGAGCAAGCCCGCTCCCACATTAGACCGCGATCAAATGTGGGAGCGGGCTTTTTCGCGAAGGGGCCCGAAAATTCCCCAAAGACCTCATGCCTGTCGGAGTTCTTCATGTCACTGCCAACCGCCCTCACCATCGAAGCCGGCCTGCAAGCCGAACAGGATCTGTTGGCCTCGGTCTGCGCTGGCAATGGGGAATTCGGCCTGCTGTTCTGGCAACCCAGTGACCAGGCACTCGTGATGCCCCGTCGCCTGAACCGCTTGCCAGGCTTCGAAGCCGCCTGCGAAGTGTCGGCTGCGGCGGGTTGGCCTGTGTTGTTACGCGATACCGGCGGCGAACCGGTGCCGCAATCCGCCACCACGATCAACATCGCGCTGGTTTATGCGCCGCCCCGTAGCGAAGGCGACCTGAGCCGCATCGAGTCCGGTTACCGTCGTCTGTGCGACCCGATTTGCCAGTTGCTGGATGAACTGGGTGGCACTTCGTCGCTGGGTGAAATCGAAGGTGCTTTCTGTGACGGTCGCTTCAACGTCAATCTCGATGGGCGCAAGATGGTCGGTACCGCCCAGCGCTGGCGTCAGAGTCAGGGGGGGCAGCGTCCGGTGGGACTGGTACATGGGGCGATGCTGCTGGATAACAAGCGAGAGGCGATGGTCGCTGCGGTCAATCGTTTCAACGAGGCCTGCGGTCTGGAACAACGAGTACGCGCCGAAAGCCATATTGCCCTGCATGAGAAGTTCGCCGCGCCCGATGCGCTGGCACGTCTCGACGAACTCTACCGGTTGATGCTGGCGCAGATGTTCAGCGGCTAGGTTTGCGAGCTTATCGCGTACCGAAGACCACCATGGTCTTGCCTTTGACGTCCACGAGGTTTCGCTCTTCCAGATCCTTGAGCACCCGACCGACCATTTCCCGGGAACAACCGACAATCCGCCCGATTTCCTGACGGGTTACCTTGATTTGCATGCCGTCGGGGTGAGTCATGGCGTCTGGCTGTTTGCACAGCTCCAGCAGGCAGCGGGCGACGCGACCGGTCACGTCGAAGAATGCCAGGTCACCGACCTTGCGCGTGGTGTTGCGCAGGCGCTGTGCGATTTGTCCGCTGAGGACGTAAAGAATGTCCGGATCCTGCAGGGATAACTCGCGGAATTTTGCGTAGCTGATTTCCGCAACTTCGCATTCAACCTTGGCCCGCACCCAGGCGCTGCGCTCTTGCTCCAGACCGGCTTGCTCAAACAGGCCCAGCTCACCGAAAAAGTCCCCGGCGTTCAGGTAGGAAATGATCATTTCCCGGCCATCGTCATCTTCGATCAGGATGGTGACTGAGCCTTTGATGATGAAGAACAGCGTTTCCGAGCGGTCGCCGGCGCAAATAATGTTGCTCTTGGCCTGATAGCGGCGGCGCTGGCAATGCATCAACAGCTTGTCGAGGTTCTTGATCTTGGGGGTGGGGGCAATAGCAACCATGGTTGTATCCCGAAAAGACTGCACGGTATGTTTGGTTTTTATAAATAGTGAACGCTGGAGTGAGGCTGGCCATGCGCCATTGAATTGGCGTCAGCTTACCAGACACTTCCTGAAAAATTCGAGCATTTACCTACAAGGCTGTGGGATATGTCCTAGGACGCCGGGCGCTGTCAATCACGGGGCCTGTGCTAAGCTGGCGACCCTTTTTTATACAGTGGAGTCTTGGCGATGAAGGCACGCATCCAATGGGCTGGCGAAGCCATGTTCCTCGGCGAATCCGGTAGTGGTCATGTCGTGGTCATGGACGGGCCGCCCGATGCCGGTGGACGTAACCTGGGTGTCCGGCCGATGGAAATGCTGCTGCTGGGTGTTGGTGGTTGCAGCAATTTCGATGTGGTCAGCATCCTCAAGAAGTCCCGCCAGGCGGTCGAGAGCTGTGAAGCTTTCCTTGAGGCCGAGCGTGCGAGCGAAGATCCAAAGGTTTTCACCAAGATCCACATGCATTTCGTGGTCAAGGGTCGCGGGCTGAAAGAAGCCCAGGTCAAGCGCGCCATCGAATTGTCTGCCGAAAAATATTGCTCGGCCTCGATCATGCTCGGCGCGGCAGGCGTGGCAATTACCCACGACTACGAGATCATCGAACTCGGTTGAATCGACATTCAACTATCATAAAAGCAGTGCAGACTCTGGCGAACCCAAGCTGACGTCTGCATAATGCGCCACTTTTTTCAGGGTAGTGGCCCGTCAACCGACAGGCCGCGCACCCGAACAGACAACCAAAATCGCCATCGCGAAGAGGTGTTAACCGTCCTACGCAGGTGCGTTGTTCGCATCTGACGGGCATGCTTGATCACGCGGCCGGGCCGCAAGCACATAGAGAGTTTTTAACGGTGAAAAGCAAACTCAAGCTCCACGGGTTCAATAACCTGACAAAGACCTTGAGCTTCAACATCTATGACATCTGCTACGCGGAAACCCCGCAAGACCAGCAGGCTTACGTTGAGTACATCAATAAAGAGTACAACGCGAAACGCCTGACGCAGATCCTCACGGAAGTTGTCGATATCATTGGTGCCAATATCCTGAACATCGCCAGTCAGGATTATGAGCCGCAGGGCGCCAGCGTAACGATCCTGATCTCGGAAGAGCCGGTCACCCCGACCGACAGTCAGATCGAAGAGTCCCCGGGCCCGCTGCCCGAAATCATTCTGGCCCACCTCGACAAGAGCCACATCACGGTGCACACCTACCCGGAGATCCATCCGGTCAGCGGTATTGCAACTTTCCGTGTGGACATCGACGTGTCGACTTGCGGGGTCATTTCACCGCTTAAAGCGCTCAACTTCCTGATTCACCAGTTCGATTCGGACATCGTGACCGTGGATTACCGTGTGCGCGGCTTCACTCGTGACGTTGAAGGCAAAAAGCACTTCATCGACCACGAGATCAATTCGATCCAGAACTACCTCTCCGAAGACACTCGCGACGCGTACCAGATGACCGACGTGAACGTGTACCAGGAAAACCTGTTCCACACCAAAATGCTGCTGAAGAACTTCGAACTGGATAACTACCTGTTCGGCGACGCCACCAGCAGCCTGTCCTCTGAGCAACGTGCCCAGGTGACCGAGCGGGTGAAACACGAAATGCTCGAAATCTTCTACGCGCGCAATATGGCGTAAGATTTTCGAACACAAAAAAGGCGACTACCTCACGGCAGTCGCCTTTTTTATTGCCAATTACATTCCTGGTAGGAGCTGGCTTGCCAGCGAAGAGGCCCTATCAGGCGACCTGGAAATCAGATCCGATAAGTACTCTTGGTCATCACCTTGGCCATCAAACTCATCCCGAATTTCACCGGTGCCGGAAAGCGGAACCCGCCAGCCTTCAGCGCACTTTCGGCATGCTGTTCTTCATCGATGCGCATCTGCTCAAGAATTGCCCGGGATTTCTCGTCCTCGGCGGGCAATTGCTCCAGGTGTTCGTTCAAGTGTTTGCACACCTGGTCTTCCGTTGCCGCGACGAACCCCAGGCTGACCTTGTCGCTGATCAGGCCGGCCACTGCGCCAATCCCGAACGACATGCCATAAAACAGCGGATTGAGAATGCTGGTGTGGCTGCCCAACTGATGGATGCGTTGTTCGCACCAGACCAGGTGGTCGATTTCTTCTTCGGCGGCATGTTCCATCGCGGCACGTACCTGCGGCAGTTTGGCGGTCAGCGCCTGCCCCTGGTACAGCGCCTGGGCGCAGACTTCGCCGGTATGGTTGATGCGCATCAGGCCGGCAACGTGGCGCGTGTCTTCATCGCTCATTTTCGCATCCGGCTGCACGATGGCGGGCGACGGACGGTACGGCTGGCCACTGAAGGGCAGCAGGGTGCGCATCGCGGCATCGGCTTGCAGCAGAAGGCGGTCAATCGGCGAGTAGTGACGTTGGGTAGTCATGCTGACCTCCGGGGGAATTTCGGTGGCCAGTTTAACCCAATCGGCCAGGGAAGGTTTGCGCTGGGTCATTGTGAAGCAGAGGTTGTGACAGTGCTGTGAAGCCATTCTTTTTGTGGGAGCGGGCTTGCTCGCGAAGACGGAGTATCAGTCAACAAAGATGTTGAAGGTGAGACCCTCTTCGCGAGCAAGCCCGCTCCCACAAAGGGGAGGGGGTAATCAGCCCGGCGGCCAGTGCATCTGGCGCTGACCCAGTACGTGCATATGAATGTGGTAGACGGTTTGCCCACCTTCTTCATTGCAGTTCATGACGACGCGGAAGCCTTTTTCACAGCCCAGCTCCAGTGCCAGGCGCTGGGCGGTGAACAGAATGTGCCCGGCCAATGCCTTGTCGTCCTCGGTCAGGTCGTTCAAGGTGCGAACCGGCTTCTTCGGGATCACCAGAAAATGTACCGGTGCCTGTGGGGCAATGTCGTGGAAGGCCAGTACCTGGTCGTCCTCGTAAATGATCTTTGCCGGGATTTCCCGGTTGATGATCTTGGTGAACAGAGTATCCACAGCTTTTTTCTCCGTTGTTTGAGCTGGGCTGAGTGTACTCATGGCGTATGCCAGCGCCCAGCCTTTTACCTTGAGTTGGATCAGCGCGGGCAGTAGGCCTTGTTGACCATGCCGGCGATTGTGCGAGTCAGCCAGCGCGAGCCGAGCCTTGGCAGGAAGGCGAACCAGCGGTTGCGCCGTCCGGGAATAATGATCGCTTGATTCTTTTCCAGTGCGCGCACGGTGTAGAGCGCCACTTCCTCGGGGCTCATCAGCAGTTTGCTGTTGGTCAGTTTTTCGCTGTTGAGTTGCGCGGTGCGGAAAAACGCAGTGCGGGTCGGTCCAGGGCAGAGCACGGAAACCTTGACCGCGCACTTTTTCAGCTCGACGCGCAATCCTTCGGAAAAGTGCAGCACATACGCCTTGCTGGCGTAATAGGTGCTCATCCACGGCCCCGGTTGAAACGCCGCCATCGAGGCCACATTCAGAATCTGCCCGCCGCCTTGCAGGGCCATGCTGTTGCCGATGGCGTGGCACAGGCGGGTGAGGGCGAGGATGTTGACTTCGATCAGATCTTGCTCGGTCATCCAGTCCTGGGCCAGAAACGGGCCGCATGTACCGATACCGGCGCAGTTGACCAGCAGATCGATCTGCCTGTCGCCTTCTTCCAGCTCCAGCAGGAATCCGGACAGACGCAGCGGTTCGCCCAGGTCGCAGGCACGGAACAACACTTCCACGCCGAACCTTTGGGTCAGTTCAATCGCAATACTTTCCAGCTGATCACGCTGTCGGGCCACCAGAATCAGGCTGCGGCCGCGCCGGGCCAGCGCTTCGGCCATTGCCAGGCCGATGCCGCTGGAGGCACCAGTGATCAGAGCGTAACGGGTCATGCAGTTCTCCATCGCAACAGCTCCGCGCCGCGACGCAGGTGTCACGGGCCAGGAGCGCTGTTCATTCTTTCGCAGAGTCTACAGGGGGCTGGGCCTTTTCGGCTGCATCGTCGGTGGAATTTGGCGCCGGTTCGGCCTCGACGTCGATTTCATCGGTGATGACCGAGCTGCTTTCGTAACTGCTCTGTGCGGCGTTTTCGTATTCTTCCTGTATCGCCGAGAGGCCACCTGCCATCGCGCCAAACAGAATCAGCGCAATAACGACCAGCCAGAGCGAGGACAATACCTTGACTGCGGTGCTGTTCGGTGGAGGCGGCGGACCGTAGCGGTTGGCCAGTTCGTTGCCCGGCACGGCCATTACCACAAACGGAAAGAAACTGCCAACAAACGGCACCAGGTTCAACAGCCACAGCCAGCCGGACCAGCCAGCATCGTGCAAACGTTGAACGGTGATCTGGATGCTGACGAAGGCAAATCCGACAAACAGGATCAAGGCCAGCAAGCCGCCCAATATCAGGCCGGCGGTAGAGTCCGCGCTGATGAGGGCCAGGGCAACCAAGGCAAACACCCCGCAAACTGCCGAGAGCACAAGCGTCAGTACCAGGGTCCAGGCAAGGTAACGCAAGCGGCCGATACGGCCATCGAAACTGAATGGCTTGAGTGTGGCGAATTCCGCCACGGCTTCGCCGACGGGGGCGCGAGGCGGGGCGTAAGGGGACTGCGGATCTGCCGGTGTGGCCTGGCTGCTGGCCGGAATGTGGTCATGCACGTCGGCGGGGTTCAACTCGATCGGTGTTTCGGCTTCGATGCGGGCATCGATACCGGTTTTACTCAGCGCCTGGAGGTAGGTCTGGGCATCGGCTTGCGACAGGTTGCGTTTGAGCGCTACCGGACGCCCGGAGAACAAGCGCTCGATGGCCGAGACATCACTTTTGAACAACTCGGCGAGATTGAGTTTTGCCGTGGTGATGTCGACACCGGGCAGCAAGGCGCCTTCGAATACGATCTTGAAATGATTTTCGCCCATGTGCGAAGCATCCTTGTCGCGAGAGGTTGAAAGAAGAAGGTTGTGCCCGGGCGAGTGTAAGGTCAGTCGGGCGAGACTGGCCAAGGTTTGCTGTCAGCGTGGCCAGCGTTTGGTCAACCGGGCGGCATCTTCCAGGGCCTCGCGGTACTCCGCGTCGAGACGGGCAATCAACTGCTCGACACTCGGCAAGTCCTCGATTTCTCCTACACCCTGACCTGCAGACCAAACGGTTTTCCAGGCTTTGGCCTCATCGCTCACAGGTTTGAGTTTGGAACCGAAGTTGATCTCGCCCTTGCCTTGCAAGGCGGCCATGTCGAAACCGGCGGCTTCCAGGCTCTGGCGCATGAAGCTCGCGGGAACACCTGACACCGCTGGAGTATGGATGATGTCTGCCGCTTTGGATGTCAGCAGCATTTCTTTATAGGCATCGGGCGCGTGACTTTCGGTTGTGCCGATAAATCGTGTGCCAAAGTAGGCCAGGTCCGCGCCGAGCAATTGAGCGGCAAGAATTTCGTGGCCATGGTTCAGGCAGCCGGCCAGCAACAGAGTCTTGTCGAAGAACTGGCGAATTTCGGCAATCAGCGAGAACGGGCTCCAGGTCCCGGCATGTCCACCGGCCCCGGCAGCCACGGCAATCAAACCATCGACGCCTGCTTCGGCCGCTTTTTCGGCATGACGACGAGTTGTCACATCATGGAACACCAGGCCGCCATAGCTGTGCACCGCGTCGACCATTTCTTTCACAGCGCCAAGGCTGGTGATCACGATCGGCACTTTGTGTTCGACGCAGATATCCAGATCCGCCTGCAACCGCGGATTGCTGTTGTGCACGATCAGGTTCACGGCATAAGGCGCGGGGTTTTCCAGTGTCGCCAGTCCGGCTTCGATTTCTTCCAGCCAGGCCTTGAAACCGCTGCTTTCACGCTGATTCAGCGCCGGAAAGCTGCCGACCACGCCCTGACGACAACAGGCGAGTACCAATTGCGGATTGGAAATCAGGAACATCGGTGCTGCCACCACGGGCAGACGCAAGCGTTGTTCGAGCAGAGCGGGCAGCGACATTGGAAGTACCCCGGTGAGTTGTGCCTGTTGGATTTAGAACGGCCGAACGACGACCAGAATTACGATTGCCAGCAATATCAGAACCGGCACTTCATTGAACCAGCGAAAAAAGACATGGCTGCGGGTGTTTTCGCCACGGGCAAAACGTTTTACCTGCGCGCCGCACATATGGTGGTAGCCGATCAGAATCACCACCAGCGTCAGCTTGGCGTGCATCCAGCCACCCTGGGTGAAATACGCACTCGGATTGAGGCTGATCAACCAGCCGCCAAAGATCAGCGTGGCGATCATCGCCGGCCCCATGATGCCCCGATACAGCTTGCGCTCCATGACGCTGAAGCGTTCCTTGCTGATCGTGTCTTCACTTTGTGCGTGATAAACGAACAGTCTTGGCAGGTAGAACAGGCCGGCAAACCAGCACACGACGCTGACGATATGAAACGCTTTGAGCCACAGATAGAGCATTTTTAGTTATTCCCCAATTCACGGTAGCCGGAATAGTAGAGGCTTGACGCTCCGCACGTCACCTTGCCGGTTGTCGCAGGGGCGCGCGGGCCCTATTATCGACGGCTTTCCAGTGGGTTCGTTGAGGGCAGGTTTATGGTCAAGGTCGGTATCGTCGGCGGCACGGGTTACACCGGTGTCGAACTGCTGCGTCTGTTGGCACAGCATCCGCAAGCTGAAGTGGTAGTCATCACTTCCCGATCCGAGGCCGGCCTGGCCGTAGCCGACATGTACCCGAACCTGCGAGGCCATTACGACGGCCTGGCATTCAGTGTTCCGGACATCAAGACCCTGGGCGCTTGCGATGTGGTGTTCTTCGCCACGCCGCACGGTGTTGCCCATGCGTTGGCGGGCGAATTGCTGGCGGCCGGGACCAAAGTCATCGACCTGTCGGCCGACTTCCGTCTGCAAGATGCAAATGAGTGGGCCAAATGGTACGGCCAGCCGCACGGCGCGCCGGAACTACTGGACGAGGCGGTCTACGGCTTGCCGGAAGTCAATCGCGAGCAGATCAAGAAAGCACGCCTGATTGCCGTGCCTGGCTGCTACCCAACTGCGACGCAATTGGGTTTCCTGCCATTGCTCGAAGCGGGCCTGGCTGATACTGCGCATCTGATTGCTGACTGCAAATCCGGCGTCAGCGGTGCTGGCCGTGGTGCTTCCGTAGGCTCGCTGTACTCCGAGACGTCGGAAAGCATGAAGGCCTATGCGGTCAAAGGGCACCGTCATTTGCCGGAAATCCGCCAGGGCCTGCGTCGTGCAGCGGGCAAGGACGTCGGCCTAACCTTCGTTCCGCACCTGACGCCAATGATTCGCGGCATTCACTCGACGCTCTACGCAACCGTTGTTGATCGCTCGGTGGACCTGCAGGCGCTGTTCGAAAAGCGTTATGCCAACGAACCGTTCGTTGACGTCATGCCGGCCGGCAGCCATCCGGAGACGCGTAGCGTACGGGGTGCCAACGTCTGCCGTATTGCCGTGCATCGCCCTCAGGATGGTGATCTGGTGGTTGTGCTGTCGGTGATCGACAACCTGGTCAAGGGCGCTTCGGGTCAGGCTGTGCAGAACATGAATATTCTGTTCGGGCTGGATGAGCGTCTGGGCCTGTCCCACGCCGGCATGCTGCCGTAAGCGTAATCGCGTACAGCAAAAGGCCCGTCTGACGGGCCTTTTTGCATTTCGGGCCAGCGATTGGATTGGTTGATATACCATAACAATAGTTGACCGCTTTTCTAGGAGAAGCGGATAATGCGCGTCATCACGCAATATGACGGCGTAACGCCGGGAGATAGTCAGCATGAGCGTCGAATCCTTCACCCCCACGGCTTTGCAATTCACCCACGGTGCCGCGCACAAGGTGAAGAGCCTGGTCGATGAAGAGGGGAATGATCGCTTGAAGCTGCGCGTATTTGTTACGGGCGGCGGTTGTTCAGGTTTTCAGTACGGCTTCACCTTCGATGAAGAAGTGGCCGATGACGACACCATCGTCGAGCGCGAAGGTGTGAGTCTGGTGGTCGATCCGATGAGCTACCAGTATCTGGCAGGTGCCGAGGTGGACTACCAGGAAGGCCTGGAAGGTTCGCGTTTCGTCATCAAGAACCCGAATGCGACCACCACCTGTGGTTGCGGTTCTTCGTTCTCGATCTGATCAGCGCATCTGTTTCACAGAACGCCGCACAGCCTCAGGGCCGTGCGGCGTTTTGCTGTCTGGAGGCTTTACGTGGGGTAGATGGCGCCGAGTACGCGCAGGCCGCGGGCACCTGTAACGCTCGGACGGTTGGCTGCGATGCCTTCGAGGCAGCAATGAGCCAGCCACGCGAAGGCCATGGCTTCGACCCAGTCGGGGTCTACACCGTAAGTAGCGGTGCTGCTGACACTCGCGTTTGGCAACAGGCTGGCCAGGCGATTCATCAACGCAGTGTTGTGGGCGCCGCCACCGCAGACCAGTAGTTCCTGCGTGTCCGCCTGGGCGCTTTGCAGTGATTCGATGATGGTCTGCGCGGTCAGCTCAAGCAGCGTTGCCTGAACATCTTCGGTGGCGAAGGCTGGCAGTTGTGCGAGGTGTTGTGTCAGCCAAGGCAGGTTGAATACTTCCCGGCCGGTACTCTTTGGGCCCCTGGTTACAAAGAACGGATCACTGAGCAGCTCATTCAATAGAACCGGTTGAACCTTGCCACTGGCAGCCCATTGGCCGTCACGGTCATAGTTGTCGCCACGTTGCTGATGTATCCAGGCGTCCAGCAGGACATTGCCTGGGCCGCAGTCAAAGCCGGCGACAGGCTTGCCGGGCTCAATCAGGCTCAGATTGCTGAAACCACCGACATTCAGCACGGCGCGATGGCCGGCCCGTTCTTCAAACAGTGCTTCGTGGAAGGCGGGAACCAGTGGTGCGCCTTGTCCGCCGGCAGCGACGTCGCGGCTGCGGAAGTCGCTGACCACGGTGATGCCGGTCAACTCTGTCAGCAAGGCCGGATTGCCAATCTGCACGGTAAAGCCGCGTGCCGGTTCGTGGCGGATGGTCTGGCCATGGCTGCCAATCGCACGAATGTCGTCAGGCTTCAGTGGCTGCTGAGCGAGGAGGGCATGAATCCCTTGGGCGGCCAGCTTCACCCAGTTTTGCTGGGCGATGGCGGAGCGGGCAATTTCGTCCGGGCCGCTGGCGCACAAGCTGAGCAGCTCGGCGCGCAGGGAATCGGGCATGGGGATGTAGTGGGAGGCGATCAGCCTGATCGCCGGGGCTTGCTCGATCAGCGCGATGTCCAGGCCATCAAGGCTGGTTCCGGACATCACACCTATATAGAGCGCCATGCTTAACGCTTGCTCGAGGCTAGCAGAGTGGCTTTTTCCTGTTCCATGCGCGCCATCAGTGGCTGGCTTTGGGCGAGGAAGCGTGCGCGTTCGGCCTTGGCAATCGGATCGGCCATCGGCAGTTTCTGGCCCAGTGGGTCGACGTGCACGCCATTGACCTGGAACTCATAGTGCAGGTGCGGGCCGGTGGAGAGGCCGGTGGTGCCGATGTAACCAATCACCTGGCCCTGTTTCACCGTGCCGCCAGTCTTCACGCCTTTGGCGAAGCCTTGCATGTGGCCGTAGAGCGTGGTGTAGGTATTGCCGTGCTGCAGAACCACGGTATTGCCGTAACCGCCACGGCGACCTGCCAGCAATACCTTGCCGTCACCGGCAGCCTTGATCGGCGTGCCGCGTGGCGCAGCGTAGTCGACGCCTTTGTGGGCGCGGATCTTGTTGAGGATCGGGTGCTTGCGGCCCATGGAAAATTTCGAGCTGATGCGGGCGAAGTCCACCGGTGTGCGGATGAACGCCTTGCGCATGCTGTTGCCGTCAGCGGTGTAGTAGCTGCTGTTGCCTTGTTTGTTGGTGTAACGCACGGCGGTGTAGGTCTTGCCGCGGTTGGTGAAGCGCGCTGACAGGATCGGGCCGTTGCCGACAGCCTTGCCGTTGACCACCTTTTGCTCGTAGATCACGTCGAACTCGTCACCCTGGCGAATATCCTGGGCGAAGTCGACGTCGTAGCCAAACACACTGGCCATGTCCATGGTCAGGCTGTGAGACAGGCCAGCACGCGCCGCGGATTGCGACAGCGAGCTGTTGATCACGCCGTGAACGTAAGCGGAGCGCACGGTCGGTTTCGCAGTAATGCGGTTGAACGTGTAGCCCTTGTCGTTCTTGGTCAGGCTGATGCTTTCGAGGTCGTTGAGCTTGCTGTGCAAGTTGGTCAACTGGCCATCCGGGCTCAGTTCGAATTCGAGTTTTTGCCCATGCTTGAGCTGGCTGAACTGCTTGGCCTGCTTGTCGCTGGCCAGTATTTCATGCACTGAAGTGGCGGGGAGGCCGACTTTCTCGAACAGCGTGGAAAGGGTGTCGCCCTTGGCAACGATCACTTCCCTGTGGCTTGCCGGCTTCTTTTCTTCGACGACCGGCGCCGGCTCGGCTTGAACGGCTTGCTGGGTGTCCTCGGCGCTGTTGTCGATCTGCGCGAAGGGGGAAGTTGCTGGTTCATTTGTGGCTTGAACGACGTCAGCAGCGTCTTGATCTTGTGTCAGTTGTTCAGCAGGACTTTCCAGTTCAAGACTAAGGGTCGTCTTTTTGGCTTCAACATCGCTGGAAGGAAATACCAGGAGCGCCAGACTGAGAAGGGCGGCGATGCCACTTGCGGCAAGCAAGTGGGTTTTCGGGTAAAGCGGCGGCGCTTTAGACGATTCTGTGGTCATAAGTGGCTTTGACTTTGAAAAAGGATGAATTGGAAAAGATGAATGACATGATGAAGATGAAATAACTGTATAAAATATAACCAAATCATCTCTGAAGCAAGTCCATAGGTGCTCTGCCTGCGGATTGGCGTCCGTGCGCCGGGCAAACCTTGTATTTGACGTGCGATCTTGTATGGTTGGTTCCCTTTGAATCTGAGCCTTGCAGGTTGGTTATGAAGTCGGTTGAAGAGCAGCTAGCGCTGATCAAACGTGGTGCGGAAGAACTGTTGGTCGAGTCCGAGCTGATTGAAAAGCTCAAGCGTGGCCAGCCGCTACGTATTAAGGCAGGCTTCGATCCAACGGCTCCGGATCTGCACTTGGGTCACACCGTGCTTATTAATAAGCTGCGCCAGTTCCAGGAGCTGGGGCATCAGGTGATCTTCCTGATTGGTGACTTCACCGGGATGATCGGTGATCCGAGCGGCAAGAGTGCTACGCGTCCACCGCTCACTCGCGAGCAAGTCCTCGAGAACGCCGAGACCTACAAGACTCAGGTCTTCAAGATTCTGGATCCGGCAAAAACCGAAGTGGCCTTCAACTCCACCTGGATGGATCAGATGGGGCCGGCTGACTTCATTCGCCTGACCTCGCAGTACACCGTGGCTCGCATGCTCGAGCGCGATGACTTCGACAAGCGCTACACGACCAATCAGCCGATCGCCATTCACGAGTTCCTGTATCCGCTGGTTCAGGGTTACGACTCTGTAGCCCTGCGCGCAGACGTCGAGCTCGGCGGCACCGATCAGAAGTTCAACTTGCTGATGGGGCGTGAACTGCAGCGTGGTTATGGCCAGGAAGCCCAGTGCATTTTGACCATGCCGCTGCTTGAGGGTCTGGATGGCGTGAAGAAGATGTCCAAGTCCCTGGGCAACTATGTCGGTATCCAGGAAGCGCCGGGCGTGATGTACAGCAAGCTGGTTTCCATTCCGGATGCGCTGATGTGGCGTTACTTCGAGTTGCTCAGCTTCCGCTCCATGGATGAGATCAATGCGTTCCGTGCTGATGTCGAAGCAGGTGCCAACCCGCGTGATATCAAGATCAAGCTGGCCGAAGAGATCGTTGCGCGCTTCCATGGTGAGGAGGCTGCTGCCAATGCTCATCGTGCCGCCGGTAACCGCATGAAGGATGGTGAGCTGCCGGATGATCTGCCGGAAATCGAATTGACTGCTGCCGAGGATATGCCGATCGCTGCTGTCCTTAATAAGGCGGGGTTGGTCAAGAACTCGGCGGTGGCTCGTGATCTCCTCGGTTCCGGTGGTGTGCGTATAGATGGTGAGGTTGTCGATCGCACCTTTATATATGCGCTTGGCGCGACCCATGTTTGCCAGGCCGGGAAGAAGGCATTTGCGCGTATTACGCTTAAATCCGAATAAGGTTGAAATAAGGGGTTGACGGCGAATTCTAGAAGCCTATAATTCGCCCCACTTCCGGCGCAGTCGAAACGGAAAACTCCTTGGTAAACAACGAGTTACGCAGTTTTCGGCAGCAGGTTGCTTCAGTTCATCGAAGCCAAAAGGAAGTTGAAAAAGAGGTGTTGACAGCAGCGTGTAACGCTGTAGAATTCGCCTCCCGCTGATGAGAGATCTGAAGCGCAAGTGGTTGAAGTTGTTAAGGAAATCCTTGAAAGCTTCTGAAAAATACCACTTGACAGCAAATGAGGCTGCTGTAGAATGCGCGCCTCGGTTGAGACGAAAGATCTTAACCAACCGCTCTTTAACAACTGAATCAAGCAATTCGTGTGGGTGCTTGTGGAGTCAGACTGCTAGTCAACAGATTATCAGCATCACAAGTTACTCCGCGAGAAATCAAAGATGTAACCAACGATTGCTGAGCCAAGTTTAGGGTTTTCTCAAAACCCAAAGATGTTTGAACTGAAGAGTTTG